>DATNAT010000234.1:0-20909 GCA_035572355.1 Gemmatimonadaceae bacterium
GCCTCGCGCGCAAACCATCGGAACCCCACGCCCTGCACCCGGCCGCGAACCGCGACGTGGATGCGCATCATCCACTCTCGCCCGTGCCCCACCCATGGTGCCCGACGAGCGGAACGAAGCGCACGGGCGCCACGTCGTGCAGCTCGATCGCACCGTTCTTCCGCTCGGCCACGACGAGCTTCTGCTCTTCGCGGTCGCCGATCGGGATGAGCAGCCGCCCGCCTTCGGCGAGCTGGTCGAGCAGCGGCTGCGGGATCGAAGGCGCGCCGGCGCTGACGAGAATCGCATCGTACGGCGCATATTCGCGCCAGCCGATGCTGCCGTCGCCGAGGAGGAGCGACACGTTGTTGACGCCCGTGCGCTGGATGTTCTCGCGCGCCTGCTGCATCAGCGCCGGAATGCGCTCGATCGAGAATACCTGCGCCACGAGGTGGGCCAACAGGACGGTCTGGTAGCCCGAGCCGGTCCCGATCTCGAGCACGCGCTCGCGGCCCGTCAGGTGCAACAACTCGAGGTAGCGCGCGTGCACCCACGGCTGCGAGATCGTTTGACCGTTGCCGATCGGCAGCGGCGAATCCTCGTAGGCGCGATGACGCAGGCCCGTCGGCACGAATGCGTGACGCGGCGTCATCTCGAACGCGCGCAGCACGGCGAGATCCCGGATGCCTTTCTCACGCAGCGTGTCGACGAGACGCTGGCGCGCGCCGCGAAACTCGCCGTCTACAGGTCTCGCCACCACGCGGCCGCTCCTTTGAGCACGTCGAAATGCGTGAGATCGAGGTGCAGTGGGGTCACCGAAACATAGCCCTCTTCGATGGCGCGAAAGTCCGAGTCGGGCTCGCCCGTCCATGTGATCTCGCCGCCGCCGATCCAGTAGATTTGCCGGCCCCACGGATCCTTCATCGGCGCAACGGACTGCGAGTAGACGCGGCGGCCGAGTCGGGTCAACCGCACTCCCTTCACGGCGTCGGCGGGCCGGGGCGGGAGGTTGATGTTGAACAGCGTGTCACTCGGAAAGTTGGGCAGCGACGTCAGGTGGTCGATCAGCGGCGTGAGCACCTTCACCTGCTCGCGCAGCTGGCTCACGTCGGCACGGAGATCGCCGCCGGCGAACGAGATGGCCAGCGACGGCACGCCGAGCGCGAGCCCTTCCATCGCCGCGGCGACCGTGCCCGAGTAGAGCACGTCTTCGCCCATGTTCTGGCCGTGATTGATTCCGCTCAGCACGAAATCCGGCTTCTCCGGCATGAGCGCCTCGAGCGCGAGCATCACGCAGTCGGTCGGCGTGCCATCGACCTGCCACCGCCGCTCGCCGCGGCGAATCGGGCGGACCGGGTGATGCAGCGTGAGGGAATGGCTGGTCGCGCTCTGCTCCCGGTCGGGGGCGACGACAGTGACTTCGCCGAGGAGCTCGACGGCGGCACACAGGCACTCGATGCCGTGCGCCAGAATGCCGTCGTCATTGGTGACGAGAAAGCGCATTCGCCGGCCGGGCGCGCTCAGTCGGCCGCCCCGTCGTCGACCGAGAGCAGCGCGGCGAGCTCTTTGAGGTCCGCCTCGAGCGCCTCGAGCGCTTGAACACCCAGCGCACCGCGCGCGACGGTCTTGAGATCCCCGCTCTTTCGATGATGCTCCACTTTCTGTCGCGCGCCCTCGATGGTGTACTTGTCGTCGTAGAGCAGATGCTTGACCAGCATGATCAGGTCCACTTCGCGCCGCTGATAGACGCGATTGCCCGAGCGGTTTTTCGCCGGACTCAAAAAGCGGAACTGACTTTCCCAATACCGGAGAACGTGCGGCTTGAGGTTCGTCAGCTCGCACACTTCGCCGATGGAAAAGAACTCCTGGACGGGGTCGCTGCTCGATGCCGGGGGAGGGCTCATAGATCTTGCTCCGATCGAAGCTCGCGGGCCATCAGCTCCGGCACGGCGTTCGCCGCGGCGTGGCCCTCGAAAAGAATGCGGTACACCATTTGGACAATCGGCATGTCGACGTCGAGGCGCGCCGCCAGCTCGAAGGCGCTCGCGGTAGTCGCCACGCCCTCGGCGACCGTTTCCTTTCCGGCGAGCGCGTCCTCGAGCGACGCGCCCTTCCCCACCTCGATGCCGATCGCGCGATTGCGGCTCAGCGCGCCGGTGCAGGTGAGCACGAGATCGCCGACGCCGGCCAATCCTGCGAAGGTCGAGGCGCGCGCGCCGAGGGCGACACCCAGCCGCGTCATCTCGTGGAGGCCTCGTGTGATGATCGCCGCGCGCGAGTTGTAGCCCAGCCCCACCCCTTCGACGATACCGGTGGCGACGGCCATCACGTTCTTGAGCGCTCCGCCGAGCTCGACGCCGATCACGTCGTCGTGCGTGTACACGCGAAAAGACCCGCTGCTGAGCGACGACTGTACGGCGAGCGCCGCCCCCATGTCGCGCGACGCGGCGACGATCGCCGTAGGGTGGCGCGCCACGACCTCCGCCGCGAAGCTTGGCCCAGAGATGCCGACCACCGCGCGGCCAGGCAGCTCGGCCTCGATCACGCTCGTCATCAGCGCCAGCGTGCCGCGTTCGATCCCCTTGGTTGCCACGGCGAGGGTCGCGTCGGCGGCAACGGACGACGCAGCCTTTGCCGCGACCCCGCGCAGATGCTGCGATGGCGCCGCGTAGACGACGAGATGGGCGCCGTCGATCGCTTCGGCCTGGTCGTTCGTAGCGCGCAGCGACGACGTCAACGGCAAGCCCTTCAGGAAACGCTGATTCTCGTGACAGCGGTTGATCGACGAGGCGACATCCGGCTCGAGCGACCACAGCACGACGTCGTGCTCGTTGGCCGCGAGGAGGTCGGCGAGCGCCGTGCCCCATGCGCCGCCGCCGATCACGGCGCAGCGCATCAGGCGAGCCTCGTCGCGATGAACAGTGCGAGCACGATCACGAGGCTGACGGCAAGGGTCGCCGCCGGGCGCTTGGCGGGTACGCCCTTGCGTCCGAACCGGTGCTCCTCGCCCTTCTGAAGGCGGGCAATGTTGGCGCGATGCGTCCAGAACACGAACAGGGCGAGCAGCACGCTGACCACGAATAGCGGCGACCGCACGCCAACCGTGATGCCGAGCAGCACGGGAAGCATCGTCGCACTGATCAGGGAGCCGAGCGACACGTACCCGCTCGAGAGCATGACGACGGCGAAGATGACGAGCGTGAGCAGCGTCTGGACCGGGGCCAGCGCGAGAAACACACCGGCCGCCGTCGCGACGCCTTTGCCGCCGCGGCCGAACTTGAGGTAAATCGGCCGCACGTGCCCGACGATCGCCGCAACGCCGCAGAGAATCGCGTAGATGCGCGGATCGTGAAGCGGCATCGCGTCGAGCGGCACCAGGCGCGGAAAGACGGCAACGGGCACCGCACCCTTCGCCATGTCGAACGCAAACACGAGCAGCCCGATCTTCGTGCCGAGCACCCGGATGACGTTCGTCGCGCCGAGGTTGCCCGAGCCGTGCTTGCGGAGGTCGATGCCGCGCGATCGTCCGGCAATGTAGGCCGCCGGAATCGACCCCAGAAGATACGAGGCGACGACAGCGGCGGCCGACGCGATCATCCGGCCTTGCGCCGCAGCACGATGCGCAGCGGGTTGCCCGTGAAACCCCAGAACGAGCGGAAGCCGTTGTGGAGATACCGCACGTAATGCTCCTCGACGAGATCGGGCGCATTGCCGAACACGGCAATGGTCGGCGGCGCCGTCTCGACTTGTGTGGCAAAGTTGAGCCGCACGTCGCGGCCGGCCGCTTGTGGCGGCTGCCGGCGGGCGAGCAATTCCTGCAGCTTCTCGTTCACTTCCGACGTTTGAATGCGCTTCGCCCGCTCTTCCTCCACCTCGAGAATGATCTCGAGCGTGCGGTTCACTCGCTGACCGGTGAGCGCCGACGTGAACAAGAACGGAACGAAAGCGAGAAACGGCGCCTTCTCGATCGCCGCCTTCTGGTACTTGGCCGTCGCCTTGTCGTCCTTCTCCGCCAAGTCCCACTTGTTGACGACGAGGATCAGTCCGCGTCCCGCCTCCCAGGCGAGCGCGGCGATCTTGAGATCCTGATTCTGGATCTCTCCTTCCGTTGCGTCGACCATCAGGATGCAGATGTCGGCGCGGCCAATCGCGCGCCGCGTGCGGAGCGACGAGTAGAACTCGATCCCTTCGTCGATCCGGCTCTGGCGGCGCAACCCCGCAGTGTCGACGAAGATGAATGTTCGGCCGTGATAGCGAAGCGGCGTGTCGATGGCGTCGCGCGTGGTACCGGCGATCTCGGAGACGACCAGCCGCTCCTCGCCAAGCAGCCGATTCACGAACGACGACTTCCCGACGTTCGGGCGGCCGACCACGGCGATGCGCATCGCCTGCTCGGTCTCGGGCTCGACTTGGGGCAGACGCGCGATCAATGCGTCGAGCAGATCGCCCGAGCCCTTGCCGTTGATCGCCGACACGGGGAACACTTCGTCGACCCCGATCGAGTAGAACTCGTAGAAGTCGGTCGCCCTGGGATCGTCGACCTTGTTGGCGACGAGCATCCATGGCTTGCGCGAATTGCGCAGCAGCTCGGCGACGTGGTGGTCGCTCGGATGCAACCCGACCCGCGCGTCGACCACGAACAACAGCAGGTCCGCTTCGCCGATCGCCTCGTCGACCTGACGACGAATCTCGCGATCCATCGGGGCGCGCGGATCGTCGGCGACGCCGCCCGTGTCGACGAGCCAGAACGGGCGGCCGGCCCAGTCGGCCTGCGCGAAGTGGCGGTCGCGAGTCGTCCCGGCTTCATCGGACACGATGGCGCTGTCGTCGCCGACGATGCGATTGAACAGCGCGGATTTTCCGACGTTCGGCCGGCCGATGAGTGCAACGACCGGGGTGTTCACGCGGCGGCCCCGGCGATGCGAGGCGTCCCTTCGGGGACCAGCGCGTCGATGAAGTCGTACGACGGATATACCGGCATCGGAAGCTGCTCGCGCACGGCGACGAACGGCTCATCGTCCAGAAAGACGCCGCTGTCGTTGATGCACTCGGCCGGAATCAGTGCAAGATCGAGATCGCCTCGGTCGGCGAGCGCCCGCCGAATGTCGGCGCCGACGAGCAGGCCTGCGGTCGTCGTCGTGGGGCCGAAGAGCGAGTTCTCGACGGAGATGAGCTCGAAGCGCGCGCCCGTGGCCACGGTGAGCTGGCCGAGCAGCTCGGGCATGAGGGGCGTCATCGACACGCCGGTCACGACCCCGATCCGGCGTCCCGTGAGATCGGGCAGCGTGTCGAGGCCGTCGTGGACACGCTGACGCAGCGCGGCCACGGCACCGACGCCGTTCTCGACCTGCGGAAATTCCCCGTAGTAGTCGGCATCGGGCAGCGGGCGCCCGGCAAGTAGATACAGCTCGTCCGACCCGTACACCCAAGACTCGCCGCGCTTCGCTCGCGCGCGCTCGGCCCACCGATCTACGGCGCAGAGGAGGCTCTCCGCCGCCGTCCGGTCCATCGACTTGCCAGTGTACAGATGCGAGAACTGCGTCAGGCCAACCGGCACCACGGCGACGGAGAGCACGTTTTCTCCAAACGCCCACAGGTCGGCAAGCGACTGCTCGAGGACGTCGCCGTCATTCAGTCCGGGCACGATCACCATCTGGCCGTGGAACTGAATGCCACCCTCGGCAAGCCGCGTGAGTTGCTCGACGATGTTGGGCACGCGCGGGTTGTTGAGCAACACCTTGCGCGCTTCCCAGGGGGTAGCGTGGACCGAGATGTAGAGCGGCGACAGGCGGTACTCGAGGATGCGCGCGACGTCGCGATCCTTGAGGTTGGAGAGCGTCGCGAAGTTGCCGTAGGCGAACGACAGCCGATAGTCGTCATCGCGCACGTAGAGCGGCTTACGCAAGCCTTTCGGCAGCCCCTCGATGAAGCAGAATTCGCAACGGTTGGCGCAGCGGCGAATCGTCGGCGGCTCGAGCTCGAGCCCCATCGCCTCGCCCTCCGGACGCTCGATCTCGTAGACGACTTGCTCGCCATCGGGATGCCGGGCGTCTATGACCAGCTCGTCGTCGGCGGTGAGGAATTCCCAATCGAGAAAGTCGACCAGCTCGCGGCCGTTGACCGACAGCAGCTCGGTGCCCGGCACGATCCCCAGCTCCTCCGCGATGCCGCCCTTCTCGATAGCCTTGACGCGAACCATTCACCCACCATTGCAATGGGGGAAGACCACGTGGAGCGATCTCCCCCCGACACCCGAATCATCCGCGCCGTACGCTCGGCGATAGCTCATGCAATGTAGGAGCTAACAGGGGTGAAATCAAGCTGAAATGGCGAGTTGTGCCACTCGAACGCACGCTCTGAATCGGCGGGCGAACCGTCGTCGAGAGCGAAATAGAAACCGCGCCCAACCTTGTCGGTTGGGCGCGGTTTCACCAGCGCCACGACGCTCGAGGTCGAGCGGCAGCGTCAGGTGATCGGCGCGTATCGGAAGGCGGCGACTCCTGGCGCGGGAGCGGTCGCCGAGAAATTGCCACTCTCGTGCGGCTGCACCGGACCAACGTTCACGTCCTGCGTCGCGACCACGTTCCCAGTCTTGTCGAGGAACTCGATCTTGAGCGCGAACGAGCGCGCCGCGTTCGTCTGGTTGGTAATGGTGCCGGCAAGCGTGGTCTTGGTGTCGCCCGGCGTGAACTCGGTGAACACCACCTTTGCCGGAATCGACGTGATCAAGCCATTGTACTTGAGCGCCGAGTCGACGTACATCTTCGTCGAATCGCCGTAGGCCTTGATCGGCGCATTCAACTTGGCAGCTGAATCGACCGCCGCCTTGATCACGGCCGACGACTTGGACGTGTTGGCCCGTTGGCCGAGCGAGCGGGCCTTGGCCTCGAGCTCCTTTTCCTTGTTGCCGTACATCTTCTGCAACGCGCCGTAGCCGAACATGAGCAGCTGATAGCTGTCTGGATTGTCCGGATCGACGGAGACGAGTTGCCGCGCGTACGTGATCGCCGGCGTCCACGCGCTGTCGAGCAAGTAGAGTCGGGCGAGGTTGTAGAGCACGTCGCGATGATATGCGTTCATCGCATGCGCGGCCTCGAACAGCTTGATCGCGTCCTTGGGTTGGTTGGCTTTGGCCGCGACGACCGCAGCCTGCATGAGCGAGTTGTACGAGAACGCGCTCGGGTTTGCGAGCTGATCGGAGTACGACGCCTTGATCGCCGCCGTGTCGCCCGTTGCGGCGGCAAGGTTCGCCAGCCCGGTGCGGGCCGCGTCGGCGTACTTCGTTCCAGGATCCTTGCCCAGCGCGTCGAACGCGGCCTTGGCTTCGGCGAGGAGCGCCGGCTTGTCCGCGGCCGCCGCGCTGCCCGCGGCCGAGACGGCGTAATTGCCGAGGTTGAGTTGCAGATTTCGGCGCAGGTCGGCGATGGCGGCCGACGTATCGGTCGCGACGGCAATCGCCTGCTTGTAGTAGCTGATTGCGTCTTTGGTCTGATTGTTCTTCGCCGCGGCCTGGGCGAGGATCCAGTAGCCGTACGGCGATCCGCGGTACATCTGCAGCGAACGCTTGGCGAGCGCGACCGCGCTGTCCGTCTTGTCAGCGTTGATTGCCTGGAGCGCAGCGTTGACCGTTTCGACCCAGGACTTCTGTTGTCGCCAGGGCGCGTAGGTCGCAGCGCACTCGGGGTTGGCGGTCTCGACGATCGTGAACGCCGAGTCCATGCCGGCCACGAGGTCGTACGCCTGCGCCGTGTCGGTCTCGAACCCGATGGTGCCGCGGCTCGCGACGCCATTCGTGATGCCGGGCTGGGCCATCCACAGCACGAGGGTCTTACCGTAGACCGACGCGCGGCCAACCGGGTTCTTTTTCAGGTCGCCCTCGTGCAGGAGCTTGACGGCATCCTTGAGCTTGGCGACAGCGTCGGCCGGCTTGGCCGAGTTCTGCGCGATCTGCATGTCGAGCACCGCGCGCGCCACCTGATTGGGCGAGCCTTCGTCGACGTCGCAGGCCTTCTGCTGCGCTCCAGCAACGGAGGCGAGCGCAACCAGCAACAGCCCGGGCAACGCTCTTCCCTTCACAACGAGCATGTGTCGTCTCCTCATGTTCAACCTTACACTACCTCTCGAGGTGGCGTTCCGCCTCGTTGGCGGCCAATCTGGAAATATCCTGTAGCGGCCTTCCGGTCGCCAGTGCAACGCGTTCGATGTCCACCAGTTCGGGCTTTGCACGCGTCCCACCCCCGGGGAGCGCGACCACTTTGGCGCGGATCGCGTGGCCCAGCACTGTGACCTCGATCACCCTGCGAGGCAGGGCGCGACGGCGAACGGATCGCGTGCGCACACCAATCGTCGTCGTCTCCACGAAGAGCAAGTCCTCGATCCGCATCGCGTCACCCGCGCGGCACAGGACCTCGATTCGCGTGCCCGGACGGCCGCGTTTCATCGTGATCGCGGCAAGCGACAGGTCGAGCGCGCCGCCCGCGCGCACGCGGTCGACCGCGACGGCCAGCAATTCGGCGCTCATGTCGTCGACGTCGCAGACCAGCTCCACCAGGTCGTCGATCGTCGCGCCCCCTGCCGAGTCGTCCACGCTGTCGGCGAGGATGACGCGGAGGGCATTGGCGCGACCGACAAAATCTTTCGTACCGGCGCCGAAGCCGCTGCGAAGCGGGCGATAGCGTGCCGGCGGCGGACCAGCGGAAAGCACACGCATGAGTGCGGCGCCGGTCGGCGTGACCAATTCGCCGGAATTCTCCGGGCCGGGGCGTACCGCGTGCCCCTCGAGGAGCTTGAGCGTCGCGGGAGCGGGCACTGGGAGCAGACCGTGCGCCGCTTTCACACTTCCGTCGCCGAGCGCGATGGTGCCGCAGTGCACGCGCTCGACGCCGAGTTGCGCCAATCCCCAGATCGATCCGACCACATCGAGAATCGCATCGACCGCGCCGACTTCATGGAGGTGCACCTCATCCGGCGGCATTCCGTGAATCTCACCCTCGGCCGTGGCGATCGCGGTGAACGCCGCATTCGCTGACTGGCGCACTCGCTCCGGCGCGCCGCTCCGTTCGACCAGCGCCCGAATTTCCTTGATATGGCGGCCATGCGGTTGAGGTGGAATGTCGAAGTCCACCTTCGTACACACGATCTCACCGCGCACGACCTCGCGGATCTGCACGCCGACGTCGGACAGGCCGAGCGTCGGCGGCAGAGCGCGCAGCCAATCCGCGCCGAGTCCTAGCTGAAGCAGCGCGCCGAGCGTCATGTCGCCGGCGATGCCGCTGAACGGATCGAAGATCGCGATCCGCATCAAAACCGATACGACGCGCCGCTGCCGGTGTTGAACACGACCACCTCTGCACTCTTTGGAATTCGACCCGCGGCGACGAGTTGCTTCGTCACGGCCAGCGCACACCCGCCTTCCGGCGCCGCGTCGACGCCGCTTGCGCGCGACAGCTCGAGGGTTGCCGCGCGAATCGCGTCTTCGCTCACCCCGAGCGCTTCGCCCTTGCTCTCGCGCAACGCGCGCAGAATGAGCCGGTCGCCAAGCGGTCCCGGCACGCGCAGGCCGCTGGCGTGCGTCGTAGGATTCTCCCAGGGAGTGGCCTTCTCCTCGCCGGCCGCGAACGCGCGCACGATCGGGGCGCAACCGTCCGCCTGCGCGACGACCATGTGGGGCATCGCCACGTCTTTGGGCAGCCAGCCGCCGTCGCGCATTTCGGCGAACACTTTCCACATGCCGATCAACCCGGTGCCGCCGCCGGTCGGATACACGATGTGCGTCGGCAACCGCCAGCCAAGCTGCTCGGCGACCTCGATGCCCATGGTCTTCTTTCCTTCGATCCGATACGGCTCGCGCAGCGTCGACACATCGAAGTATCCGCTCTCGGCGGCGAACGCCTTGGCCTGTTTGCCCGCGTCGCCGATGTGGCCGGCGACGAGTTGCAGATCGGCGCCGAGCGTGCGGATCGTGTCGAGAATCGGCTTGGGAGTGGACTCGGGCGCGTAGACGCGCACCGGGAGGCGCGCGGCCGCGGCGTAGGCGGTCAGCGCCGCGCCGGCGTTGCCCGCAGTGGGCACGACGAATCCGGGAACGCCGAGCGTTCGTGCGCGCGTGACCGCGGCGCTCATGCCGCGCGCTTTGAACGACGCGGTGGGATTGAGCCCTTCGTCCTTCACCCATAGCCGAGCGACACCGACCGCGCGCGCAAGGTGCGGCAGATCGTGCATCGGCGTGAGGCCTTCGCCGAGCGAGACTGGCGTCTCGCCCTCAGCGAGCGGCATGACGGGGGCATAGCGCCACATGTCCCAGCGCGGCGTGACCGCCGATCGAGGGGGCATTTGAGAATCATAACGAACGAGAAACGGCTGTCCGCACTTCGGGCAGACGGTGGCGAGCGCGTCGCCTGGAGCGCGAGTGTCGCAGGCCGAACAGATGAGATGCCAAGTGCTCACGGGAGATCGGTCGAAGGGTCGTTGGAGGAAGGGTCACCGGACGGCGCAATCGCGTCGCCGCGCGAGGAAGCTACATCGCTCGAGGCGACCGACGCGACCGGCTCGGCGAGCGCCTGCGGCTGCGGCCCGATCGGTGACGTGCTGCGCAACACGCCGAGAATGCGCTCGGCCGTCTTGAGGCTGAAGCCGGGCAGCGCGGCGATCGCCTCGGGGGCCGCGTCCCGCACGCCCTGCAGACTGCCGAAGGTCTCGAGCAGCTGGCGCCGCTTCGATTCGCCCACGCCCGGAATGCGCAGCAGCTCGGAGGTGATCGTGCGCATCGTGCGACGCTTGCGCTGGAATGTGATCGCGAACCGATGCGCTTCGTCGCGCGCCTGTTGCAGCACTTTGAGGGCGGGCGAGCGCCGCGGCAACCGCAGCGACTCGGCGCGGCCGAGGACGAAGATCTCCTCTTCCCGTTTGGCGAGGCTGATGAGCGGCATCGCGCCCAGCCCGATCGCCTCCAGCGCGGCGTGCGCCGCGTTGAGCTGCCCCTTGCCGCCGTCGATCACCACGAGGTCGGGGAGCGGCTTGTCATCGGCCGTGCGGCGCGCGAAGTACCGCGTGACGACCTCGTTCATCGAGGCGAAGTCGTCGACCCCTTCCACCGTCTTGACCTTGAACTTCCGGTACTCGGATCGGAAAGGCCGGCCGTTCTGGAACCAGACGCACGACGCGACCGTGTCGGTCCCCTGCGCATGTGAGATGTCGAAACAGACGAGCGACCGCGGGACCTTCTGCAAGCCGAGCGACCGCTGCAACTCATACACCGGATCGCCGGCGCGCTCCTCCGCTTCGTCGCCGGTCAGGCGGAGCTCCTCGAGGAGATGGCGGGCGTTCTGCGTCGCGAGATCGACCAGCTCGCGCCGCGGACCGCGTTGCGGCGCCGCGATCGCCGTCCGTTCGAGCGACGACTCGACGAGCTCGCGCTCGTCGGGCTCGAATGGAACGAGGGCTTCGGCGGCCCGATCATCGATCGCGCGATACGCTCCCACGAGGTAGGCTTGGAGCACGGCGGCGTCGGGCTCCTCCTCGAGCTGCGCGAGGAACTGGTGCTCGCGCGCCAACAGCTTACCGGCGCGAATCCGCATCAACGCGATCGCCGCGTCGTCACCGTCGCGCGCGTAGCCGATCACATCGCGGTCGCCGCCCTCGACGGAGAGCACGACGGTCGGCTCCTCCATCTCCTCCAGATGCTTGAGCGCATCGCGCAGCTCGGCCGCACGCTCGAAGTCGAGCGCTTCGGCAGCGAGAGCCATGCGCTGCTTGACGCGCCGCGCCACCTCGCGCGTTCGCCCCTCGAGGAACACCAGCACCTCGTCGATCATCGCGCGGTACTCGCCCTGCGTTTGCGCGAGAATGCACGGCGCCTTGCACCGCTTGATGTAGTAGTCGAGGCACGGGCGCTCCGGCATCTGCTTCGGCATGTCGAAGTTACAGGAGCGGACGGTGAAGATGCGTTTCACGACGTTCAACGCTCGGCGCATCGCACCGACGTCGGTGTACGGCCCGAAGTACCGGCTCCCGTCGTCGACCAGCCGGCGCGTCACCCACACGCGCGGGAACGGCTCGGCGACGGTGACCTTGATGTACGGATACGACTTGTCGTCGCGGAGCGCGATGTTGTACTTCGGGTGGTATTCCTTGATCAGATTGGCTTCGAGAATCAGCGCGTGCGCCTCGCTCGGCACGACGATCGTCTCGAGCGCCGCGACCTGGAGCATCAGCGCACGCGTCTTGATGCTCTCCTCGTGATCGCCGGTCACGTAGCTGCGCACGCGCGACCGAAGCCGCTTGGCCTTGCCGACGTAGAGCACCGTGCCCTCCGCGTCACGCCAGAGATAGACTCCGGGCGACTCGGGCAGATGCGGCACCTTGTCGAGGACGGACGGCGGGACGGCCATGCTGAATAATACCCTTCACATACGCGCCGGTGCGCGGCGCGGCGGCGTCAGGCCAGGGAGAGCATCCGCCGAGCACGCGCAATCATCTGCCGCGATTCGGGAACCTTGAATACCGCGGTCGCCGCGAAATACACGACACCGTACACGGCGACGATGAGGGCGCCGCCGATGATCGGGCGATTCTGCGGCAGCACCAGCTTCGCGCCCCAGGCGACGAGCGCGGCGATGCCCGCACCCGTCCAGAGCAGCGCAGCGAGCGACGCGGGCAATCCGGTGGGTCCGATTCGGCGATTGAGCGCGCGGCGCAGCAAGGTGAACTCGGCCCACGCCGCCACTCCGGCCGACGCCGTGAGACCGGCGGCGCCCCACTTGGCATCGAGCCCGGTCCACCGCGGAATCCAGATCGCGAACAGCCATCCGAGAATGGTCGTCAACGCGACGCGCACGGTGGCGAAGACGAGCGGCGTTCGCGTATCGCGGAGCACGTAGTAGGTCGACGAATACAGCCGGCCCATCGTCGCCGCGAGCAGGCCGACGCCGGAACCGGCCACGATGCTCCACGTGAGCTCGCTCTGCGAATGGCCGAAACGTCCGCCCTCGAAGATGAGCGCGACGACGACGCCGCCCAGCGCAAAGAACGCCATCGCCGACGGCACGACGAAGAACGCCACGCGGCGCAAGCCCGCGTTGAGGCGCCCTCGCAGCGTCGCCGCGTACGCCTCGTCGCCGGCGCTGCCCTGGACGTGCGACATCTCCGCCAGCTCGGCCGCCGAGATCGACATGCCGAACAAGCTGACCGGAAGCATGTACAAGTTCTGTGAATACCCGAGCAGGCCGGCGAGGGTGCTCGGCAGATAGCTGGCGATCCACAGATCGATCGACGCGCTGATCTGATTGACCCCTCGGCCAATGAACGCTGGGATCGCGTTCCGGATCACGGTGCGGGTCGGTCCGTGGCCGATGCCGAGGGAGATGCGAAGCCGTTTGACGAGCGAGAGGACGCGCGGCAGCTGCACGAGAAACATCAACGCGGCGCCGATGACCGACGCCCACGCGAGCATCGTGACGATGTACGCCAGATTCGGGCTATGTCGAAACATCAGCAGGGCGATGATCAGCACGATGTTCGACAGCCCTTGGATGGCGTACGACATGAAGAACCGCCGGTGGCTGTTCAGCACCCCCAGGCACCAGGCACACATCACGACGAGCCCGGCCGACGGAAACAGAATTCGCGTCAGGCGGATCGTGAGCGCACGCGTCGCCTCCTTGCCGGGCGCGCTCAAGCCGCTCGCGATGACGGACGTGATCGGACCAGCGAACAGCACGCCGAGGGCGACGCCCACCGCGACGATCAGGCCGAGGACGGCCGCCACCGCCCCGGCGGTGCGCCCGGCTTCCTCCTCGTTTCCGTCGCGGACGAGCCCCGCGTACACCGGGATGAACGACGCGGAAAGCGATCCCTCGCCAAACAGGTTGTTGAGAATATTTGGAATTCGTGACGCGTACATCCACGCATCCGCGGCGACCGACTGCCCGAGCGCGCCGGACAGGTAGTGCGTTCGAACGAGACCGAGCAGTCGCGACAGGAAGATGCCCGCGGCGACGAACACGGCCCCGCTTCGCCGCACCGGCGTCTTCATACCCGCGCCGGCGCCGCCGATGACTGGGTCGGCGAAGGCGCCGGCGGCTGGTGGATCGACGTCCGCGCATGCACGCGCGCCGCCACGAGCATGTCGTCGATCAGCGGCTGTCCATAGCGCGCGAGGAACGGCGTGAATCCCAGCTTGCGCTCCTGGCGCACGCCGTGTGGAAAGAGCGATCCGCGCGCGGTCGCAACGCGCGCCATCGCATCCGTCTCGCGCCGCTTGACTGCGGCCAGCACGCGGCGCTCGAGACGATCGATGCGATGGGCCAGCGCATGGCGGAAGCCGTCGAGCACCGCGCCGGCCACGAGACCCCCGTTCGCCGCACCCAGGGCGGCGACGCTCCGCTCCACGTCGGAGCGCATCGCGGCGATCGCGGCCGCTGCGGCCGCCGGGACGCGACGCGCGGCGATGACGGCTTCCGCGCGGTGCGGATCTGCGAACGCGTCGAGATCAAGCCCCAGCTCGTCGAGGATGCGCTGCACCCGCGGCTCGACGACGGTCGCCGACCAGCGCGGCACGACGAGCGGCGCCGCGACGCCGACCGCCGCGGCGACGGCGCTCACTTGGGCGAAGTATGCCACCTCCCCCGGTCCGCCAACGTACGCCGCCGTCGGAAGGATCGCCCGCTCGACCACGGGGCGCAGCAGCGCCGTCGGCGAGAGGAAGGTGCCCTGCGGCGGCGTGCCGAGGCCGGTCGCCTCGTCGATCGGCAGGCGGCGCTTCATCCCATGCTCATTCAAGAACACGAGTGACATCCCTTCGACGCTCTCGACCTGCACCGAGAAGCCTGCGGCCGCAATCGCGCTGTCGCGCGCCGCCAACGCGCCCGCGACGGCCGCCGCGTCGCGCGCCGCGCGCCGCAGGGTTGACGCGGCCGCCCGCGACACCGCCGGATGCGACGCGTCGATCACGGAGATCTCGAGCGGCTCGAGCACGTCGCGAAGCAGCGACAGATACGCGTCGCCCACGGTCGCCCCTTCGACGTAGGCGGCGAGCGCCGCATTGAGATAGTGCGCGTGCGAAGCCGACCCGCAGGCATCGCGCAACAGGGCAGCCAGCGCGCGAACTTCCGGTCCGAGCGGCGTGAGCGCCATCGGCGTGCCGGCGGCGGAACGTTGCGCGAGACGCAGCTCGCGTGCGCCGCCCTCGAGCGCCACGGAGACGGCGGCGGCCTCGTCGAAATCCGCGTCGTCGGTCGCCGCCCAGAACAACGGAGCCACCGGAATGCCGAGGGTCTCCTGCAGCAGATCGGCGTGCGCGCGCGCACTCAACGCTTTGATGAAGGTCATGAGCGCACCGCCGAACAGGCCGGGCTGCTGCCCGGTGGTGACGACGATGCCGCTCGCCTGCGCCGCGCCGCGGAGACGCGCCGCCGCCGCGCCGCGCGGTACGATTGCCGGTTCGAGCTCGCTCAACCAATCCCGCGACACGCTCGATGCCACATCACGAGCATACGCCGTCCATTCGGCCGGCGTGCGCGGTGCCGGGCGGTACCACTCTGGCAGCTGCCCGGCGCGCGCGGCGCGTGACAGCGGTGAACCGCCGAGCGGCTGGGTGACCACCTGCAGTGTGCCGGTCGCGAGCGTCATCGCGTGCGCTCCGGGCGAGCCGCCGTCACTTGTGGTATGGTTCTCGGCGCAGGATCGAACCGGCGCGGTACAGTTGTTCGGCGAGCACGAGACGCGCCAGCTCGTGCGGCAGCGTCCACGGCGCGAGAGCGAGCGAGACCGATGCCCGCTGCTGGACGGCGGCGCTCAGCCCGAACGCCCCGCCGATGAGAAGCCCGACATCGCGCGCCCGCTCGCGGAGCCTCTGTAGCCACGCGGCGAACTGTTCCGATGTCATCTGCCGCCCGCCGACATCGCACGCTACGACCTCGGCGCCCGGCGGGATCGCGGCGAGCAGCCGCTCGCCCTCCCGCTCGCGCACGAGGTCCGCGGAAATGGAGCGCGCCGGCTCCTCGCGGACCTCGTGGACGTCGAGCGGCCAGTACCGGCCAGCTCGCGTCTCATAGTCGTGGATGACACCCGACAGGCCAGCGTCGCGCGGCTTGCCGACAACGGCGACGACGAAACGCATTCAACACGTCGCGACACACAACGCCGTCGCCCGACGCCCCGCGCATCGCGCGCGACGCGCCACGGGTTCACGCATAGATGCCGCGGAGCCGGTGCACCGTCGCCACGCGGCTGATCGACACCATGTACGCGGCGGTGCGCATGTTGACTTTGTGCTGCTTGGAGAGCTGCAGGACCGCATCGAAGCTCCGGCACATGATGTCGTTGAGCCGTTCGTTGACGGTGTCTTCCGTCCAGAAGTAGCCGCCGCGGTCCTGTACCCACTCGAAATACGAGACCGTGACGCCGCCGGCGTTGGCGAGGATGTCCGGGATCACGAACACGCCCTTCTCGTCGAGCACCGAATCGGCGCCCGCAGTGGTCGGGCCGTTCGCCCCCTCGCAGATGATCTTCGCCCGGATCTTGTTGGCGTTCTTGCTCGTGATCACGTTCTCCAGCGCCGCCGGCACGAGGACGTCGACCTCAAGCACCAGCAGATCATCATTCGAGATCTTGTCTCCACCGGTGAATCCATCGAGCGACCGGACCTGGCGCACGTGCTTGATCGCCGCGTCGATGTCGATGCCGTTCGCGTTGTAGTAGCCGCCCGTGCGGTCGCTGATCGCGACGATCTTGCACCCTTCGCGCTGGAGCAGCTGCGCGGCGACCGAGCCGACGTTGCCGAACCCCTGCACCGCCACCGTCGTGCCCTTGACCGGCATGCCGAGGTGCTTGAGGGCTTCTTTGGTCACGATCATGCAGCCGCGTCCCGTTGCCTCGCGCCGGCCCAGCGAACCGCCCATCTCGATCGGCTTGCCGGTCACCACTGCGGTGACGGTGTGGCCCATGCGCATGGAGTAGGTGTCCATCACCCACGCCATCACGCGCTCGTTGGTGTTGACGTCGGGCGCCGGCACATCAGAGTCGGGGCCGAGCGTGTTGATGATTCCCGCCGTGTAGCGGCGGGTGAGCCGCTCGAGCTCGCCGGCGCTCATCTTGAGCGGGTCGCAGACGACGCCGCCCTTCGAGCCGCCGAACGGAAGATTGACGACGGCGCATTTCCAGGTCATCCACGCGGCGAGCGCCTTGACCTCCTCCAGCGTCACGTTGAGGTCGAACCGGATGCCGCCCTTGGCCGGGCCCCGCGACGTGTTGTACAACACGCGATGGCCGACGAACACTTCGACCTCGCCGTTGTCCATCATCACCGGGATCGAGATAGTGATCTGCTTCTCAGGGTGCCGAAGCACCTTGTACAGCCCCGGCTCCAGATCGAGCAGCTCCGCCGCTCGATCGAAGCGGAACATCATCGCCTCGAATGGATTTTCTTCGTCGAGGAAGCGGTCCTTGTCGGGGCGGACGATTCTATCGGTAGGAAGTCGGAGGTCGGTGGCCATGGTAGGTGAAACGGGCCGGCGTCAGCCGGCGGTGCCGGAGGTTGTGGTGACGCTGGGCCGCGTCCTGACGAGGTCGTCGAGCATTCGCTCGAGCCCTCCCACGCCGCGCTCCACCGTTACCCGCTGAGAAACATACCACAATGGCGGCGCAAGGCGAGGCCAACGCGGTGCGAGCTTGACCGCGTCTTTGAGCGTGCACACCGCCCATTCCCCTTCACCAATCGAGCGCGCGATGCGCGCGGCCTCGGCGTCCGTGAAAGCGTGATGATCGAGAAACACTGATGGGGTGACGGTCGCGCCGACGGCTTCGAGCTGGCGCACGAAGGCGCGCGGGTCGGCGATCGCGAGGACGGCGTGCACGCGAGCTCCGGCGAGCGACGCGAGCGGGCGCGTCTCCGGCGGACCAACCGCCGCGCCAGCTCGTACCAGCTCGCCGAGCTCGAGGCGGACGGTGACTCGCGGCACCGAGGGCGCGGCCCGTGCTACCGCCTCGTTCACCGCGTCGACCGCGGCCTCCGACGCCGCCTTCCGCGTGACGATGACGAGCGTGGCTCGCCGCACCGCGGTGAGTGGCTCGCGCCACGGACCGGCTGGCAGCAGCCGCACGTTCGAGGTCCAGCGGTCCGCGCTCACGAGCACCAGGTCGGCGTCGCGGCGTACGCGGCGATGTTGGAATGCGTCGTCGAGTACCGCGATGCTCGCGCCGAGGCCGGCGGCGCGTTCGACGCCCGCCACTCGGTCCGCCGCCGTGACGACGGGAATCGACGGGTTCACGGCTGAATGCACGAGCGGCTCGTCGTCGCCGTAGCCGCGCAGGACGACGGCCGAATGTGCTCCACGCATCGCCAGCTCGCGCGCCACCCAAGCCGCAATCGGCGTCTTACCCGTGCCGCCCACGGTGAGATTGCCGACGCTGACCACGGGAATCGGCGTCGCGAACGTGCGGAGCCAGCCGGCCTCGTACAGGAGATCGCGCGCTCCGACCACGGCGCCGAACAACTTCGACGCCGGCACCGCGAGGGCCCGGCCAGTGCGGGCCGCCCTGTTCTCACCGTACCACAGGTCGTCGAGCAGCGCGCGCTCAGCCATCGGCTCGCCGCTCTGCCTCGGCCAATTGCTCACGCAGCCGATCCACGTCAGCCGCCGCATCGCGCGCGGTGGCCGCGTCCACCGAAGCGGCGTCGCTGTAGGACACGTGAATGCGCGCGAAGGGGACCGGGATGATGAATCGGTCCCAGCTCTTGAGCCGCCACGCCGGTCGCGCCGTCGCCGCCGCGCCGATCACGATCGCGCCCGTGCGCTGGGCCACGATTGCCGCGCCGGGCGCGAACGACCGCGACGGACCACGCGGTCCGTCGGGTGTGATCGCAAGGTCGCCGCCGCCGGCGATCACACGCGCCGACTCGATCAGCGCCCGCGCGGCCCCGCGCGACGTCGATCCGCGCACCGTGCGATATCCAAGCCCCCGGGCGATTCGCGCGATGATTTCCCCATCGCCATGCTCGCTGATGAGCACCGTGGCACTCTCACCTCGATGCTGATACAGCAGCGGCAGCAGCTGCCCGTGCCAGAGCGTGAACAGGATTGGCCGGCCCTCGGCGCGTGCCCGGCGCACGGCGTCGTCGTGTGTGACGCGAATGCGCCAGGTCCACCCGAGCGCGCGCACGAGCAGGCCGCCGGCCCGCGCCAGCCAAACGATGCGCGCCGGAGGCGCGGCCGCTCCAGCCGTGCGGTCGGCCACGCGTTCAGCCGGCATGTGCCGACGCGCTGGCCGCCGCAAGCTCCACGGCGATCGAGGCGACGCGTGCCGCGGCGCCCGGCGTGCCGAGCGACGCGCGCACGCGCTCCAATCCGTCGAGCATCGCGGCCCGGTCGGCGCTGGCCGCATCGAGCAGCGGCTCGAGGGCGTCGGCCAGCGCGCCAGGTTCGAGCGCGTCCTGGACGAATTCGGGGACGAGCTGATAGCCGGCGACGACGTTGACTAAACCGATATTAGGAATCTTGACAACGCGCCGCGCGATCTCGTAGTTGAGCTGGTTGAGCCGATAGGCGATGACGAACGGGCATCCGGCCACCGCCGCCTCGAGCGTCGTCGTGCCGCTCTTGCAGAGGGCGGCGTCGGCGGCGCGCAGCACGGTGAACGATCCAGCGGCGGCGATCGGAAACGGGCAGCGGGCCGGGTCGATCGTCACGTGCGGCGCCGCGGCGACCATCACGCGCAGCTGCGGATCGCGGCGCTGAAGCTCGCGTGCCGCGGCCACGAAGCCGTCGAGATTGTGCTCGATCTCCTGCCGGCGGCTGCCGGGAAACAGTCCGAGCACGCGATCGGCCGGGGCGAGACCGAGCGCCGCGCGCGCCGCGGCTCGATCGGGAAGCGTCGCGACACGATCGAGCAACGGATGGCCGACGAAGGTGACGGAGATGCCGTGCTCGCGAAGCAACGGCTCTTCGAACGGGAGAATCACCGCGGCGCGTGTCACCGTGCGCGCCAGCTTGTCGAGACGGCCGGCGCGCCACGCCCACACCTGCGGCGTGATGTAGTAGAGGACCGGCACCCCGACCCGCGCCGCGGCCGACGCGACGAGCATGTTGAAATCGGGATAATCGACGAGCACGACCGCCGCGACGTCGCCCGTGCGAAAGCGGCGTTTGAGCTCGCGCAGCAGACCCCAGTGTCGGCGCAGCGTCCCCACCACCTCGACGAAGCCCATCACCGCGAGATTGCCGACGTGCTCGATCAGCTCGACGCCGGCGGTTCGCATCTCGTCGCCGCCAATGCCGGTGAGGCGAAACGGCGCGCCGCGCGCCGCGAGCTCGCGGGCGACCCGCGCGGCATGGAGATCGCCGGAGACTTCCCCGGCGACGAACAGCAGCTCACGCACCGCGGGCGGCCGGCACGCCGCCGGACAGACTGGGCAACGTGCGCTCGATGTCGCGCACGATGGTGAGCGCGACGGCGAGCGCTTCGCGCCCGTCGTCGCCGGTCACCGGAATCGGCGCGTCGCCGGCCACGGCGCGCACGAAGGCCTCGAGCTCGAGCCGGAGCGGCTCGCCTTCCGGCGCATCGATCGGCACGCGCTCGACGAATGCCGCGAGCTCCTGCGCACCGCGTGCGTCGCGCACGAGCGCGGCGAGATCGACGTCGCGTCGGAGTCGGTAGTACTCGCCCGTGCCGGCCGCGAGATCGAGCGAGATGTAGCCGCTCTGCTGAAAGATGCGAAGCTTGCGCATCCGCTCGCGCGACACGCGACTGGCCGTGATGTTGGCGACGGCGCCCGCTTCGAACGTCAACCGCGCGTTGGCGATGTCGACGAACGGTGTGAGCACGGGCACGCCGACCGCCGCCACCTCGCGCACGCCGCCGCCGACGAACGTTCGCACGAGGTCGATGTCGTGAATCATGAGATCGAGCACGACGGCGACGTCGGCGCCGCGCGG
>DATNAT010000235.1:0-10638 GCA_035572355.1 Gemmatimonadaceae bacterium
CAGCACGCGGGCGGCGTACGCGATATCGTGCCGGAGGGCGATCAGCATTTGCATATGGCTCTCGGTACGCGCTTGGTTGCGGTCGACCTCGACGCAGGCGTCGCGCGCGCGATCGACGCTGCCGAACCGGCGCTCGGCCTCGGCGCGTGCCGCGTCGGGAGGCAACCCACGCGCCGCGTAGTCGGCGGCGAGCATCTCGAGGTGGAAGCGGAGCTCGTCGTCGACGTCGGCGCGCGCGTCGACGCCCCAGAAGGCGAGGTACCGGCGCCACGCCGGCGGCCGGCCACGCGGCGCGCGCACGCTCATGAGTGAACGATCATCGAACGAACCATCACGCCGGCTGCGAGGGCGGGGCCTCGAGCGCCGCGAAGACGGCGTGGGCGAAGCGCGACCAGGTGGCCGTCTCGACGCGGAGCTGCGAGCGTCCCTTGGTCGTGAGGACGTAGAACTTGGCGCGGCGATTGTTCGTCGACGTGCCCCACTCGGCGTCGATCCAGCCGCGGGCCTCGAGGCGATGGAGGGCGGGGTAGAGGGACCCTTCCTCGATCTGGAGGACGTCGCTGGTGGCGTGTTCGATCCAGCGAGCGACGCCGTAGCCGTGCATTGGTCCCCAACTCACCGCTTTGAGGATGAGGAGGTCGAGGGTGCCGCGAAGGACTTCGACAGAGGCGTCAGGCATCTTCCATTGGTTTTCTATGGGAGGGGCAAGGTAGAACATTCCCATAGAAAGTCAATGGGAGTTGGGTCATGGCCGAGTCGCGGACCGCGGCCCATCTTTGCGCGTATTAACGCTGGCGCGGCAAACGACGTCTGTCGCCTGCGCGTAGTCTCTGGTGTGAGCTCACGCTAACTCACGATCAGAAAACCGTTTCCACGGCGTGTGTGTCCAACCACCCGTCGCCTTCGCTCCGACCGGCACTCCTCCGATGATGCCAATTCAACGCGGCCGTGCACGACGCTTTCTGCACCAATCCGATGTCCGGCGCGGCTTCACGCTGATCGAGATCCTCGTCGTGATCGTGGTGATCGCGATTCTCGCCACGCTGGTCGCGCCGAACATCTTTCAGCACGTCGGCGCCGCCAAGGACGCGACCGCCAAGTCGCAGATCGAGATGCTCGGCGCGGCGCTCGATGCGTACCGGCTCGACAACGGGCATTATCCCACGACGGAGCAGGGCCTGGGCGCGCTCTGGGAGAAACCGACGGTCGATCCGCCGGCGAACTGGCGGGCGCCGTACCTGCGCAAGCCGGTGCCGCTCGACCCGTGGGGCCGCCCGTACCAGTATCTCTCGCCGGGGCAGGTGAACCCGCAGGGCTACGATCTGCTTTCCTACGGCGCTGACGGCACGCCCGGCGGCGACGGCGAGAACGCCGACGTGTTGAGCTGGAAATAGACTGCGGCCCGCGACCGGGCCGCGGTTTCGGGTTCTCTCATGCCGACTTACGCATATCAGGCCGTCGACGGCGCGGGCAAGCGGACCAACGGCCGCGCGGAGGCCGCGAGCTCGGGCGCGCTGGCGCGTTCGCTCGAGGAGCGCGGGCTGTTCGTGCTCGACGTCGGCGAATCGACCGGGGAAGCGGGGGGACGGCGCGGGTTCCGGATCGGCCGCCGCCGCGAGGTGCTCGAGGTGACCCGCGCGCTCGCCGCGCTGCTGCCGGTCGGCATGCCGCTCGCCCACGCACTCAACGCCGCGTCGGGCGTCGCGTCGGGCGATGTGAAGGCGGCGCTGCTCGAGGTGAAGTCGCGCGTTGAGCGCGGCGAGCCGCTGTCGACGGCGATGGCCGGACACCCGCGGCTCTTTTCGCCGCTCTACGTCGGCCTCGTGCGGGCCGGTGAGAAGAGCGGCGACATCGACGCTGCGTTCGCCCGGCTCTCCGATCAGCTCGAGCGCGACGAGCAGCTTCGCGGCAAGATCCTCTCGGCCTCGATCTACCCGATGCTCCTCGCCGGGGCGGGCTCGATCGCGGTGTCGGTGCTGCTCTTCTTCGTGCTGCCGCGCTTCGTGACCCTGCTCGAGGGAAGCGGGGCCAAGCTGCCCCGTTCGACGGCGACGCTGCTCGCCCTCGCGTCGGCGCTCCATCGGCTCTGGCCGGTGCTGCTGCTCATCCCGTTCGTAATCGCAGCCTTCGCCGCTTGGGTGGCGAACACCGATGAAGGGCGCCGCCTCTGGTCGCGCGTGCTGCTCACGCTGCCGGGCGTCGCGACGCTGCGGCGTTACGCACTGGCGGGACGCTTCGCGCGGCTCGTCGGCGTGCTGCTCGGCGGCGGCGCGCCGCTGCTCACCGCGCTCGACGACACGGTCGAGTCGATCGGCGACCCGATCGCGCGCGACGACGTGGTGCGCATTCGCACCCGCGTGCGCGAGGGCAGCTCGCTGCGCGGTGCGCTCGTCGACAGCTCGATCTTTCCCGCGATGCTGGCGCAGCTCGTCGGCGTCGGCGAAGACGCGGGGCAGCTTCGAACTTTCCTCATGAAGTCGGCCGACATCTTCGAGGAGCGAACGGAGCGGGCAACCCAGCGTCTGGCCACCTTCGCCGAGCCGGCCATGATCATCATGTTCGGCGCCATCGTGGCGTTCGTCGCGCTGTCGCTGCTGCAGGCGATCTACGGCATCAACGCGAACTCCTTCAAGTGATGCCGCGCGCGCAGCGAATCGTGCGGCCCGCCGAGCGGCGCAGCGTCTCCGGCTTCACACTGTGGGAGCTGACGATGGTGCTGCTCGTGATGGCGATCGGCGCCACGCTCGCCGCGCCGGCGTTCGCGCGTCTCGGCGAGGACCGAGCGTCGGTTGGCGGCGCCGAGGCGATGGTTGGCTTGCTGCACGACGCGCGACAGGCGGCGATGGAGCATGACGCCGTCGTGACGCTGCGGCTCGATCCGCTCACGCTCGCATACCAGGCGGACACCTCGACTGGGAACGGGTCCGGCGTCCTCGCCGCCGGCACTCTCGATCTCGGCCTCGCGGCGCGGTTCCAAACGGATCAACCGCGGCTGCAATATGTGTTTCAGCCGACGGGCGCCGCGTTTGCCGACACCGTCGTCGTGCGCGGCGGCGACATTCCGCTGATCGTGCGCGTGGACCCATGGAGCGGAGTGGCTCGTGCCGACTCGCGCTGACCGCCCCCCCCGCGACGGCGCCCGACGCCGCTCGGGCATCTCGCTGCTCGAGGCAGTGGTCGCGGTCGCGATCGTCGGGATGACGTCGGTTGCCGCGCTCGAGGCGGTGGGGAGCGACATGCGCACCGCCGAGCGAGCGCGGCGCGCCGTGGAAGTGGAACAGCTCGCGACGTCGCGGCTCGAGTTCATGAATCTGCTCACCGACCAGGAGCTGCAGGCGCTTCCCGACTCGGTGTCCGGCGGAACGTTTCCGAATCCGCTCAATGAGTATTCGTGGAAGACGACGTCGACACCGGTGTCCGATCAGGCGGGTGTGTACGATCTCCGGTTGACGGTCGCCTGGCCGGCCGGCTCGTACACGGTGCGCACCTACGCGTACCGCACTCCTCCGTTCAGCACACGGCGATGACGGCACGTCCGCGGACCGGGCTCACCCTCATGGAGCTGGTGATCGCGCTGGCGATCACCGGAATGATGGCGGCGGCGGGCGCGTCGACGTTCGCCTCGGTGATCGACCACCGGCGTGTGCTCCGCGAGGCCTCGGTCTCGACGGAGCGGGCGGCGGCATTGCGAGAGACGATCGAGTCGTGGATCGATGCGGGGACGGTGCAGATCCAGCAGGGCGGCGGGCCGCGGGGACTGACGCGCGGCGCTGCAACGCGCGGCGCGGCCGCGGGCACATCCGGCTCGAACGCGATGAACGCCGCCGCCGTTTCGGCCGCGCAGGCTTCGGGCGACGAGATCAGCTTCACGACGACGGCGCTCAACCCGTCGCTCTTGCCGAACGTCCGCATTCGTCTCTACGTCGACGGCGACAACAACACGGCGGAGAAAGGCCTGACGATCGAATACCAACCGAACGCGCAGATGCCGCTCGTGCGGCGGATGCTCGACTCGACGATCGATACGCTCGTGGTCGAGTTTCTCGATACCAGAACCAACCAATGGTTCGACGCGCAGCAAGCGGCGACCATCTCGCCGCGCGCCGTGCGTCTGACGCTTCGTTCGTCAGACACGACGTCGGCACCGATCCTCGGTCTTCCGATGATCTTCCCGGTCGGGACACAGCGAGTGACCGTCGTCCGATGAGACCTCGTCGCGGAGTGGCGCTGATCGCCGCGCTCTGGCTCGTCGTCGCGATCGCGGCGGTGGCCCTGCAATTCAGCATGGAAGCGCACGAGCGGCGCGCGGTCGGAATCCTCGCCTCGGAGCGCGGCATCCAGCGCGCCGCGGCGCTCGGTGCGTTGGCTCTCACCCAGGCCAAGCTCGAGTACGCGCTGCGCGTCGCGCCCACGGGCACGAACGTGCAGCGCCTCGCCGCGTCCGATCCGTGGCTCGACGTCGACTCGCTCTATTCCGGTCCGGTGGATGTCGACAGCATGCAGGTCGACGTGCGGGCGCGCGACTTGGGCGAGAAGCTCAACGTCAACCTGCTCACCGAGAATCAGCTCCAGACTTTCTTCAGCTTCGTGCTCGGCGACTACGCCAAATCGACGCAGCTCGCGCAGTCGATCCTCGACTGGCGCGATGCAGACAGCATCCCGCGGCCGAACGGCGCCGAGCGCGACGGGTACATCAAGGCGAAGATGCTCGCGCTGCCGACGAACGGCCCGTTCCGCGAGATCGACGAGCTCTCGAACGTGATGGGGATGACGCCGGACATCTACGCCAAGGTGGCGCCGTATCTGACGACGCACGGTGCCGGGGCGGTGAACATCAATACCGCACCGATTGCGGTGCTGCGCGCGCTGCCAGGGATGACGGACGCGACGATCAACATGATCGTGCAACAGCGGTCGCAAGGGCGGCGGATCAACAGCATCGGCGACATCTTGTCGACGGGACGAAATCTCGCCGGGATGCTTTCGGCGGTGCAGCTGCAGACGGCGATCGGCAGTCGCGTCGTGTACCAGACGACTGAAGTCGAGCTCACGATCACGTCGCGCGTCGGCCCGCAGGCACCGCCGAGCCGATTGACGGCGATCCTTCGCCGCGGCAACCCGGTGAACGTGACTTTCAAAGAATGGTAAAGACCGGCGCGACCGGCCCGAGCGCCGGCAGGATTCGGCCGCCAACGGGCGCCAAGACGCGGGTTCGCACCGGTGTCGCGATCTCGCCGACATCGCTCGTCGCGGCGGACGTGCGGCTGCGCGGAACAGCCGACGGGGCCTGGCGTGCGACGCTCGAGCCACCGGCGCCGGATGCCACGAGTTGGCCGTCGCTGGCGCGCGCGTTCGCCGAGCTCGCGGCCGCACTCGGCGTGAGCGACGGAACGCTGGCGGTGTCGCTGCTCGCCCCGCTCATCGAAGTGCGCCGGCTCGACCTGCCGCCGCTCAAACCGGACGAGGTTCAGCAGGTGCTGTCGCGGAATGCGGGACGCTACTTCGTGAACGCGCGGGGTCCGCAGCTGGTCGGCGCCGCACCGGCGGTTCGCCGCGGACGCGGCGCACCGGTGCCGGTCGTCGCTGCCGCAGCATCGACGAGGCTCGTGGCGGCCCTCCACGCTGCGGCGACCGAGAGCGGCTGGTCGATCGAATCGATCACGCCGGCGGAAGGCGCCTGGGCCAGCGCGGCGCTCGAAGCGTGGCCGGTGCTGGCGCGGCAGTCGGCGTACGCCGTGATGGCGTCGGCCGATCGCACCGACGTGCTGCAACTCGAGAACGGCAAGCTCGCCGCGGTGCGGCGCTTCCGCGCCGGCGCCGCCGACGGGGAGATGCTTGCGGACACGATCGGCTCGACGGCGCGCGTCGGCATTGCCGGCGACGCAGGACCTCGCAAAGAGCTGGCGGCTGCTCTTTCGCTCCGCGGCGTGCGCGTGCTCGCGCCCAGCGGCGCATCGTCGCGCGCCGGCGAGTCGTCCGAATTGGTTGCCGCGCAATTCGCCGGCTCCGAGCTCGGGCCGGTGCTGCGCAGCAACGATCGCGTTGCGGGCGAGCGGATGCGCGCGCGCTCCGCGGCCTGGTGGATGATCGCGGCGTCGGCGCTGCTGCTCGCAGCAGCGGGCGGCGTGCAATACTGGGGTGTGCGGCGCCAGCTCCGACTGGTGCGGGCGGAGCGTGCGCGGTTGCGCCCGGAGCTCAATGCGACGCTCCTTGGCCGCACGACGGTCGACGCGGCCTATGCTCAGCTCGCGACGCTCGACACGATCGATCGCACGGCGCCGCAGTGGTCAGCGACGATCGCGACGTTGAGCCAAACGATTCCCGACGAAGCGCATCTGGCGGCGATTCGCACACGCGGGGATTCGCTCATCGTCGACGGTCTGGCCGATCACGCGGCGCGCGTGTTCGACGCGCTCGCGAAGACCGGCGGGCTGGTCGACGTGAAGTCAGCGGCCTCGGTGCGCCGCGCCGCGCAGGATGGGGGCGGCGCGAAGGAGCACTTCACGATCGCGGCGCGCGTCGAGCAACCGGTTTCGCGGAAGGCGGCGCCATGAGCTGGCGTACGATGAAGCCGAGCGATCGGCGAGCGATCGTGATCGGCGTCCTGGTGCTGCTTCCGGGGCTGCTGTTCATCTGGGTGTGGCGCCCGTATCGCGCCGCGCTCGCCGACGCGCGGGATCAGCTGTCGACCGAGCGCGCGGCCCTGGCGCGCGAACGTGCCGCGATCGACAATGCGCGACGCAATCCGCAACTCCGCCACGCCGCCGACTCGGCGATGAGTGCGATGCAGCCGCGGTTGTTCGAGGGCAAGGACGACGTGATGGCAGGCGCGGAGCTGGCGTCGTACCTGGGCGACGTGGCGCGCGATACGCGCGTCTGGCTCGAGGACGCCGCGACGCGTCCGTCGACGCCGGCGGTGAACGGAGTGCGGACGTTGCGCGTTGAGATTCGCGCCGAGTCGGACTTGCTCGGCACGTTGATGTTTCTACAGCGGCTGGAGCGAGGCGACAGGCTGGTGCGCGTCGAGCGGTTGGACATCTCGCGCGTGCCGCGAAGCGACGCGGGCGAACAGGAAACGCTCTCGATCGCGGCAACGGTCGCCGGGTATGCGATCGCGAACGGCAACGGAGGCGCACCATGAGCGCGCGCGAGCTGTTCGGCACGCCGGCGATGCGCGTGGCGAGCGTCGTGTTGGGTGTGTCGGCACTCGTGTTTGCGTGGACCGTGGCGGGGGCGCTTCGCGTCGATCCGCTGCCCGAGCCGCCGCCGCCGGCCGCGGTGCGACTCGGTTCGGCGCGTGCGCTGCGGCCGGCGGCCGACGTACAGGCGGCGGTCGAGAACGATCCGTTCTCTCCGGATCGGAGCGCGCCATCGGCCCCCTACCGAATGCCGGGGGAGGGCGCGGCGTCGGACCAGCCGGTGGTCGAGCCGCCGAAGCCGACGGTGCTCGGCACGGCGGTGGCGACGGATGGACGGAGCTTCGCGACGGTGCAGCTGAGCGGGCAGACGCCGACCCTCGTGCACGTGGGCGACAAGATCGGCGACTGGATGGTGCGGGCGATTCAGCGGGGCAAGGTGGTGCTGGTGAGCTCGGCGGGAGCGCGCGCCGACGTCAGCGTCTCGAAGCCGGGAACATGAGCCAGGGCTCTCATATATGGTGATAATGAATAGAAGGTTCTCATGGTTGGCGGCGACGGTGATCGCTGCGGCGCCGGCCGCCGGACAGGGCGGCGGACGCCCGACGCGGACGCCGGTCCGGACGCCGGCCGTTCAACGCGACACCGGCAAGCGGGTGACGCAACCGCCGGCGGTCTCGCTCGACTTTCAGGATCAGGACCTCAAGGTCGTGCTCGACGCGCTCGTCGCGGCGGGCGACTTGAACGCGTCGATGACGAACATTCCCGCGCAGCGGGTGACGTTGCACCTAGGGCATCCCGTCTCGCGCGACAGCATGATGACCCTGATCAAGTCGCTCGCCGAATCGAATGGACTCAAGGTGACGGCGTCGCCGACGCTGATCCAGATCGCCGGGCCAACGCCCGAGCCGGTGCAGCGGCCGCTCACGCCGCAGCAGATGATCATGCAGGAGCTGGCGCAGTCGCAGCAGCAGCAGCAGATGCGACTGTACACCTATCGCCTGAAGCACGCGAGCGCGGTGCAACTGGCGCCGGTGTTGACGAGTTTGTTCTCGGGCTTCATCGGCAACCAGTCGGGCGGCCGCACGACGGTGATCCCGAACCCGAACGGCGGCTTCACGACGATCCAGACTCCGGGCGTGGCCTTCCCTCCGGGCAACATCACGACGATTCCGACGCCGTTCGGCGGCAACGGCCGGGGAGCTGGGCGCGGCGCGGCGAACGCGGCGACGGGTGCGGCCCTGCAAATTGCGGGGGCACTCTCGAGCCAGGCGGGCGACATCCGCATCGTGGCCGACGAGGGGAGCAACTCGCTGCTCATTCGAGCGACCGACGCCGATTGGGCGCTGGTGCAGCAGATCATCCAGGGTGTCGATCTGCGTCCGCTGCAAGTGCTGATCGAGGTGACGATCGCCGAGGTGCAGCGGACGCGCGATCTCGACGTCGGCGTGTCGGGGGGCGTGAAGCGCGTGACGGGCTCGGCGAAGGACGACGTGAGCGTCAATGCGCCGTCGCAGGCGAGCGCGCGTGACTTCGTGCTGGCGCTCACCGGCGGGCATGGCACGGTGAGCTACAACGTCGCGCTGGCGGCGCTGCAGGAACGGGGCGACGTGCGCGTGCTGTCGCTGCCCGTGATCATCGCGCAAAACAACCGGCAGGCGACGCTCAACGTCGGTTCGTCGCGCCCGTTCGTGCAGGTGTCGCAAACGGTGCCGAACGATCCCACGGGCCGTGTGCAGACCGTGCAGTACATCGACGTAGGTACCGTGCTCACGATCACGCCAACGATCAACCCCGACGGCTACGTCAACCTGCAGGTGACGCAGACCGACAACAGCGCGACGAACGAGGTGCAGTTCGACGCGCCGGTGATCAACAAGCGCGAGGCAACGACGCAGATCTTCATTCGCGACGGGCAGACGACGGTGATCGGCGGTCTAGCCGACAACACGCACTCGAGCGACGTGTCGGGCATCCCGATCTTGAGCCGGATTCCGTTGATCGGCCCGCTCCTGTTCGGCAGCGTGACGCGAAACGAGGACGCCAACGAGCTATTCCTGTTCCTGACGCCGCACATCATCTCGAGCGACGAGGACATCGACAAGCTGCGGGAGGGCGTGCGGAACGGCAGCGAGATGCTGAAGCAGGTGAACGTCGGGCCGCGCATCGTGCCGCCCGCCGATACGCTGCCGGTACCGACGCGGCCCGACACGAGCCGCGCGCCGGTGGTGAAGAAGCCGGAGAAGCCCGACTCGCTGACGTTGCTGCGGCGCCGGCCGCCGTCAGACTCGATCGCGCCGTTCAGTCGGCGGTAGCGACGATGGCGATCGCCGACCGTCCTGACGCGCGCCATCCGGCGACGGAGCTGCTCGAGATCGAGCGCCTGACGACGGCGCTGAGCGCCGATTGGCTCGAGCAGCACGGCGTGTTGCCGCTCACGCTCGACGGCGACCTGTTGACGGTCGGGACTTGGCTCGAGCGCGTCGATCCGCTCGCGCTCGACGATCTGCGTCTGCTGTTCGCGGCCGACATCGTGGTCGAGCGGTTCGACGATCACGATCTCCGCACGGCGATTCGGCGCCTGTATGCGCCGGAGGCGGCGACCGCGGAAGGATTGATCGCTGGGATGGCCGGCGAAGTGCGCAACGTCGACGTCGACGAGATCCCGCTCGACGACCTGCTCCATCTGGCGAACGAGGCGCCGGTCGTGCGGCTCGTCAACCTGTTGCTAATCGAGGCGCTCGACGCGCGCGCGTCCGATGTACATCTCGAGGCGTACCAGGACGGGTTGCGCGTGCGCTACCGCATCGACGGCGTGCTCCAGAACGCGCCGTCGCCGCCGCCGCATCTTACGGCGGCGATCATCAGCCGGCTCAAGATCATGGCTGAGCTGGACATCGCCGAGCGCCGGCTGCCGCAGGACGGCCGGATCCGGCTGCGCTTACAGAACCGTCAAGTCGACGTGCGCGTGTCGACCGTGCCGACGCTGCGCGGTGAGAGCGTCGTGCTCCGATTGCTCGACAAGGAGCACGGCCGCATCTCGCTCCTCGAGCTGGGCATGGCGCCGGACACGCTCGAGTTGTTCACCGAGGTGGTGTCGCGCCCGCACGGGATCGTGCTCGTAACCGGGCCCACGGGCTCCGGCAAGACGACCACGCTCTATGCCGCGGTCGAGCTCATTCGCACGGGGCGCGAGAAGATCCTGACGGTCGAGGATCCGGTGGAGTACGAGCTGGTGGGAGTGCCGCAGGTTCCGGTGAACGAGAAGGTCGGCATGACGTTCGCCGGTGCGCTGCGCGCCCTTCTGCGGCAGGACCCGGACATCATTCTGGTCGGCGAGATCCGCGACGCGGAGACGGCACAGATCGCGACGCAGGCTGCGCTCACGGGCCATCTCGTGCTGTCGACGCTGCACACCAACGACTCTCCGACGGCGCTCACGCGTCTGCTCGATCTCGATGTCGCGGCGTATCTCGTGGCGAGCACGGTGGATGCCGTGCTC
>DATNAT010000236.1:0-2873 GCA_035572355.1 Gemmatimonadaceae bacterium
CTCGCACCGGGCGAGTGCGAGCTGCTCGCCGCGCTGACGTCGAAGTCGAATCGCTGTCTCTTCTGAATCGGCTCGCACGCGGCGGTCGCCGCGCAGTTTCTCGGCCGGGACGTCGTGGACCGCGTGCTGGAGCGACGCGAGCTGACGGCGCGTGAAGCGGCCTTCGTGGCCCTCGTCGACGCCTCCCACGAGCGCGACGAGCCGCGGCGACGGGCGCTGGTCGTCGCGCAGCGACCGGCGCTCACGGCCGACGAGATCTATCATGCGAACAGCGTCATCGCGCTCTTCAACTTCTACAACACGTTCGTCGACCTGAACGGCGTCGACGAGCTCACCGCCGAGGGGTACGCGGCGAGCGGCGTGCGGCTGTCGACGCATGGGTACGGGCCGCCGGCGGCGAAGCCGCGCTAGGCGTGCAACTGCCAATCGCCGAGATCGCAAGACTGTCACTCTCACCAAGGAACGAATCGTGAGCATTGCCTATCGAGTCGCGCTGTTGATCCACATCGCCGCTGTCCTCGCCGCGATCTCCGCGTCGACGATGTTGCACTACGCGCACCGGCAGACGCGGGCCGCCGGGACGCCGGCCGCCGCGCTCCGCTGGCATCGGTTGTCGGCGCGCACGTCGGTCGTCTTTCCGATCGTGCTCGTCGCGCTGTTGGTGACAGGCGGCTACATGGTCTCGTCGACGTGGACGTGGCGTACCGGGTGGGTGAACGCCGGTCTGCTCGGTCTCGCGTTCCTGTTCGTGAACGGCGTGCGGTTGGGCAAGGCGGGGCGCGCGCTGGCGGGAGATCTGGCGAAGGCGGCGTCGTCGGGGACTGGAGTCGAACTGCTCGCCGCTCCGATGCGTCGGGCCGACGCGGCCGGGTGGGCGAACACCGGCGTCGCGCTCGGCGTCGTGGTCGCGATGACGACGAAGCCCGGTCTCGTCGGCGCGCTGGCGCTCGTCGTGCTCGGCGGACTCGTCGCCGCGTACGTTGGCCCGCGTCCGGTGTTGGCGTCGGCGCGTTCAGAGGAGATGATGAGCGGCGAGGCGGCGTAGCGCAGCGGCCAGTTCTTTGCGTCGAGACGGATTCGTTCTTGCAGCACGCGTGGGCCGACCTTGCCGGGAGCTCATGCCGCATGTCCGCTGAAGAACGCCGTCTCGACGCGCAACGCGCCGGTCTCGCCGACTGGCGCTTGTGGGGCCCGTATCTCGCCGAGCGCGCGTGGGGCACGGTGCGCGAGGATTACAGCGCCGACGGCGACGTGTGGCATTCGTTCCCCCACGGTCAGGCGCGGAGCCGAGCCTACCGCTGGAACGAGGACGGGCTGCTCGGCATCTCGGACGAGTCGCAGCGGCTGTGCTTTGCGCTGGCGCTCTGGAACGGCCAGGACGCGATTCTCAAAGAGCGCCCGTTCGGCGTCAGCGGCAAGGAAGGGAATCACGGCGAGGACGCCAAGGACTACTGGTTCCACCTCGACAACCTGCCGTCGCACGCCTACATGCGGGCGCTGTACAAGTATCCGCAACGAGCATTTCCATATGAGCAGATACTCGCCGAGACGGCGCGGCGGGGCCCGTTCGATCCCGAGTTCGAGCTCCTCGACACCGGGGTGTTCGACGCCGGCCGCTACTTCGACCTGACGGTCGAATACGCCAAGGGGTCGCCGACCGACATCCTCGTCCGGATCACCGTGGCGAATCGCGGCCCCGACGAGGCGACCCTCGACCTCCTGCCGACGCTCTGGTTTCGCAACACCTGGAGCTGGGGCACGCTCGGCTACGAGCCGTCGCTGTCCGCGCTGCCGCCGAGCGAGCGCGCGGCGCAGATCCTGGCCGAGCACGAGTCGCTGGGGCGCTACCGGCTCACGTGCGAGGGCGCGCCCGAGCTGCTGTTCACGCACAACGACACCAACACGGCGCGGCTGTACGGCGTGCCGAACCAGCGGCCGCACGTCAAGGACGCCTTCCACGATTACGTCGTCTGCGGCCGGGGCGACGCGGTGAATCCCGAGCGCAGCGGCACGAAGGCCGCGGCGCGGTACCGTCTCGTCGTCGCCGCGGGGAGCGAACAGGTCGTGCGGCTCCGCCTGTCGTCGCACGTCAACGGCGCCGCGTCGTTCGGGCCGGCGTTCGACGCGCTGCTCGCGATGCGAATTCGTGAAGCGGACGACTTCTATCGGCCGCTCGCGCCGGCCGAGGTCTCGGACGACGAGCGGGCGATTCAGCGGCAGGCGTTCGCCGGGCTGCTCTGGAACAAGCAGTTCTATCACTACGACGTCGAGCAGTGGCTGACCGGCGATCCCGGCCAGCCGCCGCCGCCGCCGACGCGGTGGCAGGGACGCAATCACAACTGGACCCATCTCAACAATCACGACGTGATCTCGATGCCCGACACCTGGGAGTATCCCTGGTACGCGAGCTGGGATCTCGCCTTCCACACGATCGCGCTGGCATTGGTCGACCCGGATTTCGCCAAGGACCAGCTCGTGCTCCTGCTGCGCGAGTGGTACATGCACCCGAATGGGCAGCTGCCGGCGTACGAGTGGGCGTTCGGCGACGTCAACCCGCCGGTGCACGCCTGGGCGGCGATGCGCGTCTACCAGATCGAACGGCGCATTCGCGGCATCGGCGACGTGGAGTTTCTGGAGCGCGTGTTTCACAAATTGCTCATCAACTTCACCTGGTGGGTGAATCGCAAGGACGCCGACGGCCGCAACGTCTTTCAGGGCGGCTTCCTGGGGCTCGACAACATCGGCGTGTTCAACCGGAGCGAACCGCTGCCCGGCGGGGCGCGGCTCGACCAGAGCGACGGCACGAGCTGGATGGCGATGTTCTGCCTCAACATGCTGGCGATCGCGCTCGAGCTGGCGCGGCAGGACCGCGC
>DATNAT010000237.1:0-12086 GCA_035572355.1 Gemmatimonadaceae bacterium
CAAGGCGCTTCATCGGCTGGAGACGGCGGGATGCGTCGCCGGCGACTGGGGCATCTCGGATAACGGCAGGCGCGCGCGGTATTACCGGCTGACGACGCGCGGGCGCGCCCGGCTCAAGTCGGGAGACGCGCATTGGCGCCGATACGCGAGCGCGGTCTTTCGTGTGCTGGACGCGACATGAGGCCGGGCGAGAACGAGCCGCGTCCGGCGCCGGCGTTCCGCTTTCCCTGGCGATCCGCGGGCCAGAGCGAGCGCGACTTCGCGGAGGAGCTGGCATTCCACCGCGAGATGAGATTCGCCGAGCTCACACGGAACGGCATGTCGCCCGACGACGCACACGCGACGATCGATCGTGAAACCGGCGACGTCGACGGCGCACGTCGTGCGATCGCGATCGCCGATCGAACCACACACTCCATTCAGCAACGGCGACACGTCATGGGACAGCTCGGCCAGGAGGTCACGCACGTCGTTCGGCGCCTGCGGCGCGCGCGCGGCTTCGCTTTCGTCGCGACGCTGACGCTCGCCCTGGGGATCGGCGCATCGGTGTTGATGTTCAATGTCGTCGCGGCGGTGTTGCTCGCGCCGCTGCCCTACGCCGACGCGGGGCGGGTGATGATGGTGTGGCAGTTCATCCCGTCGCTGCCGGTCGGCGATCGGCTGGAGCCAATTGGAGGACGTCAATTCAAGGAGATGCAGCAGAGTGTTCGCTCGTTCGAGTCGGTGACGGGGTTTCGGGCGCGGGCGTTGAACCTGGGAGCTGGCGCCGACGTCGAACGCGTGAACGGCATCGAGGCGACCGGGGATTTCTTCACGACGCTCGGAGTACGACCGGAGCTCGGCCGTTACTTCACGCGAGCGGACGAGACACCTCAGACCACGCGTGCCGTCGTGATCTCCGACGGATTGTGGCGTCGCCGCTTCGGCGCCGATCGCGGCGTCATCGGCCGAGTCATCGACCTGAACGCGGAGCCGTTCGTCGTGGTGGCGGTAGCGCCGCCAGGGTTCGCGTTTCCGCGCGGCGCCGAGATGCCGGCGTCGTTCGCGTTCCCGGAGCGTGCGGACGCATGGATTCCGATCGCGCCGCCGATCGGTGGTCCGGACGACCTCGCGATCGCGGCGCGGTTGAGGCGCGGCGCGACGATCGGTGCAGCGCGCGCCGAGCTCGATGGCGTGCGCGACGCGATGCTGCGACTCTATCCGCAGGCGAAGGGGTTCTTCGGCATGCTCGCCGTGCCGCTCAGAACGCAGCTCGTCGGTCAATCGGAGCGGCTGCTGTTGAGTCTCTTGGGCGCCGTGGCGCTGCTGCTCGTGATCAGCTGCGTGAATGCCGCGCAGCTGCAACTGGCGCAGCTGCAACGCCGGCGGCGCGATCTTGCCGTGCGTGCGGCGCTCGGCGCGCCGTCGTGGCGCGTGATGGGCGGCTGCGTGCTCGAGGTATCGGCGTTGGCGATCGTCGCGGCGGCGGTCGGGACCGGGCTGGCGGTGGTGGGGTTCGACATGGTGCGAGCAGAGTTCGCGGACAAGTTCCCGCTGCTTGGCAACGCGACGTTCGAGTTTCGGTCGGTCGGCGTCGCGTTCGCAGCCACGATGCTCGTGGGACTGGTCGCGGGATTGGGGCCGGCGTTGTCGGGCGCGAGCGTCCCGCTCATCGAGACGCTGCGGCGGGGGAGTCGCGGGGGCGGCGGCGGCCACGGCACTGAACGCGCCCGACGGGTGCTGATCGTCGTCGAGGTGACGCTGGCCGTCGTGCTCGTGGCGCTGGCCGGGTTGTTGGGCAAGAGTCTCACGCGACAGCTGAGCACGGACCTGGGGTTCACGGCGCCGCAGGGGCTGACATTCGAGGTGACGCTGCCGACCAATCGGTATCCGGAGCGGCAGGGGCCGACGTACATGGAGCATCCGGCGGGAGTGGCGTTCATCACCGGCGTGCTCGATCGAATTCGCGCGATTCCCGGCGTCGAGGCGGCGGCGATGGGCAAGCCGCTGCCGTTGAGCGGCTCGCAGGAGTGGACGGTGCTCTGGGCGGAAGGCGTGCCGTCCTCGACGTCCGCATCGCTGCAAGGTGCCGACTACACCTTCGCCAGCGGCGACATGTTCCGCGCGCTGGGCACGACGCTGGTCGCCGGCCGCGACTTCGCGTCGAGCGATCGCGTAGATGGACCGCAGGTGGTGATCGTCAATCGGGCGATGGCGCAGTGGCTCTGGCCGGGTCAATCAGCGCTCGACAAGCGAATCAAGCTCGGCGGCCCGCGGAGCGCCGCTCCCTGGATGACGGTGATCGGCGTGGCGAACGATCTCAGGCGGTACGCGCTCACCGACACGACTCGGCCGGAGATGATCGTTCCATATACTCAGAAACCTTATCCGACATTCAGCACGCTGCAGTTCGTGGTGCGCAGCACGCTGGCGCCGGCGCAGCTGATGCCAGAGATTCAGCGCGCGATCGCGCAGGTCGATCCATCGGTGCCGGCGTCGCGGGTCCGGACGATGGAGGATCTCGTGAGCGACGCGAGCACGAGCGCGCGGTTCGCGGCGGGGTTCATGGCAGCGTTCGCGGGCGCGGCGCTCTTTCTGGCGATGATCGGGTTGTACGGAGTCATTGCGTACAGCGTGCTGCAGCGGAATCAGGAGCTCGGGGTGCGGCGCGCGCTGGGGGCGTCGACCGGGCAGATCGTTCGCTTGGTGGCGAGGGAGGCTGGAACGCTCGGTGCGCTCGGTGTCGTCGCCGGCACGGTCATCGCGCTCGGCGCTGGATTCGCGATGCGGAGCATGTTGTACGGCGTGTCGGCGTTCGACGTGCCGACGATCGTAGGAACGGTGATCGTGCTCGGCGTATCAGCGATGGCGGCGTGCGTGGTGCCGGCGTGGCGCGCGACGCGGGTCGAGCCGAAGGTGGCATTGGAAGAGAATTAGATCGCCTTGCCGGGCTTTACCGACGAGGTATCGATTGGGCAATGGGCGCAGCCATATTTTGAAATGCTCCTGCGCTTCGCCAGCGCGGGTTCTCCGGGACGCTACTGCATTTCCGTCGCATTGCACGGGACAAGATCGATCTGCCCACCTCCCGGTTCGATCAGTACGGAGGCGGATTCGTCCTCGAGCTCGCGGAAGCACCGGCCGGCAGTGCTACAACATCTACCCCAAGCCGACGCGTGGTTCGCCGGCGACAAGACGCAGCCGAACATCAGATAATTCCGGCGCGGGACGCGTCGGGTGCGATATCGTGCTGCGCGTGATGGACCTGCACCGAGCGCTCGAGGTCCTCCGTCGCATGCGCCGGGAGGCTGGCGCGCCGGCGGGGAGCAGCATCAGGGAAGACGGAGGGGCCACGCACGAGAATTAGTCCGCCCGCATCACCGCCTGCGGATCGGTCCGTGACGCGCGCCAGGCCGGCAGTAGACTAGCCAGCACGGCGACCGCGAGCAGCAGCAACGCCGCGCTCGCGAAGCTCACGACGTCGAACGGGCTGACGTTGAAGAGGAGGGTCCGCATCAGGCGCGTGAGCACGAGCGCGCCCGCAAGGCCAACGACTATGCCGACCAGCGCCAGCCGCGCTCCTTGCCCGATCACGAGGCGCACGACGCTGCCTGGAAGCGCGCCGAGCGCCAAGCGGACGCCGATCTCGCGCGTGCGCAGCACGACGGAGTAGGCGACGAGTCCGTAGATGCCGACAGAGGCTAGGGCGAGCGCCAGGAGTGCGAAGGCCGCGATGATGTAAGTATTGAACCGGCGGCCGGCGAGCGATGAACCGGCGATATCGGTCATGCGCGTCGGACCGACAACGGGCATGTCGGGGTCGATCGCGCGGACGATGCGCCGCATGCCGCGTACGAGCGCGGCGTCGTCGCCCCGACCGCGGGCGACGAAGGCGAACGACCGCATCATGCCGGTGACGTTGACGTCCGGCGCTTGCAGCGCGGGGAAGTAGACGGACCACTCCTGTTTCTGATCGAGCCCTGCGTCTTTCACGTCGGCCGTGACGCCGACGATGGTGAGCCAGGGCGCGGGCGACCTCGCCGCGCCCCACTTGATTCGTTTGCCAACGGCGCTGGCGCTCGAGCCGAAGAAGTGTTTGGCCAGCGCGTCGTTCACGACGACGACCGGCAGCCGGTCGCGCACATCGCTCGCGTCGAGGGGGCGGCCGGCGAGGAGCCGAATGCGCATCGTCTCGAGGAATTGCGGCATGACGAAGCTCCCGTTGGCGATCGGGAGCGTCGACGGGCTTTTTCCTTCGACGGCAATGAGAATGCGCATCGGCTCCTGCAGCGGAAGCTTGAGCGACGCCGACGCACTCGTGACGCCGGGAAGGGTTCGCAATCCGTCGATGACGCGGCGGTCGAAGTCGAGCACCGTCGCCGGGGTCGCGTACTTCGCGTCGGGCAGGCCGACGCGGACGGTGACGAGGTGATTGGGATCGAAGCCGGGGTCGACGCCGAGCGCACGCGCGAAGCTCCGCGCCATGAGCCCGGCGCCAGTGGACAGGACGAGGGCGATCGCCACCTCGGCGGCGACGAGCGTGCGCCGCCCCCGAGCGCGCGCGGCGCTCGCCGTGCTGCCGCGCGCCTCGTCGCGGAGGCGAGAGCCGAGGGTGTGATAGCGCTGGCTGAGCGCGGGCACGAGCGAGAAGATGACCGCCGTGACGACGACGACGAGGCTCGTGACGCCGAGCACGCGCAGGTCGATCGACGCGTCGTAGCCGTGCAGAACGTCAGCTGGCGCGTGGAGCGCGATGGCGCGCGCGCCGAACACCGCCAGCAGCACGCCGATCGCGCCGCCGGCGACGACGAGCACGAGGCTCTCCCAGAGGAATTGCTGGGCGAGGCGCGTGCGCGACGCGCCGAGCGCCTGGCGCACGGCAATCTCGCGTTGGCGCGCAGCGGCGCGCGCGAGCAGGAGGCTCGCCACGTTGAGGCAGGCGACGAGAAGGACGAGGGCGACCGCGCCGAGGAGGATCAACAGGGGTGTGCGCACGTCGGCGGTAGCGTGGTTGCGGAAGGGAAAGACGTCGGCCACGACTTTCCAGCCGCCACGATAGGCCTCAGGGTAGAGCGTCGCGTAGCTTGCGACCAGGTCGTTGGCGGCGCGCTTGGCCTGTGCGACGGTGACGCCGGGTGCGAGCCGTGCGAGGAGATAGGCATCGTAGGCGCTGCCGCGATTGATCCGGTATGCGGCGGTCATGCGCAGCGGCAAGAACACGTCAACCGGCTGGCCGCCGACACCGGGGAGCGGGAAGGTGAAGGAGGCCGGCATGATCCCGACGATCGTGCGCGGCTTTCCGTCGACGTCGATCGTCTGCCCGACGATGTCGCGGCCGCTGAAGCGGCGGTGCCAGAGCGCGTCACTGACGATGATGGCGTCGACGCCGCCGGTCGTGTCGTCGGTCGCGCCGAAGACGCGGCCGCGCTGGGCGCGAACGCCGAGGGTGGCGAAGAGCGAGGGCGTGACGTCGAGACCGTCGACACGCTCGGGCTCTCCGGCACCGGAGAGGGCGATGCCGTCGTGGCGCAGGTAGGAGGCGACGCGAGCAAAAATGCGGCCCTCCAGTCGTTGATAGTCGGTGAATTCAGGTTCCGAGACGGCTCCGAAGTTCTCGCCGCCGACGTTCGGAATCCATTCGCCGACGACGACGAGTCGCCCTGGATCGGCGAACGGTAGGGGCCGGAAGAGGACCCCGTCGACGACGCTGAAGATCGACGTCGTCGCGCCGATGCCGAGCGCGAAACAGAGCATGGCGGCGACGCTGAGCGACGGGTTGCGGCGCAGCTGCCGCACGGCGTGCCTGACGTCGGCCATCCAGCGATGAGCGAAATCCATGATCGTCTGCTCCCGTTGCCATTGCGACTCGATCGTGGTGCAGGCCGCGCGGACGCGGTCGATGTCGCCGAAGCGCCGCGCCGCTTCGGCGCGCGCGGCACGCAGGTTCAACCCTTGGGCGACGTACTCGTCGATACGGGCCTCGAGGTGATAGCGCAGCTCGTCGTCGAGGTCGCGGGTGAAATCGCGCCCCCAGAAGCGGAGGTAGCGCCGCCAGGCGGGTTGGCGGCTTGCGGGGTCGCGTGTCGGCAAGCGTGCCATCAACCCTTGGCCCAGGAGGGGACTTGGGTCGACGTGAGCACGACCGAGACCGCCCTCGAGAACGCGGCCCAGGACGACGCTTCGGCGCGAAGCTCTTGCCGGCCGCGGGTGGTGAGCCGGTAGTACTTGGCGCGACGGTTGTTCTCGGAGAGTCCCCACGACGCGTCGATCCAACCGCGTTTCTCGAGACGGTGGAGAGCCGGATAGAGCGAGCCTTCCTCGATGCGGAGCACGTCGCGGGTGACCTCTTGAATCCAGCGGGCGATGCCGTAGCCGTGGGTCGGGCCCCAGCTCAGAGTTTTCAGAATGAGCAGGTCGAGGGTGCCTTGGAGCAGTTCGACGGAATCATCGGCCATCGGCGGGTCTCGCTGGAGTTTTCTCCTGAGGTCTTCCATAGAATGTCTCTGGAGAGAATGCTCGTTGACCCGTAGGATGTCAAGGGGAGCGGCCGTTCTGGCCGACCGCAGCACGCGCGGCGCGGGAGTCGCAGGAACGTTCATCCTCGCCGGGTACATCCTCGGGCAGGGGACCTTTCGGATGGGGCGCAGGTCGTCAGCGAGGCCGTTCCGGCGGCGCCGAGGGCGCGACGCATCCCGGCCTTGCATGTAGAGCGCCTACACCCTAGGATGTAGGCAACCTACACCATGGCCGCGGGCCGCGCGTTGGGCGCCGGGCGCAAGTGCCGGAGAGAGGATCGGGACGATGAAGCTGCCTTCATTCCGCCGGCGGCGCGAGCGCGACATCGCGCTCGACGACGAGATCAGATCTCACTTGACGATGGCGGCGGCCGACCGCGTCGCCCGCGGCGAATCGCCCGAGGCCGCGGCGGCCGCCGTGCGGCGAGAGTTCGGCAACGTCACGCACGTGAAGGAGGTGACGCGCGAGGGTTGGGGCGGCGCGTGGCTCGACCAGCTGGAGCAAGACGCCCGGTTCGCGGCGCGACTCCTTCGCCGCGGCCCGATGTTCGCCGCGACGGCGATGGCGACGCTCGCCCTCGGCATCGGGTTGACGACGGCGATGTTCACCGTCGTGCGCAGCGTGTTGCTGCGGCCGTTGCCCTTCGCCGCGCCGAACGAGCTGTTCGTGATCTCGCACGAGCCCAGCGGCGTCCGCAGGTTCTTCGGCCTTTCGATGGCCGACCGTGAATACGCGCCCTTCTCGCGGGCGACGACGACGTTCCGCTCGACGACGAGCTATCGCACGTATCCATCGTCGCTCGTTGGCGGCGCGGAGCCGGCGCGGATACCGGTCGCGGCCGTGACGCCAAGCTTCTTCGCCACGCTCGGCGTGCAACCGCGCCATGGCCACGCGTTCGCGATCGACTCGGACGGGCCGGGCTCCGACGCGGTCGCGCTGATCAGCGCGACCCTCTGGCGCGAACAGTTTGCGGGCGACACGGCGGTGATCGGCCGCTCGGTGCTCGTGGACGGATATCGCAAGACGATCGTCGGGGTGATGCCGGATGGATTCGACTTTCCGCGACACTCGGCGATGTGGGTCCCGCTCGCGTCGGCGTTCGATTCGGCGAATACACGGTTCCAGGTGGTGATCGGCCGGCTCGCGCGCGGGGCGACGCCAGAACGGGCGGCCGCCGAGCTCCGCGCGTTCGCGGCACACGACGAGGCCGGTGCGTCGGCGGCCGAGCGCGAGCGAGAGGTGAGCACGATCGTGCCGTTGCACGAGGCGCTCGTTGGCGATGTGCGGAAGCCGCTGGTGATCTTCTCGATCGCGGTGGGGTTGGTGCTGCTCATCGCATGCGCGAACGTCTCCAACTTGATGCTTCTGCGGGCGACAGCGCGGCGGCACGAGCTGGGAATACGGAGCGCGCTTGGGGCCGAACGCGGCCGCTTGCTCCGGCAACTGCTCACGGAAAGCGTGGTGATCGCGGTGGCGGGTGGAGTCGCCGGGTTGGCGTTGGCGGAGGCGGGTGTTCGCCTGCTGGTCTCAGTGCTCCCATTGGGAATACTGCCACGCGCGTCAGAGATTCACATCGATCCGGTCGTGATCGGCATCGCGGCAGTGGCGTGCATCGCCACCGGTCTGTTGTCGGGGACGCTGCCGGCGATCGGCGCGTCGAAGCGCGACCCGCGCGACGGACTGACCTCCGCCGGGCGAGTGACGGGCCGCGCTCCGCTGCGCCGCTTCTTCGTCGCGATCGAGACGAGCTTATCGCTCGTGCTGCTCGTCGGGGCGGGGCTCATGATCCGAAGCTTCGAGCGGCTCCAGTCGGTCGACCTTGGTTTCGTGCCGGACCATCTCGCGGTGGCCACACTGGACTTTCCAGAATCGCAGTACCGATCGGTCGACGAGTTGCGGGGAGTGGAAAAGCAGTTGGCGGGTGCGCTCAGTGCGATCCCCGGTTCGCACGGGGTGGCGGCAGTGAATTGGCTGCCGCTGGATTCGACGTACGTCATGGGAGACTTCACCCTCGCCGACGGTCAGGCCCTGCCACGCGGCTACTCCGTGCTCAAACCGTGCGTCAGCGCAAACTACTTCAGCGTGATGGGCATTCGAGTGCGCGACGGACGCGGCTTTCTGGATAGCGACAGCCCGGGGGCGGAGCAGGTCGTCGTGATCAGTGAAGCGATGGCGCGGAAATTCTGGCCGAAGGGGGGCGCGATCGGTCAGCGCTTGACCTTTGCGGAGAAGCCAGGCCCGGGGGATTGGCTGCGCATTGTCGGAGTGGTGGACGATGTGGTGCACGACGGGCCGGCGAGCGCACTGATCCCGGCGCTGTATCGGCCGATTGCGCAGGTGACCAAGCCGTTCTGGATCAGCCACCTGGCATTCGTGGCGCGCACTGAGGGGGATCCAGCGGCGCTGGTCGCGCCGATGCGGAAGACGATTCACGCGCTGGAGCCGACGCAGCCGATCGGCGCGATCACGACGATGGAATCGAATCTCAGCGCGGTGACGGCGGAGCCGCGGTTTCGGTCGATGGTGGTCGTGCTCTTCGCGGCGATGGCGTTGACGATGGCCGGCGTGGGCATTTACGGCATCCTCGCGTTCGCCGTCGCCGAGCAGACTCGCGAGATCGGAATTCGTATCGCGCTCGGGGCAAGCCGGTCGTCGATCGTTCGGCTGATGCTCGCGGCAGCGGCGGGGGCGACCATTCCCGGCGCAGTGATCGGCATCGTCGGGGCGCTGGTCGGGATGCGCGCCCTTTCGAGTTTTCTGTTTGGAGTTGGCGCGGCAGATCCGTTCGCGTACGCGGCGGCGACGTTGGTGCTGCTCGTGACGGCGGCGGCGGCGACGATCGGGCCGGCGCGGCGGGCGAGCCGGGTCGACCCGATGCTGTCGATGCGTATACAGTAGGGGCATCGGGACTCGGCGACGGCCGAGGCATTGACATTCGATGTATGAGGCGCCACACTACGGCCATACATCGAATGCCGATGGGAGAGACATGCCGCGCGACCGCAGCCTCGATCTGCTCCAGGGGACGCTCGATCTCCTCGTGCTCAAGACGCTATCGTGGGGGCCGGCGCACGGCTACGCGATCGCGCGCTGGATCGAGCGATTGACGGCCGACGTGCTCGTCGTCGGCGAAGGGTCGCTCTACCCAGCGCTGCACCGCCTCGAAGAGCGCGAGTGGATTGCCTCCGAGTGGCGGCTGTCCGAGCACAACCGGCGGGCCAAGTTCTACAAGCTCACCGCGCGCGGGCGGCAACAATTGCGCGCCGAGACCGCGTCGTGGGAGCGGTTCGTCGCGGCGGTCGCGGTCGTGCTGCGCACGGCGGAGCAGCCGAGCTGACATGCCGTCCTCTCGGTGGCGCCGCCTCCTGCGGCCGATCGCCGGGAACGCCCGCCGAGAGCTCGACGACGAGCTGGGGTTTCATCTCGATACGCTCGTGCAGGATCTGATCGCGTCCGGGGTGAGCCCGGAAGTCGCGCGAGCGGAAGCGGAGCGGCGGTTCGGCACGGTGTCCGACATTCGCGACGCATGTCTCACCATCGATCGTCGGCGGGCACGCCGGCTCGCCTTCAAGGAATACGTCCACATGATCAGTCAAGACATTCGGCACGTCGCTCGCGCCATGCGCAACGCGCCCGGGTTCGCCGCGGTCGTCACGCTCACGTTGGCCCTTGGCGTGGGCGCGACGACGGCGATGTACAGCGTACTCGATGCGGTCGTCCTTCACCCGCTCGCCTACGCACAGTCGGATCGGATGGTCATGGTATACGACGTCGAACGCGACGCGACGGACGCGTTCCCGGCATCGTATCCGGAGTTTCTCGATTGGCGCGGGCGGTCGGGCGCGGCGCTGAGCGAGGTCGCCGGCGTGATCGGCCACGGCGAGATTCTCTCCGGTCGAGGCGACGCGGTGCAGCTGATCGGCGCGCAGTCGTCGTGGAACCTGCCGGCGATGCTCGGGCTGCGGCCGATCATCGGCCGTCTATTTCGAGCCGACGAAGAGGGTCCGGGGCGGAACGGCGTCGTGATCCTCAGCGAAGCGCTGTGGAAGCAGAGCTTCAGCGGTGATTCGGCGGTCGTGGGGCGCCCGATCACGCTCACTGGCAAGCCGTTCGTCGTCATCGGCGTGGTCGCCGACGGCGCGCGGGACGTGATTCCAGATCCGTGGCACATCGCGTCGGGCAAGGAAGCCGAGTTCTGGATTCCACTCGATTTCAGCGTCAAGACCGCGCCGCGCGATCTGCGCTTCATGACGGTCGTCGGGCGCCTCGCGCCGGGCATCACGCTGGCGCAGGCGTCGCAGCGGATCGGCATCATGGCCGCCGGGCTGCGCCGCGAGGGAGTGACGACGGATTCGGTGCGCATCGCGCCGCTGACGAGCGCGGTCGTGGGCGACCTACGCCAGCCGCTCGAGTTGATGCTGGCGGCGGTGGGTGTGCTGCTCGCGATCGCGTGTGCGAACATCGCCAATCTCCTGCTCGCGCATACGGCCTCACGGCGGAGAGAGCTCGCCGTGCGCGCGGCGCTCGGCGCCGGGCGTCAGCGCCTGCTCGGGCTGCTGTTCGTGGAGAGCCTCGCCCGCGCGCTGATCGGCGGGGCCTGCGGTGTCGGTCTCGCATACCTGGCGCTCGCCGCCGCGCATCGATGGCTGGCGACGGCGCTGCCGCGGATGGCGGAGGTCACGTTGAGCGCGAACGCGCTCGGCTTTGCGCTGGCGTGCTCCGTCGTGGCAGGAGTGAGTTTCGGCACGGTGCCGGCGTTACGCGCGTCGAGCCTCGATCTGCTCGGCAGCTTGCGCGACGGAGGCCGCGGCCTCACCGGCACGCGCGACAACGCGCGACGATCGCTGATCATCGTCGAGATGGCGTTGTCGTTCGTGCTGCTCGCCGGCGCCGGCCTTCTCATTCGGAGTTTCGTGCAACTGATGCATGTGCCGATGGGTTTCGACACACATGGCCTGGTTGCGACGGACCGGTGGCTCCCCAGTCTGCGCTACCCTGACTCGACATCGCAGATCGCATTCTGGGCTCGGTACCGCGAGGCGCTGAAAGCGCGCGGGGCAGCGCACGTCACGTTCGCGAGCAGCCTGCCGATCGCGGGGGGCGTGAACGGCGGCGTCTCGATCGAAGGACAGACCTTCGGCGCGAACGACAAGCCGACGGCCGAAAAGCGGATCGTGGCGTGGGACTACTTTGGCGTGCTGCATGCGCGGATCGCGCGGGGCCGCGATTTCACGCAGGGCGACCGGGCGGGCTCGGCGCCCGTGGTGATCGTCAACGAAGCGTTCGCGAGGCGGTACTTGCCAGGCCAGGATCCGATCGGCAAGCGCGTGCAGTTCGCGTGGGGGATCACCGGGTTTCAGACGATTGTGGGCGTCGTTGCCGACGTGCGCGAGGGTGCGCTCGACGCGGCTCCGCCGCCGGCGATCTATATATCGGATGCGCAGCGCCCGATGGACAACGCGTACGTCATTGTGCGGTCGGTGCAGCCGCTCGCGGCAACCAAGACGATGATGCGCGACGCGCTGCGCAGCGTGGACGCGACCCTGCCGATGCTCGAGGTCGATTCGTTCGACGACGTGATGCTGGCGACG
>DATNAT010000238.1:0-5135 GCA_035572355.1 Gemmatimonadaceae bacterium
TCGCTGATCGTCCTGGCGCGCGTCACGAATCCAGCGGCAGCGTCGCCGGTACTTCCATCACCTGGGTTACTTCGATCACGTCGAGCCTGGACTCTGCCGCGCCTTCGCTCCGCGCGATCCACGTTGCGCCGACCAGGTTGCTGAACGTATTCACCGCGCTCCGACACATGTCGAGCGGACGGTCGACCGAGGCAACGAGCGCGATGCCCGCCGCAGCGCGCGGACCGAGTCCGATCGCGTCCAACACGATCAACGTCGTGACGAGCGAGCTGCCGGGAACGCCGGCGCCGGCAAAGGCCGCGACGCTCGACACGAGCACGATCGTCACGAGGGCGCCGGCCGTGGGCTGCATACCATATAGATGCGCGATGAACAGCACCGCCACGGCTTTGTAGGCCGCGGAGCCGTTCTTGTTGAGCGAGGCCCCCGCCGGCAGCACGAAGTTCACGATGTCTTCCGGTACGCCGAGCCGATCGCGCGCCGCCGTCATGCTCGCCGGAAGCGCGACGTTCGACGCGGCCGTGGAGAAGGCGAGCAGCACCGCGTCCGATACCGAGCGCATGAAATACGCAATGCGTTGTCGAGCACCGAGCACCAGCGCGGGGAACAGGATCAACACGCTGTGCGCGGCGAGCGCGACGACGACAATCAATGCGAAGTACGCCAACCGGTCGAGCAAGCCAATTCCCGAGCGCGCGACGGTCGCCGCGATCAGCGCGAACACAGCCAACGGCGCCAGGCGCATCAGCCAACCGATCACGACCATCGAGATTTCGTTCACGCCCTCGAAGAAGCGAACGACTGCTCGGCTTCCGTCGCTCTTCAGTGTCGACGTCGCGGCGGCGAAGATGCAGACGGCGATGATCAGCGGCAGCAATTGTCCGCCGCCCTGCGCGGCCGACGCGAACGGATTCTGCGGCACGAGATCGACGAGCGTTTGCACGACGCTGGGCGGCGTCGACAACACCGTCGCCGCGCCGTCGGTGCCAGCCAACTCGCCGTGTTCACCGACCCGCGCCAGCGTCGCAACGATCAATCCTACCGTCGCCGCGGCCAGCGTCGTGCCGAAGAAGTAGCCGAGTGTCTTTCCGCCCAATCGACCGAGGGCGCGCGCACCGCCGAGCGATGCGACGCCGACGAACACGCTGGCGATGACCAGCGGTACCACGACCATTGTGATCAGCCGAATGAAGATCGTGCCGATCGGCTCGAGCGCGATCAGCGGCGGCTGAAGCCACGCCACGCCGTCGATCCGCGCCAGCGCGCCGGCCGCGGAGCCGGCGACGAACGCGATGAGGATCTTCCATTCGAGCCGCATCGTATCAGATGTAGGAGCGCATCATTCGATCACTCCCTTCTTGCGCAGCGATTCATCGATCTCCGCTTTGTACAGCACGCCCCGCTGAATTTCCGCGATCCGCGCCATCTCGCGCGCCATGAGCTCGCCGACGAGCCGGAGCACCTGCTCGGCCTGTTCGCGCGGCACCACGGCGACGCCGCCGTCGTCGCCGACGACGATGTCGCCTGGCATCACGACGGTGTTACCGCAGGCAATCGGCACGTTGATCTCGCCCGGACCGTCCTTGTCGCAGCCGCCCGGGCTCACGGTGCGGCTGAACGCCGGAAAGCCGAGCCGCGTGATGCCGTCAACGTCGCGGATCGCGCCATCGACCACGATCCCGCCAAGCCTCTTGGCCGCTGCGGTGTGGCACATCAATTCGCCGAACACCGCGCTCGTCGTGTTGCCGCAGGTGCTCACGACGACGACGTCACCGGGCTCCGCGAGCTCGAGCGCCTTGTGCACCATGAGATTGTCGGCTGGCCGACAGAGCACTGTCACGGCGATTCCGCACATCGCGATACCCGAGCGCGACCGGATGTCGGGATCCATGAAGTTGAACCGGCCCATCGCGTCGGCAAGATTGGCTGGGGCCAAGCCCCGGAAGCGGTTCACCAGATCGAGGTCCGCACGCGGCGGCGCGGGAAGGACTCGGAAGCCCAGTTTGCTCTGACGTGCTGACATTGGCGGGCGGTCGGGCGACGAATGGGCATCGAAAAAGAGCGAACGAGACCGAATGTACGGTCAGTGCACGGCGGCGCGCCATTGCTTTGGCCCCATCGCACGGGCGCACCCTGGACAGTCCGCCCGCCGCCGAGCAACGTACAGCATCACTCGACTTCGAGGTGTCCCTGTGCACGCTCGCGTTTACGTCGCAATCGTCGCTGCCATCTCGCTGCCGAGCATCCTGCCGGCGCAAGCGTCACCGGTCGCGCAAGCCTTTCGCGAGTTCGAGGCCGACGAGGCCAAGAACCTCGTTGCCGCCGCGGTCGAGATGCCGGCCGACAAATACTCCTTCAAGCCGACGCCGGCGCAGATGAGCTTCGGGCAGATCGTGACGCATCTTGCCGCCGGCAACGACTACTTCTGCAGCGCGATCGGCGGCGCCACAGCTCCGAAGCGCAGCAAGATCGACGCGACGGCGACCAAGGACGCGCTGGTTGCGCGCCTGCGCGAGACCTTCCAGTTCTGCGACGAATCGCTGTCGAAGCTGGACGACTCGAACCTCAACGAGATGCTCCCCTTCTTCAACATGCCGAAGAAGTCGCGAGCAGGTCTCATGACGGTTGCCACTGGCGATTGGGCCGACCACTACAGCCAGTCCGCGGTCTATCTGCGGCTGAACGGCCTGTTGCCCCCCACCGCAAAGCGTCCGGCGCAATAGCACCCGGTGGCTCGGCCGCCCCGCGACTTCCAGCGGATCGGCTCTGACGCCGGGCGCTCGTGCGCCAGTCGCTAAGTTTTTGGTGTGCCCGGACCACTCGCGTACCTGAACGGCGAATTCGTGCCGCGGTCGTCGGCGACCCTGTCGGTCGACGACCGCGGTTTCGTGTTCGGCGACGGCGTATACGAGGTCTGGCGCGTCATTGCTGGCCGACCGTTCGAGCTCGACGCGCATCTTGCGCGGTTGCAGTTCGGACTCGGCGAGCTCCGTATTGCGCCGCCGGACATCGTGGAGCCCGACGTTTTTGCGGGCGTCGCCAAACGGCTGCTCGGTGCGTCGAGCCTCGAAACGGGCGAGGCGACGATCTACCTCGAGATCTCGCGCGGCGCCGCGCCGCGCACGCATCAATTTCCGATCGCCGCCACGCGCCCCACGGTGTACGCAGTGGCGAATCGCTTCGAGCCGCCGGAAGCGCTCCGCGCCCGCGGCGCCCGCGCCATCACCACGGCCGACATCCGTTGGCTGCGCTGCGACATCAAGACCGTTCAGCTCTTGCCGAACGTGCTGGCCAAGCAGGCCGCCGCCGACGCTGGTGCAACGGAGGCGATACTCGTGAGAGACGGGGTCGTCACCGAAGGCTCGCATACGAACGTCTTTGCCGTCGACAGCGGCGTGATCCGAACCCATCCGGCGAACAACCTCATCCTCCACGGCGTGACGCGGCAGCTCGTCATCGACCTCGCACGCACGCTCGATCTCGAAGTGCGCGAGACCGCGTTCACGCGCGACGAGCTTGGCACCTTCGACGAGCTGTTCCTCGTCGGCACGACGACCGACGTCATGCCGCTCGTGCGCGTCGACGACCACAGCATCGGCGGCGGCTCGCCCGGTCCGATCGCGACGAAGCTGCAGGCGGCGTTGCGCGCACGGCTCGACGCCGGCGACCGGCGGGTCGCCGCGATCGCCTCGTAGACCGTTTTCGTCCTCGCCGCCCCGCGTCGTGACGATCCTCCTGGCGATCCTTCAGGTCGCGACTCGGCATCCGCACGCCGCAGCGGTGCTGCACCGCGCCTGGGCCTACTTCACCCTCGCCGCGACCGGCATCATCACCGAGGAGGCCACGCCGCTCATCGGCGGTCTCGCGGCGCACGACAATTACCTGCATTTCAGCCTGGTCGGATTCTGGGTAGCGGGCGGAACGTGGGTGGCCGACCTGGGGTTGTATTATGTGGGCCGGCTGCGCGGTCACTGGGCGCGGAAGCGCTGGCCGCACCTGCGTACGCTGATGCTGCGCACGCTCAAGATCGTGCGGCGGCACCCGTGGCGCGCGGCGGTGGCGGTTCGGTTTGCCTGGGGACTGCGCCTCACGCTGCCGATTGCCTGCGGTGCGGCCCGATTGCCGGTGGTCATTTACCTCATCGGTTCCGCGATCAGCTGCCTCTGCTGGTCGTTTCTGTTTACGTTGATCGGATGGGCGTTCGGACGGACGACACTGATCGTTCTCGGACACGTCCGGCGTTACGAAAACTATCTCGTGGCGCTTATTATTCTCGTATTGGCGATCGTGTTCTGGTTGTTGCACAAGCGGCACGTCGAGGACGAAGTGGTGGAAGTGTTGGCGTCGGGTGACGCGGACACGCATCGGACCGCCGGTCAAACGGGCGAGCGGCGGTGACGAGGTTCACTGAACGGAGGATAGGTTGATGACGCGCACGGTTGGTCGCCGGAATGCGGCGCTGCTCGGCGCGGCGGTCTTCGCCGCCGGCCTTTTGTTCACGCAGCGGGCGTCGGGCACCGAGCGGACGGTCGCCACGCCGGCGCCGAACGCCGACTTCACGACGGCCGCGAAGGGCGATCAGGTCGCGGTGTTCTCGGGCGGCTGTTTCTGGGGGATCCAAGCGGTCTTCCAGCACGTGCGGGGCGTCACGAGCGCTACCTCCGGCTATGCCGGCGGACATGTCGACCATCCAGAGTACGAGCAGGTGAGCAGCGGCACGACCGGGCACGCCGAGTCGGTGCGAGTGACCTTCGATCCGTCGCAGGTCTCGTATGCCCAGCTGCTGCAGGTCTTCTTCACCGTCGCGCACGATCCCACGGAGCTCAATCGCCAGGGGCCGGACGTCGGCACGCAGTACCGCTCGATCGTGTTCTATACGACACCCGAGCAAAAGGCCACGGTCGACGCATACATCGCGCAGCTCACCAAGGCCAAGACGTTCGACCGGCCGATCGTGACGCAGATCGTGCCGTTCACCAAGTTCTGGCCGGCCGAGGCGTACCATCAGAACTACGCCACGCTGCATCCGGATCAGCCGTACATCGCGATCAACGACCTGCCGAAGGTCGAGCATCTGCAGACGCAGTTCCCGAAGCTCTACACGCCGAAGCTCGCGGCGGCGGAATAGCGCCGCC
>DATNAT010000239.1:0-11640 GCA_035572355.1 Gemmatimonadaceae bacterium
GGTGCGTTGTGGTGCGCCAGGAGGGAATCGAACCCCCGACCCACAGCTTAGAAGGCTGTTGCTCTATCCAACTGAGCTACTGGCGCTTCATGCACAATGGTGCCGCTTGGTCTTCCAAGATGCCGCATTGGCCTCTGCAGGTCGGGGCGCCCGGATTTGAACCGGGGACCTCCTGCTCCCAAAGCAGGCGCGATACCAGGCTACGCTACGCCCCGCGAGCCTTCGAATGTATCCGCCGAGGCCGCGAGAATCAACTGGATGCGCGGAACGCGCTGCTTGCACCCGCCGCACCCGCCCAACCCGCCGCACGTCATGCGCTCAACGCGTCGAACAGCGCCGCGACCGCGCGCGCGCGGTGACTCACGCGCCCCTTCTCCTCCGCGCTCGCCTCGCCGAACGTGCATCCCAACTCGTCCGACAGAAAATAGGGATCGTAGCCGAAGCCGCCTGCGCCACGCGGCGCCTCGGTAATACGGCCGCGCACCTCGCCGCGGCGCACGAACACTCCGTCTCTCGGCCCGCCTCGCGGCCCGTCTCGCGACTCGTCGCCAGCGACGATCGCAGCGGCGCAGACGTACCCCGCCCGACGGTCGACCACGCCGCGCATCAGCTCGAGGAGCAGCCGATTGTTCTCGTCGTCGAGCGCCTGACCCTCGAGATCCGTGCGCCCGCTCCACCGCTTGCTCAACACGCCGGGGCGTCCGCCAAGCGCGGCAACCACGAGACCGGAATCGTCGGCCAGCGTCGGCAATCCGCTGCGGTCGTGAAAGTAGCGCGCCTTGGCGGCCGCGTTCTCCTCGAACGTCGTGTGTATCTCGAGCGCGTCTTCCGCCGGCGACTCGTCGATTCCCGCCGCGTGGAGATCGATCGCGTCGATCCCGCGCGCAGCACACATCGGTATCAGCTCACGCAGCTTCCCAGTACTGCGCGTCGCGATGAGCAGGCGGCGCGGACTCCCAAGTCCAGCGGCGCGCTCGGTGGCGCGCTCGCCCTGTCCGCCCCGCGGACCGGGGCCCCTCACCCGCCCAGCACGCGTCGTTGCGCGGCATCGAGCTCGCGCAGCCCCTTCACCGCGAGGTCGAGCAGACCGTCGAGCTGCGACCTCGAGAACGTGCCGTGCTCCCCGGTCCCCTGCACCTCGACGAACTCGCCCTCGCTGCTCATCACGACGTTCATATCGACCGCCGCGCTCACGTCCTCCTCGTAGTCGAGGTCGAGGCGCGGCGTCGTACCGATCATGCCGACACTCACCGCGGCGACGCGCCGCCTGATCGGCGTCGCCGCGATCCGCCCGCTCCGCGCAAGCCACGCGAACGCATCCGCCACCGCCACGCAGGCGCCCGTGATCGACGCCGTTCGCGTGCCTCCGTCGGCAACGAGAACGTCGCAGTCCAGCTTCACGGTGTACTCGCCGAAGCGAAAATCGTCGAGCATGGCGCGTATGCTCCGGCCGATCAGCCGCTGAATCTCTTGCGTACGTCCGCCGAGCTGCGACCGCTCGCGCGACGTGCGCGTGCGCGTGGCGCGCGGCAGCATCGCGTATTCGGCGGTGAGCCACCCTTCACCGCGGCCGCGTCGCCATCCCGGAACGCCCTCCTCCACGGAGGCCGTACAGAGCACGCGCGTCGCGCCGAAGCTGACGAGACACGAGCCTTCGGCGTACGGTGCGACAGCCCGTTCGAGCGTCACGGCACGCATCTCGTCATCGGGACGCGACGTGCGCGCCGCCGCGGCGCCCATTCCAGCAGAAGTTTCAGTGGCCACGCAATCGCTCGATGGTGGAAGTGGTGGAGTGTCCCGGTGTCAACGGGATCACGACGACGTCGCCGCCCCAGGCGCGAACATCGCGCGCGCCGACGATCGACGCTTCAGTATAATCTCCACCCTTCACCAACACGTCCGGCCGAAGTGCGAGCACCAGCTCGAGCGGCGTATCCTGTTCGAACGCCACGACGGCGTCGACCATCTCGAGTGCCGCCAGCACGTAACAGCGCTCGGCGATGGACCTGATCGGCCGCTCGGGACCCTTCAGCCGCTTGACGGACGCGTCGTCATTCACGCCGACGATGAGCGCATCGCCCGCTCGCCGCGCTCCGAGCAGGAGGTCGATGTGGCCGGGATGCAGCAGATCGAACACGCCGTTCGTGAACACCACACGTCCACGGAAAGCGCCCCGCCACGCGGCGGCGCGAGTCCAATCCATGATCTTGTCGAGGGGGCGCGGTCCGTCGGAGCGCGCGCGATCGCTCAAAGCGGGCCTTCGGCGCGCGGATGAAAATGGATGGCGCGGACGTACATCGGCAGCTCGACGCTCTCGTTGTACTCCGATTCCACGCTGATCGTCTTGTCGAGGCGATTGATCGTGATGTCGCTCGCCGCGTCGGGCAGCTGAAGCGAATCGGCCGCGGCCTTGAGCCGCGTGACGATGGCGTCGTCGCTCGAATGCGCCGAGAAGCGAACCTCCTGGCGCATGTCATCCTGGAACTGATAGAAGCGCCAGTAGGCCTCGCCCACGTTCACGCCGAAGTAGATCGCCACGGCGGCGATGAGCAAAGAGAACAGGCACCCGAGCGAGCTCGTCCCGCGGCGCGGCGTCACCAATTGCTCTGCACTCCCTCGATGATCGACTGAATGATCTTGTCGATCGCGTCCTGGCGGGCCTGCGGCTCGCCACGCTCGTTGTAGTCCGCTTCCTGCCGAAGGCCTTTGGCGCTGTAGAGCACGTGCCCGTTCGCCTGGTCGACAATCTCGACGTCGATCGTGATCTGCAACCGGCGGCGCGCGGTGACGGCCTGCTGCGGCACGGAGCTCACACCGACCGGGACGTCGGCGTCGTACGTGGCGATGTCGCCACGGATCACGGCATCGGCGCGGTCGGCCGGTGCATCGCGAACTCCGAGTCGGCGCTCCAGCTGGTCGTGCATCTTGTCGTACAGCTCCTTGGGCAGATCGGGAGAAGCGGTCTGATTGTCGAACGTGCTGATCGCCACGGTGTGGATGTGCGGCGGCAAACCGCCGCCGGCGAAGCTGTACATACAGCCGCCGGCGCCGAATAGCGCCACGCTAGCGATCAAAACGCCAAATCGACGCATCGAACTCCGGCACCTCATCCATTCGCGTGATCGTCAACCGCAACGTTCGCCGCGCACTCGAATTGTGGTAGCGAACATGAGAAGAATCCGTGCGCTCGACCCACTCTGCTACCCGACCGCCGTCGACGCGTTCTGCGCGGACTAGCGAATCGCGATGAAAAGTGAGCCGCCAGGCGGCCGGCCGCCCGACGTCTGCTCGCAGTGTATCCCCCTCGACACGAATGACGGTATCGGGAAGATTTGGCAACGCGACGCGCCCAAGGACCGCCCAAAGGAGAGCCGGCGGCGGTACGAGGCGCCGCGCCAGGTCGCCTCCCGGGGTTCGAAGCGAATCGCCCAACAGGACGGCGGCGCCGGTTCCGAAGCCTCCAGCCAGGTAAAAATCCAACCGGGCGCTGTCTGGCGCCGCCACCCGGGCCACCCCGTCCCCGCGCCCGCTCAAATCCCGGTCGTCCAGCTCCCACGTAAAGACAATTTTGTGGTGTCCGGCCGGAAGCGACGTGTGCGGTAGCCGCTCCGCCGGCACCGGAGCACCGGTGAGCGGCGTCAATCGGGGCGCACAGCCGGCCGATACGACGGTCAGACTGGCGAGCGTCAGAGCGACGGCGCCGCACCGCTCGCGCGAAACGGTCATGGCTCGAACAGCGCTCGAACCGTGGGCGGAAGCGCCACCGGACGCCCGCTCGGGTCGATCGAGACGAGCGCCGTGCGCGCCGTGACAAGCCGACGGCCGCCGTCGACCGCGGTGATCTCGTAGTCGAACGTGAGGCCGCGCGAGCGGAGCTCGACGAGCGTGGTGCGCACCCGAACCATTTCGTCGTAGCGCGCCGCGGCGTGAAAACGGGCGCTCACCTCCGACACGGCCAGGCCGATGCCGGCACGCTCGATGTCCGCGTAGCTCATGCCGCGCGCACGGATGAAATCGGTGCGGCCGACTTCGCACCAGATCAGATAATTCGTATGGTAGACCACGCCCATCTGATCGGTCTCGGCGTACCGGACGCGGAACTCGACGTCGTGGTGAATCGGGTTCGGCACCGAGCGCCGCGCGTCGTTCGTCACCAGGCGAAGATCACCAGACCGCATTCGTTTGTAAAGCGAGCGCGACGACGATAGACTTCGCGCGTGCAGACCGCGCCGCATCTCAACGCGCCGTGCTACATCATGTCCGACGCGCATCTGGGCTTCGCGCGCGACGACGTCGAACGCGCGGTCATCGGCTTTCTGCGCCACGTCGCGTCGCACGCCGGGTCGCTCGTCGTCAACGGCGATCTGTTCGAGTTCTGGTTCGAGTGGCGCACCGTCATTCCGCGCCGCGGGTTTCGCACGCTGGCCGCACTCGCCGACGTCGTCGATGCCGGTGTGCCGGTGACGATGATCGCCGGCAACCACGACTGCTGGGGCGGCGAAGTGCTGCGCCGCGACGTCGGCCTCGACTACCGCTTCGGGCCGCTCGTCGCCGACGTTGCTGGATGGCGAACGCACATCGAACATGGCGACGGACTGCGGCCGCGCGAGGACCGGCGCTATCGTGCGCTCCGCCGCCTGCTTCGGAACCCGCTCGCCATTCGCTCGTTCCGCTGGCTGCACCCGGACATGGCGACGCCGCTCGCCAGCCACAGCTCGAACGCGAGTCGAAGCTACAGCGCGCGGGACGGCGGCCGCGGTCTGCGCGACGCTGCCGAGCGCGTCGCCTCCGGCGATCGGTCGCTCGATCTCATCGTGTTTGGGCATTCGCATGTCTCGACGCTCGAACAGCTGCCCGGCGGCACCGCATACGGCAACCCGGGGTCGTGGCTCGACGCGCCAACGTTTCTTCGCGTAAGCGACGGACGCGTGGCGCTGCGTCGTTGGGACGGGTCAGCCGAGAGTCCGGACCTCCACGCCCTCGATCGTTCCGCCAAGAAAGCGCTGGCCTAGCTGCAGGAATTGCAGCGGATCGTCCGACGCGATGAATCGATACGTCGGATCCGCGTCATCCGCGGCCTCGAGGCTCGCCGTGGCGAGCGTTCTCGCCGTCTCGGCCGCCGTCTCCTCGGCGCTGTCGATGAGGCGCACGCTCGGCCCGAGCACGTCGCTCAGCAGCGACTTGAGCAGCGGGTAGTGGGTGCAGCCCAGGACCAGCGTATCGATGTGGGCGTCGACGAGCGGCGCGAGATACTCGCGCGCGATGAGCCGCGTCGCATCGTGGTCGGTCCACCCTTCCTCGACCAGTGGTACGAACAGCGGGCAGGCGCGCGCCGTGATGATGGCGTCGGGCTCGAGCGCGCGGATCGCGCGCTCGTAAGCGCCAGACTTGATCGTCCCGGCCGTACCGATGACACCGACGCGACCGGTCTTGGAAGCGGCCACCGCGGCGCGCGCTCCGGGCTCGACCACGCCGACGATGGGCATATCGAGCTCGTCGCGCAGGGTGCTCAACGCGTGCGCCGTGGCAGTGTTGCAGGCGATGACGATTCCCTTCACGCCCTCGTCGCGCAAATAGGCGGCGATCTCGCGACTGTACCGCCGGACAGTGTCCGGACTCTTCGGCCCGTACGGCACGCGCGCCGTGTCGCCAAAGTAGATCACGCTCTCGTGCGGGAGCTGTCGGATGACTTCCTGGGCGACGGTGAGACCACCGATCCCCGAGTCGAACACGCCGATCGGGGCGTCGCCGGTCGTCACCATTCGATCCGTGCCCCGACGACCGCGCCATTGGGAACGGCGCGCAAAGCAACGTGGGCGCGAACGTCCCACAGATTGGCCGATACGAAAGCGTCGGCCCCCGAGAAGAGATGGTTGGCGACGAGCACCGCCACCCAATCCTCGACGTGAGCGCGGCGCGATCGCACGAACGTGGAATCGAAGTGCGGCGGCCGCACGATCGGCGCGGGGAGCGCATTGCCCTGCTCGTCGACGTACGACACGACGATGGTATCGTGCGCGAAGCGCTTGGCCTCGTGGACGTCGGCGGCCGATTCGCGAATCATGCCGAGCGTGATCGCTTCCATGAGGACGAACGCGGCGGCGGACTTGTGCTGTCCGAGCACGCTCTGCGCCGAGCCCGGCGCGAGGAGCCCGTAGATGAGGGCACGCTTCGGCGAGATCGGCGGTGTGACGGAGTCCTGGCGCGCGACGAGACCGGCGGTGAACGACGTGTGCGCGGTGTCGACGCGTTGAGCATACGCCGTGACCGGCCGCGCCGCGGCGAGAAGCGACGCGGCGACCAGCACGCCGGACGCGACACGGCCGGCAAAGTGGCGGGAGTGCATGGGAATCGAACCCACCCAACCCGACATCGTCAGGTCGCGGACAGTTTTGAAGACTGTGGAAGCCACCAGGCTCCATCCACTCCCATCGGCATCAACCATCGAAGTCAGGGCGCGACCGCTCACTCGAGCACGATTCCGTACCGTCGGCGCGGCACCACGTCGCCGATCGCCACGGATCCCGGCACGAGCGAAAGATAGTCCGACGCCCGTGCCGCGGGCACGGCGACGAGCAGGCCGCCCGACGTTTGCGGATCGACGAGCAGCGCGCGCGCCTCCGCGCTCACCGCTCCCCAGTCGACCAGATTCTCCAAGTACGCCGCGTTCCGTTCGGCGCCGCTGGTACGTACGCCCGAGGCCCACGCTTCGCGCGCTCCGGGCAGCGCCGGCACCCGGTCGGCATGAATGCAAAGCGTAAGATGGCTGGCGGCGGCAATGTGCGAGGCGTGGCCAAGCAATGCGAAACCGGTGACGTCCGTGGCGCAGCGAGCGCCGACGGCGAGGGCCGCGCGGCTGGCGTCGGCGTTGAGGGCGCACATCGAGGCGTGGAGCGACGCGGCGTCGGCTTCGTCGAGCAGACCGCGCTTCTCCGCTGTGGCGAGGAGCCCGGTACCGATCCGTTTCGTGAGGACGAGGACGTCGCCGATGGCGGCGTTGGCGTTGCTGAGGATGCGGCGCGGATCGGCGCGGCCGGTCACGGCGACGCCGAACTTGAGCTCTTCGTCGATGATGGTGTGGCCACCGACGACGATCGCGCCGGACTCGTGGACCTTGTCCTGCCCGCCGCGCAGGACTTCGGTGAGGACCTCGAGCGGCAGCTTGCCGGCGGGGAAACCGACGATGTTGAGCGCGGTGAGCGGCTCGCCGCCCATGGCGTAGATGTCGGAGAGGGCGTTGGCGGCGCCGATCTGGCCGAAGGTGTAGGGGTCGTCGACGATCGGCGCGAAGAAGTCGACGGTCTGGACGAGCGCGAGATCGTCGGCGAGGACGAACACGCCGGCGTCGTCGAAGGTCTCGCGCCCGACGAGGAGCCGGGGATCGGAGTGGAGCGGGAGGGCGCGGAGGGCGGCCGAGAGATCGCCGGCCCCGAGCTTGGCGGCGCACCCGGCACAGCGGGCGAACGACGTCAGCCGGATGCGCTCGCCGGGGCTCGCGACGGCCGGGGGCGATACCGGAACGCTCATATGGGTATCTCGGTCATACATCCACAATTACGGTATGACACTATCAGAATCCCCAATAGCGCCTGCCGCCCGGGGCGTCACGGAACGGCGACGATGGCGTCGATCTCGACGAGCACGCCGCGCGGCAGCGCCGACACCTGCACCGTCGACCGGGCCGGCCGCGCGTCGCCCAGCGCCCGGCCGTACACCTCGTTCACCACCGGGAAGTCGTTCATGTCGTGGAGATACACCGTCGTTTTCACGACGTTCGCCCAGTTCGCGCCGACCGTCGCGAGCACCGCCGCCAGATTGGCCATCACCCGCTCCGTCTGCGCCGCGACCCCGCCGCCCACCACCTGTCCCGTCGCCGGATCGATCGCGATCTGCCCCGCCGTGTAGAGAAACCCGTTCGCGACCACGCCCTGCGAATACGGACCGATCGCCGCCGGCGCCTTGTCCGTGTGAACGATCTTCATGCTCACGTGCCGTTCCTCGCTGAAGGTTCCAGGTTCCTCGCCAGGCCGAACAACCGCGACGCGTTCGCGGCGGTGTCTGCGCCAAGCGTCACCGGGTCGACGCCGCGAACGGCCGCGAGCCGGGAGACGCTCAAGCTAACCCACGCCGGTTCGTTGCGCTTTCCGCGGTGCGGCACCGGCGCGAGGTACGGCGAATCCGACTCGGCGAGCAATCGCTCGGCGGGCACCGCGCGCACCACGTCGTCGCGTTCCCACTTCTTGAACGTGATGATGCCGCTGAACGAAACGTACCATCCCACGGCGAGCGCCGCCTCGGCGAGCGCCATCGATCCCGTATAACAATGCAGCACGCCGGCGATGCCAACGCTCCCGGCTTCGACGACCATCGCTCGCGTGTCGTCGTCGGCGTCGCGCGTGTGCACGACGACGGGACGTCGGCACTCGGCGGCGAGCGAGAGCTGCGCGGCAAAGGCGCGGCGCTGCGCCTCGCGGGGAGAGTGGTCGTAGTGGTAGTCGAGGCCGCACTCGCCGACCGCCACCGCGCCGCGGGCGACGAGTGAACGGATCGCTTCCTCGTCGCGGTTCGGCTCGAAATCGGCGGCTTCGTGGGGATGGACGCCGGCCGTCGCGAACAGGAAGCCAGCGTACGCGCCGGCTAGCTCCGCCGCGCGCTCCGCGGCGCCAATCGATTCGCCAATGCAGACCACGGCGCGCGCACCCGCCGTACGCGCTCGGTCGACGACCGCATCGCGGTCGGGATCGAACGCCGGGTCAGCCAGGTGGGCGTGGCTGTCGATGAACTCGATCGTCGCGCGGCGGCTCGTCGGCGTGAGTCGATGTCAGCGGGTCGCGACCGGCGTCGGCCGCTCGCGCCGCCGCTCTTCGGCCAGCGCACGCGCCGTTCCCTTGTTCGTGCCGCCCGACGTGTCGCGCGGCCACTTGTGCTCGATCCAGAGCAGGATCGCTCCGGCAACGTAGATCGAGCTGAACGTTCCAGTGAACACGCCGAACGCCATGATCCAGGAGAACGGCCGAATAACTTCGCCGGCGAAGACGAGCAACGCCAGCGTTGCGGCGAACACGGTCGTGTGCGTGAGCACCGAGCGTGGCAGCGTTTCGTTGATCGACCGGTTCAACACTTCACGCAGCGACTCCTTGCGTTGCTTGCGCAGATTCTCGCGGACCCGGTCGAAGATGATGATGGTGTCGTTGAGCGAGTAGCCGATCACGGTGAGGAGCGCGGCAACGACGGTCAGCGAAATCTCGAGGTGCATCATCGCCAAGAAGGCCATCGTCGTCAGAATGTCGTGCGCCGTGGCGATCGTCGCCGCGACGCCGAAGCGCCACTCGAACCGGATCGCCAGATAGATCAGCGTGACGACGAACGAGATGAGGATCGCCATGATCGCTTTACCCTGCAGCTCGGAGCCGACGCTGGCGCTGACCGACTCGGCGCGGACGACCTTCGACGCGTTGTTCGGCGCCCGCTGCGCGAGCACGCGGACGATCTGCGCGCCGACGCTGTCGGCGTTGGTCGCGGCGAGCTGGCCGCTCGGCGACTGCGCCTTGACGAGGTAGTTGTTCGGGTCGCCGAACATCGCCACCTCGGCACCGGAATATCCCGCTTGATCGACGGCGCCGCGAACGAGATCGGCCGAGGGCGGCGTGGCGAATTGGAGCTGAACCACCGTGCCGCCGGTGAACTCGACGCTGTAGTTCAGCGCGCGTCCGGTGTGCACCTTGTGGAAGACGAGCAGCGCCATGCCCAGCACGATGAATGCAATCGTGCCGATCGCGGCGGTTCGCCAGTACTTGATGAAGTCGTACTTCGTGTCGTGAAGAAGGCGCAGCATGGAGGGCTCTTAGATGCTCAAGGTCTGGGCGCCGCGCGTGCGGTTGAGCCAGATGATGTAGAAGGTTCTCACGACGAAGATCGACGTGATCAGCGAGGCAGCGATACCGGCGATGAGGGTGACGGCGAAGCCCTTGACCGGCCCAGTTCCGTACTGGTAGAGGACGGCGGCGGTGAGGATCGTCGAGACGTTCGAGTCGACGATCGCCGGCATCGCGTGGCGGAATCCTTCATCGATCGACGTCCGCACCGTTTTTCCGCGGTCGAGCTCCTCGCGTATCCGCTCGAAGATCAGCACGTTGGAGTCGACGGCCATGCCGATCGAGAGCACGAAGCCGGCGATGCCCGGCAGCGTCAGCACCGCATTAAAGCCGGCGAGCACGGCCAGCGTGTACAACACATACAGCGCCAGCCCGCCGACGGCGAGCAATCCGGAGAACCGGTAGTAGACGATCATGATCAACACGACGAGTGCGACCGAGATGACGATCGCGCGCTCCCCTTTGTTGATCGAGTCCTGGCCGAGGCTGGGGCCGATCACGTGCCGTTCGGCGATTCGGAGCGGCACCGGCAGCGCGCCGGCATTGAGCACGAGCGCCAGATCCTGCGCGTCGGCAAGCGGCTTGCCGCCCATCGTGATCTGCCCGCGCGTCGTGATCACGCCGTTGATGACCGGCGGCCGTCCCATCACGCGATCATCGAGAATGATCGCCATGTAGTCGCCGAGGTGCTTGCCAGTCTCCTTTCCGAAGCGCCGGCCGCCTTCGTTGTCGACCTCGAAGTCGACGACAGTGCCGCCTTCATTGGGATCCTGGTTCGGCCGCGCGGACGTCAGATCGGTTCCGCTCAGAATCGTCTTCGAGTCGACCAGGTAGTAGGCGCGATAGGTCTGGCCCTGGAGGACCGTCGAATCCGTGCTCGGCAGAAACTGCTTGCCGGGTGGCAGCGCGTTCAGCACCGCCGAATCCGACAGGTAGCGGTCGATCGTCGGGACGTTGTCGGCCGAGATGTAGTACTCGCCCGGGATGGTGCCCTGTTGGATGAGCGACGAGAAGGCGCCGCCCGGCTGCACTTTGAGCGAGTCGCTCGAGGAGTCCTTCTTCGCCGTGTCAGCCTTGGCGCCAGCTGCGCCCTTCTTGGTCGAATCGCTCTTCTTAGTCGTGTCGGCTTTCGTCAGCAGGCCCTGAATCCCCTTCTCGGCGGGCGACTGCGCCGCGGCGCCGGCGCCCTTGTTGGACGCGAGGACGAGGCCGCGCTGCTTCACCACCTGATCCAGATGCGCGAGATCGCGCTCGAGCGACTGGGTTTTGTCCGTGATCTTGAACTCGAGGACGGCCTGCTCCTGGACGAGCCTGCTGGCGCGTTCCGGATCCTGAATACCGGGAATCTGAACGACGATGCGATCGCTGCCCTGCTTCTCGACCACCGGTTCCGAGACGCCGTAACCCTCGATGCGCGTACGCACGGTCTTCAGCGCGCGTTCGATCGCGTCTGCCTTGTCGGAGGCGGCGATCTTCTGCTTGGAGTCGTCGACCTCGAGGGCGAGGTACATGCCTCCCTGGAGATCGAGACCCTTGCGGAGCGGGACGCGACGGTCGGTCACGTCGCGGAGAATGCCGTCCGCGCCGCGAACGCGCGTGGTCTCGTCGCGCGGAAACAGCGACCAGATGGACACGATGCAGAGCGCGACGATGGTGAGGATGCGGTACTTCAGGGGCATACGACTGCGGGAAGAGGTAGGGGCAGGGAGCGGAACTTATAAGGTTAACTGGCGCTTAGGCTTGGGTCAACGCAATTCGCGCCTGG
>DATNAT010000240.1:0-4167 GCA_035572355.1 Gemmatimonadaceae bacterium
ATTCCCGATCGCCGCGATCCGCCCGGCGCGAATGCCGACGTCGCCCGAATACCAGGGCGATCCCGTGCCGTCGATGATGTGGCCGTTGGCGATCACGATGTCGAACGGTGTCGCCTGCGCGCCGAGAGGCAGGGCAGCGACCACGGTTGCAATCACGCCGAGAAACGCAGTGCGCATGAGAGCCGCTTGGGATGCTCGAAGGAGTGTGAACTACGGATTGGACGGAACAAAGCACGGACCATACGGAAGAAACACATTTTGAACCGTCGTGCCAGTCGCCCTCCGAGCGGCCAGACTTGCCACGAGGCGCCCAGAACGTCAACCCCAAAGATTCATTCCGTCAATTTCGTGCAGTTCCTCCGTCAAATCCGTAGTCACGACTCCTTTGAGCATCCCGAGGTCTCACAACAGCGTCTCAATCCACAAGTCCGATGAGCAATCACGAAACCCGGCGCCTGCATTCCCACCGGCAATGTCGCGAACAGGCCGTGACCACTTGAAGAGGATGATTCCCACAGAGAACTATCCCGCCGCAAGGGGTATGCTTAGCGGCCAACAGCCATCCCCGCACCCCCCAAAATCGGCCCCGTCTAGCTACCCTCGATCGCCACGACGACCGATCCGTTCAATCCGTGCTTCCATCCGCAGAACCCGTATCCCGCTCTTGTCGTTGGGGCTTCCCGAGCGTCTGTTCGCGGCTGTGGTCGTTCACTATTCTCTCAACGCCATCATCGGATCGATCCGTATCGCCCGCCGCGCCGGCACCAGACACGCCGCGCCAGCGACCGTGCTCAACAAGAACGCCGCCGCCACGAACGTCGTCGGATCCGTCGCCGCGATGCCGAATAGCAGCGAATGCAGATACCGCGTCAGCACCAACCCGCCGATCGTCCCCAAGACAAGTCCGGCAGCGGTGAGCGCCAGCCCGCGCCCCATCACCAACCGCAACAGGTCGCTCGGCGCCGCGCCAAGCGCGCTCCGCAACCCAATCTCCCGCGTTCGCTCGGCGACGCTGCCCGACAGCACTCCATAGATGCCCGCCGCGGCGAGCAGCAGCGCCAGCGCCGCGAACGCCGCGAGGAGCAGCAGCGCCAGACTCCGCTGCGCCGTCGACGACGAGAGAACGTCGCTCATCGCGCGCACCTCGGTGATCGGCTGCGACGGATCCACCGCCGCCACCGCGTCGCGCACTCGGCGCAGTACGGCGCCGGCGTCGCCACCGACCCGCACGCGCGCCACGAGCTGCGTTTGCGACGACACCCAGAGCCACGCCGTTTCAGGAATGTAGAATTGCGATCCGCCATCCGGTGCGTCGAGCGACGTGTGGCGCACATTGCCGGCGATGCCGACCACCGTGCTGAACGGCGCGCGCGCGTTCGGCACGATCACTCGCTTGCCGAGCGCATTCTCGCCCGGCCAGAGCTTTGCCGCGAGCGCCTGGCTCACCACCACCACCGACGCCGCCGAGTCGCGCAGATCCGCCGCGTCGAGCTCGCGGCCGGCAATGAGCGGAACGCGCAGCGTGTGTTGAAAGCCGCCGAGCACTCTGAAACCGTCGCCCAGCGGCGCAAGTGCCGGATTGGTCAGCGGCCGGTCCTGCGGCACGAGGCTGTAGCGGTCGATCATTCCCGCCAGCGGAATCGACGTGCCGAGCCCGACGTCGATCACGCCCGGCACGGCGCGCGCGGCGGCCATCTGGCGTTGGCGAAATGCGACGACATCCGCCGTTTTCGCGTAGCGCGGCCCGCTCGCCTCGAGCTGCATCGTGATCACGTCGTGCGGATCGAAGCCGGGATCCACGGCGAGCAACCGGTCGAGGCTCCGGCCGAGCAGTCCCGCGCCGGCGAGCAGCAAGAGGGCGAGCGCCATCTCGGCGACCACGAGCCCGCCGCGCGCGCGATGATGCGCCGTGCCGCTCACGCGCGCCGCGCCGCGCAGCGTTCCGTCGAATACCGCGCGCCGTCGCGCGCCAAGCGCGGGAATGACGCCGAGCACGATCGCCAGCAGCGCGATGACGACGGCGATCGCCGCCAGCACGTGGACGTCGAGGCGGATCGCCGCGACACGCGGCGTGCCGTGCGGAAGGCGCGACACCAGCGCCGGAAGCACGGCTCGGCCGAGCGCGACACCGCCTGCCGCGCCGGCCGCGGCGATGAGCAGCCCTTCGGCGACGAGTTGCTGCGCGAGCCTGAGCGTGCCGGCGCCAAGTGCCACGCGCACGGCGAACTCGCCCTCGCGCCGCACGGCGCGCGCGAGCTGCAAGTTCACCACGTTGGCTACGGCGATGAGCAGCACCAGCGCCACCGCACCGAGTACCGCCAACAACGCCGGCCGCAGATCGCGCGTCACCCATTGCTGCATCGGGGCGAGCACGGCGCCGGCCGCCGCATAGTCTTTGGGAAACTCGCGCGCCATCTGAGTCGCGATCTGATTCAGCTCGGCGCGCGCCTGCTCATTCGGCACGCCGTCGCGGATTCGTGCGACGGCGGTGAGATGCCGGCAGCTGCGGCAGGCCCACGCCTGCGTCGTGACGTAGCCGAGCGGGCGATAGATCGCGCTCCGCGGACGAATCACGTCGTCGAACGACGCGGGCAGCACGCCGACCACTGTGTTCGGCGCTCCGTCGAGGTCGACCGTATGGCCGATGATCGCGCGGTCGCCGCCGAACCGCCGCATCCATAGTCCGTGCGTGAGGATCACGACGTTCGTATGGCCGGGCTGGTCGTCGTCGGCGGTGAAGTCGCGGCCGGCGTACATCGGAACGCCGAGCGTCGCGAAGTAATTGGCCGTGACGCCGGCGCCCTCCAAGCGCTCGGGATCGGTCGGCGACGACAACGTCATCTCGATGAACGAGCTCGCCGAGATCGACGCCAGCGTCGTGGCGTGCCGGCGAATGTCGTCGTACGTGGCGTAGCCGACGTTCACCGGCGCGCCGTTCTTTTGGCGATCCCAGACGAACGCCAGCTTTTCGGGCGACGCATATGGTAGCGGCCGCACGAGCAGCGCGTCGACGACGCTGAGGATCGCCGTCGTCGGCCCGATCGCGAGTGCGAGCGTCGCGACGCAGACGACGGTGAACGCGGGCGAGCGGCCCAGGACGCGGGCCCCCTGCCGCAGATCGGCAACGAACGACGACATGCGAACCTCGGGAAGTTGAAGTGGCGCGTGAAAGTGCCAGAGCGCGGAGACCGCTTCGCGCCAGAAGCGCGGGGCATTGGGCGACGTCGCGTATGTCTCAACCAGATCGCCGACGATCGAATCGCGCACCCGCTCGTCGAGCCATCGTTCGAGCGCGCGGAGTGGAACGCGGGGCGGGGCAGGCCGCGGCGTCGGCGTCATGGCGTGTCGAGTCCGACGTCCAGGCCGGCGGCCATTCGGCGCAGCGAGGCGAAGCTCGCCCGCACCGCACGCTGTCCCGCGGCGGTGACGCCGAAGTGTCGCTTCGCCCGCCCGCCGCGCTCCGGCGTCGGCTCACCGACTCGCGACACCACGAGCCCCTTCGCCTCGAGCCGCGCCAGCGTCTTGTAGATCGTCCCGAGCGTGAGATCGCGCCCGGCCCGTTCATGCACCGCATCGCGCACACTCACCCCATACGCATCCGCCCCAATGCGCAGAAGCGCGAGAAGCACGAGCTGTTCGAGGTCGCCTAGCATCGTGGATCGTGGATCGTGGATCGTGGATCGTGGATCGTGGATCGTGGAACGTGGATCGATAAGCAGCCCAGCCAGCTGGCGCGCTCGGCGCCGACAGCCATCCCCGCAGCCCAAAAAAAAATGCCCCGTTCAGTTAGCCTTGATCGCCAGTACGACGATCCGTTCAATCCGTGCTTCTATCCGCAGCATCCGTATCCCGCTCTTGTCGGTGGGACTTCCCGAGCGTCAGTCCTCACCGTCTGTAATCTCAGACAACGCCAAACAAATAAAGGTTGTAACCCTCTCCGCCCGCCAGGGAACGGTGCCGCAAACCGGCCGCTGAGACCGATTTACCGATGCGTCGTCCATACCACAGTGGCGCTCGCCTCTGGCCCGCGCCAGTTGCCGCGTAAGTCTCAATGAGGCATGGACTTCGCCTCTCTGCCAACGAATAACAATCGATGACCGCTCCCGCCGCGCCAGGCGCACAGGCCCTCAATCTCCGCGTGTTGCTCGAGGAGATGATCGAACGCAA
>DATNAT010000241.1:0-5472 GCA_035572355.1 Gemmatimonadaceae bacterium
CCGAGCAGCCGCGCCATGATCTTGTCGCCGTGGTAGCGCCCGTTCTCGATGAACACCTTGTTCGCGTCGAAGCCCGCCACGATCACACCGGCGATGAACAGGTACGACACCGGCGTCTCGAGCGTGTCCGGGTTGTGGGCCGGAATTCCCGTGCGCGGGTCGATCGCCACGCCGACTCGACGCAGCAGGTCGGTGTTCGGGGCGAAGCCCGTCATCACATAGACGAGATCGGCGCGCAGCCGCTCCTCGCCGTGCGGCGACGTCAGGGTGACCGCTTCGCGGTCGATCGAGCGCACGCGACTGTCCCACCGGACGTTGATGCTCCCTTCACGCACGCGGTTCTCGAAATCCGGCTGCACCCACGGCTTGATCTTCTTGTCGAAGTTCGGGCCGAAGTGGACGAGCGTGACGCGCCCGCCCGACCGCCACAGATCGAGCGCCGCCTCGGCGGCCGAGTTGCCGCCCCCGATCACCACCGCGTCCTGCTCGAACGCCTCGTGTCCTTCGCGGTAGGTGTGCGTCACGTGCGGCAGGTCTTCGCCCGGCACGCCGAGATAGTTCGGCGAGCCGAAGTAGCCCGTCGCGACGATCACCGCTTGGGCGCCGGTCGTCCGCTCGCCGTGCGAGCGGGACTCCGAGTAGACGGTGAAGCCGTCGCCGGCGCGCTCGATCGAGGTCACGCGCTCGTACTGGCGCAACGGGATCTGGAAGTGCTTCACGACCGCGCGGTAGTAGGCGAGCGCGTCGCGCCGCGTCGGCTTCTCGGCGGCGACGACGAACGGCAGCCCGCCCAGCGCTAGCTTCTCCGCGGTCGAGAAAAAGCGGACGTACGTCGGGTAGTGCGTGATCGTGCTGACCACCGCCGACGCGTCGAGCACCAGCGGGCGAAATCCGCCGCGCTGCGCGGCGATCGCCGCGGCCAGCCCGCACGGTCCGGCGCCGACGATCAGAACGTCGACGTCGCTCACTCGGTCTCCCGCGTTCGATGGGCGCGCGCGCCGCGGCGATTCATAGTCCGATGATCTGGTCCCGGCGAGTTCCCACGCTCACGTAGGTGATGCGCGTCTCGACCAACTCCTCCAGCCGGTCAATATACTTCCTCGCCGCCGTGGGCAGCTCGTCGAGCTTCCGCGCCTCGGCGGTCGAGCGCTGCCAGCCCTCGATCCACTCGTAGCGCGGCGTGACGCGGTCGAGCACCGTGATGTCGCCCGGAAAGTCGGTGTGCACGTCGCCGTCGTGCTCGTAGCCGATGCACACGGCAATCCGGTCGAGCGTATCGAGCACGTCGAGCTTGGTCACCGCAACGTCGGTCAGGCCGTTGATCCGCGTCGCGTAGCGCACGACGATCGCGTCGAACCAGCCGCACCGCCGCGCGCGCCCCGTCGTCGCGCCGAACTCGTTGCCGAGCTTGCGCACGCGCTCGGCCATCGGATCGTCCATCTCGGTCGGGAATGGACCGGTCCCGACGCGCGTCGTGTACGCTTTCACCACGCCGAGCACGGCGTCGATCGCGGTCGGCGCGATGCCGACGCCAATCGCCGCGCCGCCCGACGTCGTACTGCTCGACGTCACGAACGGGTACGTGCCGTGATCGACGTCGAGCAGCGAACCCTGCGCGCCCTCGAGCAGCACGGCGGCGCCGCTCTTCATCGCGCGGTAGATTATCAACCCGACGTCGTCGGCGAGCGGAAGCAGCCGTTCGGCGAGGCGCTCGAGCAGAGCAACCGTCTGCTCGGCGTCGGCGCGTTTGGCGCTCCCCATCGCCGCGAGCTGCATGTTGGCATGCTGCACGCCGGCGCCGACCAGCTCGCGGAGCCGGGGAATGTTGCGCAGGTCGAGCACGCGTACGCCACGCCTCGCAACCTTGTCCTCGTACGTCGGGCCAATGCCCCGCCCTGTCGTGCCGAGCGACTGGGTGTGCGGGCTCTCCGCGTCGAGCAGCTTGTGGTACGGAAGTACGAGGTGCGCGCGGTCGCTCACGTAAAGTCGGCCCTCGACGTCGATGCCGTCGCCCACCAGTCCGTCGATCTCGTTGAACAGCGTGTCGGGGTCGAGCACGACGCCGTTGCCAATAGCGCAGCGCACACCCTGATGCAGGATGCCGCTCGGAATCTGGTGAAGCACGAAGCCGACGTCGCCCAGATCGACGGTGTGCCCCGCGTTCGCGCCGCCCTGGTAGCGGACGACCCAGTCCGCGCGCTCGGCGAGCACGTCGACCAGCTTGCCTTTGCCCTCGTCACCCCACTGCGCGCCGACGACGACGACCGTGCGATTGGTCTGGCTAAACATGACGACCCGTGTCGGAGTGGGGGGGGGAACGGCAAGCAAAAAAATACGCCCCGGAGCTTTGCCGGGGCGTTGAGTGAATCTACGATCGTGGGCCGGGGTGTCAACGTGGCGCGAGGCGGCCGTCGACGCGGCGAAAGCTTTCCGTAAATCATCGTCCATGGCTCTCGCTCGACGCCGCGCACAGACCATACTTGGGCCATGACGACGCTCGCCCTGGCCGCGCGTGCGCTGCGCCGCTCGCCTTCGTTCGCTGTTGCCGCCGCGCTCACGCTCGCGATCGGCGTCGGCGCCACCGCGGCGATCTTCACGGTGCTCGACACCGTGCTGATCAAGCCGCTTCCCTATCCGCAGCCGGAACGGCTCGCGGGCGTGTGGCTCGCGCTGCCGGGCATGGGGTTCAAAGCCGCGCCGCAGTCCGACGGCAGCTACTTCACCTTCCGCCGCTTTTCTCATTCGATCGACGGCATCGCCGTCGTCGATCGCGCATCGGTCAATTTCGAGAGCGGTGCCGGCGCGGCGACACCCGAGCGCGTGCGCGCTGCGCTGGTGTCGGCGAGCGTATTCAGCTTGCTCGGCACGTCATTCGAGCGCGGTCGCGGGTTCAGCGGTGAGGAAGACACGCCTCACGGTCCGCGCGTCGTCGTGCTGAGCGACGGCCTGTGGCGCCGCGCATTCGGCGCCGACCCAGCCGTCGTCGGCAAGACGGTTCGCATCGACGGCGAGCCGCGCACCGTCGTCGGCGTGACGCCGGGGACCTTCCGCTTCCCCGACGCCGTCACCCAGCTCTGGCTGCCCATGGCGCTCGATTCCGCCGAGACGTTCGGCGGTGCATTCGGCCACCAAACGTTCGTGCGCCTCAAGCCTGGCGCGACGATTCACTCGCTGGAGACGGAGCTCAACGGCATCCTGCCGCGCCTGGTGGAGACCTTTCCCGAGATCGGCCCCGGGTTCTCTACTCGAGCGTTCCTCACCGGAGTCCACGCCCGCGTCGTGGTGCATCCGATGCGCGATGACGTGATCGGCACCTTCGGCAGCACGGTCGACATCGCGGCCGCGGCGGGTGGGCTGCTCCTCGTCATCGCCTTCGCCAACGTCGCGAGCCTTCTGCTCACCCGCGCCGAGGGTCGCCAGCGCGAGCTCGCCGTGCGCGTCGCGCTGGGCGCCGGACCGGCGCGAGTGGTGATGCAGTTCCTCGCCGAATCCTTGGTGCTCGCGCTGATCGGCGGTGCGGCGGGTCTACTGCTGGCCTACGCCGGCGTCCGCCTGTTCGTGCACTCCGGGCCGCCTGGTATTCCGCGGCTCGCCGAGATGCGCGTCGACACCGGTGTGATCGCGTTTGCGGCGGTAACGACACTCGTCCTGGCATTTCTGTGCAGTGCCATGCCGGCGCTTCGCTTCGACACCAAGCGGCTCGCGGCGCGGCTGCGCGACGGGACGCGCGGCGGTACATCGGGGCGCGACCGTCAGCGTGCGCGGCGCGCTTTCGTCGCCACGCAGGTGGCATTCGCGACCGTGCTCGTTTGCGGCAGTGGTCTGCTGTTTCGCAGCTTGCAGCGGCTGCGCGACGTACAGCCTGGCTTCGACGACCGACACACCCTCGTGATGTTCCTCTCGTTGCCCGACGCCTCGTACCGCACGCATCAGGACGTACAGCGCTTCTCCACAGAGCTCGTCGATCGGGTCGCCGCGGTGCCCGGCGTGCGCGCCGCGGGCATCTCGTCCAAGATCCCGCTGAACAACGTCGGCATCAACTTCGTGCCGACGTATACCGACGCCGACGCCGACAGCAAGACGCTGCCGCCGTCTGCCGAGGCGATCACTGCATCGGGAAGCTACTTCCAGGCGATGGGCATCCCGTTGATCGCCGGCCGCACCTTCGATCGCTCGGAGCGCCAGGATCCGAAGCAGATAATCATCGATCGTTCGTTCGCCGTGCAGCGGTGGCACGATTCAACGGGCGCGGCAGCCCTCGGCCGACACGTCCACTTCACGCAGGCACAGTCGTTCACGGTGATCGGCGTCGTCGGCGCGGTGCACGACACCTCGCTCGCTGCTCCGCCCAATCAGTTGCTCTATTTCCCGCAAGTCGCGGTGGCCGACACCAATCTGTCATTCGTCGCGCGCACCTTCGCGCTCGTCGTCCGTACGAATGGCGACCCGCGCGCGTTCATCGCGCCGGTCGAGCACGCCGTCGCCGACATCGACAAGAGCTTGCCCCCGTTCGGCGTGGCCGCAATGTCGGACCTCGTCGAACAGTCGACTGCTCGTCTGAGCTTCATCATGACGATCATCGGCGTCACCGCCTGCGTTGCCGTAGCGCTGGCCGCGATTGGCCTGTACGGCGTGCTGGCCTATCTGGTGAGCCTCCGGTCGCGCGAGATCAGCGTACGGTTGGCCATGGGCGCGATGCCGGCCGGCGTGGCGCGACTGATCACGCGCCAGGGAGCAGCGCTCGCCGGAGGCGGTGTGGCCGTTGGCGTCGTGATCTTTCTCGCCGCCTCGCGCTACCTACGGTCGACGATCGTCGGTGTCGGCCGACCGGAGCCAATGACGATAGTCGCCGTCGGCGCGCTGCTCATGCTCGTTGCGATGCTGGCCAGCTGGATCCCGGCGCGGCGCGCCGCGCGGCTGGACCCGGCGCGAGCGCTGTCCGGCGACTGACGCGCCATCCTACGCAAAGGCCCGGCGCGCCAACACGAACAGCATCCACGCCGCCATCGACAGCCCGATCGCAACCTTGATCGCCGCCGCCGTGACCCGGCCGATGAACGCGCCCCACGCGACGCGCGTCGCCGTGCCGTGCCCCGTGCCGCGCGTATACTCGAACACGAACGCGCCCACGAATGCTCCCACGAAGGCGCCGACGATCGATCCGACGATCGGTACCGGCACGCCGAGGAATGCGCCGATCATGCCGCCGATCACCGCGCCCCGACCGGCGCGGCGCGATCCGCCGTACTTCTTGGTGAAGCGCGCCGTCAACACCCACTCGAGCCCCTCGGCGACGATCATCATCGCACCCATCGCGATCACCGTGATCAGCCCGATCGCGCCGTGCGGCACGAGCAGGTAGTAGCAGAGCGCCGCCGCGAAGATGACCAGGGTGCCCGGCATCCCGAACGGGATCATGACGAGCCCCAGAACGATCGCGATGATCACGAGCAGTGCAGCCATTCGACGCTC
>DATNAT010000242.1:0-7398 GCA_035572355.1 Gemmatimonadaceae bacterium
AATCTCGCGGCGCAGAGCTTCGTGCAGACGTCGTGGACGCAGCCCGTGTTGACCGGCGAGTTCACGGCGCTCGGCGTGACGCGCATGCTCGAAGCGATGAAGAAAGCGGCGCCCAAGGCGCGCTTCTACCAGGCCAGCTCGAGTGAGATGTTCGGCAAAGTCCAGGAGTCGCCGCAGCGCGAGGCGACGCCATTCTATCCGCGCAGCCCGTACGGCGTGGCGAAAGTCTACGCGCACTGGATCACGGTGAACTATCGCGAGAGTTTCGGCCTCTACGCCGTCTCGGGCATCCTGTTCAACCACGAGAGTCCGCGGCGCGGGCTTGAGTTCGTGACGCGCAAGGTCACGGACGCGGTCGCACGGATAAAGCTCGGCCTCGCCAAGGAAGTGCGCCTCGGCAATCTCGATTCGCGGCGCGACTGGGGGTTTGCCGGCGACTACGTCGACGCGATGTGGCGCATGCTGCAACAGGATTCACCGGACGATTACGTGATCGGCACCGGCCATACGTGCTCCGTCCGCGATCTCTGTCAGGCCGCGTTCGCCCACGTCGGGCTCGACTACCGGGAGTACGTGGTGCAGGACCCGCGCTTCTTGCGGCCGGCGGAAGTGGACTTGCTCGTCGCCGATGCATCCAAGGCCCGCGAGCAACTCGGTTGGACGCCGACCGTCGCGTTCAAGTCGCTCGTCGAGATGATGGTCGACGCGGATCTGGAGCGCCAACGGGCGCGGCGCTAGGAGAGGCAGAATGCGCGTCCTGGTGACCGGCGGCGGCGGATTCGTCGGTCAGTGGCTTGCTCGCGCGCTTCTCGAGCGCGGCGACAACGTCGATCTGGCGGGGCTCGGTGCAACGTTCACCGGGCCATCGATCCTCGACGACGCCGAACGCCGGTGCACGCGATGGCTCGAGCTCGATGTACGCAACGCCGAACAGGTGGACGACGTCGTCGAGCGAAGCGCGCCCGAGCTCATCGTCCATCTCGCCGGTGTGAGCTTTCCGCCCGACGCCGAGCGCTCGCCCGAGACGACGTACGACGTCAATACGACCGGCGCCGTGCGCCTGCTGTCCGCCGTCGAACGTCGTCGTGTTGCGGGGACGCTCGATCCCACCGTGCTCGTCGTGGGCACCGGCACGCAGTACGGCCTTCACGACTCGTCGGAGATGCCGCTCGGCGAGACCGCCGAGCAGCGTCCAGCCTGGACCTACGCGGCGTCGAAGGCCGCGCAGGAGACGGTTGCGCTCGCGGCGCAGCGGGCGACCGGCGCTCGGGTCATCTGCACCCGGAGCTTCAACCACTCCGGCGTCGGGCACGGCGAGCAGTACCTGCTGCCGTCGCTGGTCGCGCGCGCGCGCCGCATCGAGCGGGGCGAGCCAGGACCGCTCGTGATCGGCAACGACGTGGTCCGCGACTACCTGCACGTCGCGGACGTGGTCGAGGCGTATCTCGCGCTCGCGGCCCTCGGCCGGCCGGGCGAGACGTACAATGTGGCGAGCGGTCGCGGGCTGAGCACGAAACAGTTGGCAGCTGACGTCTTGCTGCGCGCTGGCGTGCGTGCCGACATTACTACCGCGAGCGCGCTCGTTCGCCGCTCGGACATCCCAACGCTCATCGGCTCGCCGGCCAAGCTCATGCGCGACACCGGCTGGGCGCCTCGCCACACGCACGCCGACATCATCGACGACTTGCTGAATGCCGCGACGGACTGACCTCCATCGAATCCTCGTGATCGGATCTGGGCCGATCATCATCGGCCAGGCCGCGGAGTTCGACTATTCCGGCACGCAGGCGACGAAAGCCCTCAAGGAGGAGGGCTACGAGGTCATCCTGATCAATTCCAACCCGGCGACGATCATGACCGATCCGGAGTTCGCGGATCGGACGTACATCGAGCCGGTGACGCCGGAGTTCGTCGAGCTGATTCTCCAACGGGAAAAGCCGGACGCGATTCTGCCGACGATGGGGGGCCAGACGGCGCTCAACGTCGCGATGGCGCTCTCGGAGTCGGGGGCGCTCGAGCGATACGGTGTCGAGTTGATCGGTGCGACGGCGCACGCGATCTCGATCGCCGAGGACCGGCGGCTGTTCGCCGAGGCGATGCGGCGCATCGGGCTCGCCGTCGCGGCGGGCGGGATCGCCGAAAGCTATGACGAGGCCGAGGCAATCCTCGACATCACCAGCTTTCCGGCGATCATCCGGCCGTCGTTCACCCTCGGCGGCACGGGAGGGGGCATCGCCTACAACCGCGAGGAGTTCGAGCGGATCGTCAAGCATGGCCTCGATCAATCGCCCACGCATCAGGTGCTCGTCGAACGGAGTGTGATCGGCTGGAAGGAGTTCGAGCTCGAGGTGATGCGCGATCACGACGACAACGTCGTGATCGTCTGCTCGATCGAGAATCTCGACCCGATGGGCGTGCACACCGGCGACTCGATCACCGTCGCACCGGCGATGACATTGACCGATCGCGAGTACCAGACGATGCGCGACGCGGCGGTCGCGATCATTCGGGAAGTCGGCGTCGACGCGGGCGGCTGCAACATTCAGTTCGCGGTCAATCCGCGCGACGGCGAGATGCTCGTCATCGAGATGAATCCGCGCGTGTCGCGTTCGTCGGCGCTCGCGTCCAAAGCGACCGGCTTCCCGATCGCGCGCATCGGCGCCAAGCTCGCCGTGGGCTACCGGCTCGACGAGATCTCGAACGACATCACCAAGACGACCCCGGCGTCGTTCGAACCGGTGCTCGACTACGTCGTCGTCAAGGTTCCCCGGTTTGCGTTCGAGAAGTTTCCATCGGCGAGCCCGTATCTCACGACGCAGATGAAGTCGGTCGGCGAGGCAATGGCGATCGGACGCACGTTCAAGGAAGCATTCCAGAAAGGTCTTCGCGCGCTCGAGACCGGGCGCACCGGATGGACGACGGCAGGCCGGCTGCAGGACGACCGGCTGCCCGACGACAGCGTCGCATCCCTGCGCAGCGCCCTGCGCCAGCCGACGCCCGAGCGAATTTTCCAGGTCAAGCGCGCGATGGAGCAGGGGTTCTCCGTCGACGACATCTACGAGCTCACCGCGATCGATCGCTGGTTCCTCGAGCAGATGCGCGAGCTGATCGACGCCGAGCAGGACTACGGGGCGCTCGACGCGGTCGACGCCTCGGTGACGCGGCGGATGAAGCAGATGGGCTTCTCGGACCGTCAGCTCGGCGCGCTCCGCGGCGAGAGTGAGGCCGCGGTGCGTGAGCGCAGATGGGCGCAGGACGTGCGCCCCGCCTACAAGATGGTCGACACCTGCGCCGGCGAGTTTCCGAGCGCGACGCCCTATCTGTACGGCAGCTACGACGAGGAGAGCGAGGCTCCGCGGAGCGGTCGGCGCTCGGTCGTGATCCTTGGCAGCGGGCCGAATCGGATTGGCCAGGGTGTGGAGTTCGATTACTGCTGCGTGCGCGCCGTGATCGCGCTCCGGCAGCAGGGGATCGAGACGATCATGATCAACTCGAACCCCGAGACGGTGTCGACCGACTTTGACACCTCGGATAAATTGTATTTCGAGCCTCTCACGCTCGAAGACGTGCTCGAGATCGTCGAACGCGAGCAGCCACTCGGTGTGATCGTGCAGCTCGGCGGCCAGACGCCGCTCAAGTTGACGCGTCCACTCGAGGCGGCCGGCGTACGGATTCTCGGCACGAGCCCCGATTCGATCGACGCCGCCGAGGACCGGCGGCGATTCGACGAGATCGCTCGCGGGCTTGGGTTGGAACAGCCGGCCAACGGTACGGCGACGAGCGTTGCCGAGGCCTTGCGCGTCGCCGAACGGATCGGCTATCCGGTGCTCGTTCGGCCGTCCTACGTCCTCGGCGGGCGCGCGATGCAGATCGTGTACGATCCGGCGTCGCTGGAGAACTATTTTGCGACGGCAGTTCGCGTGTCTGAGGAGCGACCGGTGCTCGTCGACCGCTTCCTCGAGAACGCGTTCGAGTGCGACGTCGACGCCATCTCGGACGGCACGCGAGTCGTGATCGGCGGGATCATGCAGCACATCGAGGACGCCGGCATTCACTCCGGCGACTCGGCCTGCGTGCTGCCGCCGTATCTGATCGGCGAGTCGGACATGCAGACGATGCGCGAGCAGACGGTGGCCCTGGCGACGGCGCTCGAGGTCGTGGGGCTGATCAACGTCCAGTACGCGATCAAGGACGGCGTCGTCTACGTGCTCGAGGTGAACCCGCGGGCCAGCCGCACCATTCCATTCGTCTCGAAGGCGATCGGCGTACCGCTAGCGTCGCTCGCCGCGCGAGTCATGCTCGGCGAGACGCTCGACGACATCGGATTCACCGAGGAGATTGCGCCGCCGTACGTATCGTGCAAAGAGGCCGTGTTCCCGTTCAACAAGTTTCCGGGCACCGATCCGGTGCTCGGTCCGGAAATGCGGTCGACGGGCGAGGTGATGGGTATCTCCGATTCCTTCGGCTCGGCGTTTGCCAAGTCGCAGCTCGCCGCGTCGAACGGGCTGCCGCTGGCCGGCGTCGTGTTGATCACGGTGATCGACTCCGACAAGCCGACGGTCACGCCGATCGCTCGACGCTTCCACGAGATGGGATTCGAGATCATGGCCACGGCAGGGACGGCGGCTTATCTCAAGGCGCGCGGCATCCCGTCGACTCGCGTGCTCAAGATTCATGAAGGCCGACCCAACTGCCTCGACATGATCGTCAACCGCGACACGCAATTGTTAATCAATACCCCGATGGGGAAGCACGCCCAGCTCGACGACTACATGCTGCGCCAGGCGGCGATCGTGAACCGCGTGTCCTACACGACGACGATGTCGGCGGCCAATGCGGCGTGCGACGCGATCCTCTCGCTGCGCTCTCGCGGCCCGCGCGTGCGGTCGCTCCAGGAGTGGCAGAGTGATCTCGTCGCCGAGCGTGCAAGTGCGCGCGCCGGCGGCTTTGCGACCGGCGTACGCGAGGGCGCCCGATGAGCGACGTTTTCATTCACGAGTCGGCGTACGTCGACGAAGGGGCACAGGTCGGCGCCGGCACCAAGATCTGGCACTTCTGTCACGTCATGAGCGGCGCCGTGGTCGGAGAGCGGTGCAGCCTCGGCCAAAACGTCGTCGTGATGAACGGCACGCGACTGGGGCGCAATTGCAAGATCCAGAACAACGTGTCGATCTACGAGGGCGTCGAGCTCGAGGACGACGTGTTCTGCGGCCCGTCGATGGTGTTCACGAACGTGATCAATCCGCGCAGTCACGTGTCGCGCAAGTCGGAATACAAGCGAACGCTGGTCAAGCGCGGGGTCTCGATCGGCGCGAATGCGACGATCGTCTGCGGGACGACGCTCGGCGAATTCGCGTTCATCGGCGCCGGTGCAGTCGTCACGAAGGACGTGGCGCCGTATGCGCTGATGGCCGGCGTGCCGGCGCGGCGCATCGGATGGATGTGCCAGTGTGGCGAGCGGTTGTCGGACGCCGGGGCCGGGCGCTGCGCGGCGTGCGGCACGGAGTACGAACGGCGGGGCGATGGTATCCTCGCCGTTGGCGCGGCGACCGAGGTTCGGCGATGAGCGCGGCACCGGCGGGATTCCGCATCGCGCTCGTCGGCTGTGGGCGCATCAGCAAGAACCACTTCGATGCGATCCGCAAGGTCGACGGCCTGTCGCTCGCGGCGGTCTGCGATGTCAGCGGCGAACGCGCCGCGCGAGCCGGGACGGAGCAGGGGGTGCCGAGCTTTCGTTCGCTCGACGAGATGCTGCGCACGGCGGGCGATTCGTTCGACATCGTGGCCGTGTGCACGCCGTCGGGAATGCACGCGGCGCAGGGCGCTGCGGCCGCGCGCGCCGGCAAGCATGTCGTCACCGAAAAGCCGATGTCGATCTCGCTGGCCCAGGCGGACGAGTTGGTGCATGCCTGCGACGAGGCCGGGGTCCAGCTGTTCGTCGTCAAGCAGAATCGCCTCAACCCGCCGATCCAATTGCTCAAGCGCGCCGTGGACAAGGGGCGCTTCGGACGGATCTACATGGCCAACGTGACCGTCCGCTGGCAGCGGCCGAACGAGTACTACGCGGCCGAGCCATGGCGCGGCACGTGGGAGTTCGACGGGGGCGCGATCATGAATCAGGCATCCCATTACGTCGATCTGATGCAGTGGCTGGTCGGGCCGGTGGAAAGCATCATGGCCAAGACCGCGACGCAGGCGCGATCCATCGAGGCCGAGGATTCTGGGGTCGGGCTTGTCAAATTTCGGTCGGGGGCCCTGGGGGTGATCGAGGTGAATGTGCTGACCTATCCGAAAAACCTCGAGGGATCGATCACGATCCTCGGGGAAAAAGGGTCGGTCAAGATCGGTGGCACGGCGGTCAATCGCGTCGAGACCTGGTTGTTTGCGGAGTACGACGACGACGACAAACTGGTCGAGGCGGCGAGCACTAACCCACCGAATGTCTACGGGTTCGGGCACGAGGGCTACTATCGGAACGTACTCGCGGTGCTGCGCGGAGAAGCGAAGCCCGAGACCGACGGCCGGGCGGGACGGAAGTCGCTGGAGCTGATCCTCGGCATGTACGAGTCGGCCAAGATTGGGTACGAGGTACCGATTCCGCTCCGCACAACCACCTGATCGGTTTTGGTTCACCGTAATTGACGGATCTGCCTGCCACGGCGAACTTTACAGGTTCGAAGCCGTGACGCGCGCGCCGCCCGGCGCGTCCTGTCGGCGGCACGATCTCCATCCCTCGACATTCATAATGCCTGTTCCTCTGCTGGATCTGCGTGCCCAGCACGCGACGATCCGCGATGAAGTCGTGTCCGCCCTCATGGGCGTCGTCGATTCTCAGCTCTTCATCCTCGGCGCCCCGGTCGAAGCGCTCGAGCGCGACGTCGCGGCGCTCTCCCACACCAAATACGCGGTCGGCTGCGCGAGCGGGACCGACGCGCTGCTGCTCGCCCTCCGCGCGCTCGACATCGGCCCGGGGGACGAGGTGATCACCACACCGTTCACCTTCTTCGCGACGGCGGGCACGATCCATAACGCCGGCGCAAAGCCGGTGTTCGTCGACATCGAGCCGAAGACGTTCAACATCCGGCCCGATGCGGCGGCCGCGGCGCGCACATCGAAGACCAAAGCCGTGATGCCGGTCGACTTGTTTGGCCAGATGGCGCCGATCGAACAGGTCATGTCGGCGATGCCCGGGCTGCCGGTGATCGAGGACGCGGCGCAAACGATCGGCGCCCGGCGGTCGATCGACGGCGTCTGGCGCATGGCCGGCGAAGTCGCGACGATCGGCACGTTCAGCTTCTTTCCGTCGAAGAACCTCGGTGGCTACGGCGACGGCGGCATGATGGTCACGCAAGACGAGCGGATCGCCGCGCGGCTCAAGCGGCTCCGCATGCACGGCGG
>DATNAT010000243.1:0-10242 GCA_035572355.1 Gemmatimonadaceae bacterium
GATACAGGCAGCCGCCGAACGTGGCTGGATCGATCGCGAGCGCGTGATGATGGAGTCGCTGCTCGGCATCCGGCGCGCCGGCGCGGACGTCATCATCACCTATTTCGCGCGAGCGGCGGCGGCGCTGCTGACCGCGCGGCCGAACTTCGGACACGCATGAAGTACCGCATCTTTCCCGGCACGTCGATCTCGGTGAGCGAGGTCGGCTTCGGCACCTGGACCATCTCCACCGGCTGGTGGGGTGAGAAGTCGGACGCGGAAGCCGTCTCGATGCTCCGCCGGGCGCACGACGATCACGGCGTCACCTTCTTCGACGCGGCCGACGCCTACGGCAACGGGCGGGCCGAACGCCAGCTCGCCGACGCGTTCCGCGGGCGGCGCCGGGACGTCGTCATCGCGACGAAAGTTGGATATGACATCTATGATGAGCAGGCGCAGAAGGTGCGCCGCGGACAAGCCGAGCTGCCGATGCGCACCGATCCGGCCTTTCTGCGCCTCGCCGTGGACCGCTGCCTCGAGCGCCTCGAGACCGACTACATCGACGTCCTCCAGCTCCACAACGCCAAGATGGAGCACGTGCGCGACCCCGAGATCTGGGCCACCCTCCGCGACCTCCAGCGCGAGGGAAAGATTCTCGCCTGGGGCGCTGCGTTCGGACCGGCCATTGGTTGGTTGTACGAGGCTGTCGAGCTCGTCGAGCGCGAGCCGGAAATCAACACGATCCAGATGATCTGGAACATCCTCGAGCAGCATCCCGGCACGGCGATGCTCGACGCCGCCAAGGCGCACGCGCCCAACTGCTGCTTCAACATTCGCGTGACGCACGCGTCCGGCATGCTCGAGGGAAAGTACACCGAAGACACGGTCTTCCCGGAGAATGACCATCGCCGCCATCGGCCGCGGTCGTGGCTCGTCAACGGCGTGAAGAAGGTGAGGACGCTCGACTTCCTCACCAAGCGCATGACCCTGGGCCAGGCGGCGCTCAAGTGGCTCCTCGCCGAGCCGCGAGTCGTGACGACGCTGCCCAACATCTATGACGACGAGCAGCTCGCCGAGTTCGCGGCGGCGAGCGACGCGCCCGATCTCACGCGCGACGAGCTCGCCCGCATCACGGCGCTCAACGCGCGCAACTTCGAGGTCGTCGAAGAGCCGATGTCGTACAAAGGCACGATGACGCGCGCCGCGTCGCCCGCGCCCGCGTGATCAATCTCTGGCGCGATCTCTCCCCCGGCGCCAGAGCACCGGAGGAGGTCACGGCGGTGATCGAGATCCCGTCGGGGAGCCGGAACAAGTACGAGCTCGACAAGCACACGGGGATGATGAAGCTGGACCGCGTGCTCTACTCGTCGGTGCACTATCCGGGCGACTACGGCTTCATTCCGCGCACGTTGTACGAAGACGGCGATCCGCTCGACGTGCTCGTCCTCGTGAAGGAGCAGACTTTTCCCGGCTGCATGATCGACGTGCGCCCGCTCGGCGTGCTGCGCATGCGCGACCGGGGCGAGCCCGACGACAAGATCCTCGCCGCGCCGCTGCACGATCCCTACTACGAAGAGGCGTTCGACATCGCGGACATTCCGCGCCACCTGCTCAACGAAGTCGAATACTTCTTCTCGACGTACAAAGCGCTGGAAGGGAAGAAGGTCGAGATCCATGGCTGGGAAAAGAGCAACGCCGCGATGCAGGCCATCGCCGAATCGATCCAGCGGTACGATGCGGCCTATCTGGCGGCGGGGCCGTGAAGCAGTTGGACGTTGAACGTTGAACGTAAGCGGCACGCAGGTGCGCCCAACGTCCCACGTCTAACGTTCAACCCGTCCTCTCAATCGTCGTCGAGATCGTACGACGTCTCCTCCCGCCGCCGCACGCGCACACGCACGTTGCCCATGAATACGATGCCGCGCAGCCGCACCACTGGCATCGACGGCGGCGTGCCCGGAATGCCGACCTCGTCGGCGTCGCTTCGCACGTCCGACATGATCGAGTGCAGCTGATTGACGACGCGCATTCCCGGCGGAACGAAGATCTGGAGCGACGCCATCACCGCGCTGATGTCGATGTCCACGACGCCCCCGACCGGCAGCACGGCGTTCGTCAGGTCGATCCGCGTGTCGGACATGACCGCCAGCACGTCGAGCTCGCGCGGCGTGGCCCACCGGCCGACCCGCCGCGTCGAGCTCATGATCGATAACAGCCGCGACCGGCCGAGTTCGTAGCCAAGCTCCACCGACGTCGACGGCGCGGCGGCCGCGGCGAGCCGATCGCGCGGCGAGCGCGGTGCCGGATGCGCCGCCGGCATCGGCACCAGGTCGGCGGTGATCGAGTCGAGCTCGGCGAGGCTGGCCGATTTGTAGACGCGCTCGATCCGCCGCTCGAGATCCTCGAGCGAGAGATCGTCGTTCGCGAAGTGGCGCGACAACTCGTCGATCTTGCGCTCGCGGGCGTTCGAGAGCGACGGGATCGGCGGCTGCGGAGGAGGCCCCGTCATCTCTCGAAAGATACCCGACGTGCGGACATCAGGCCGCGGGCCGAATGGCGCCGTGGTCCACCGGCTCGACTTCGCGCGACAGGAACAACCGGTCGTACAACAGCGCTGCGACGATGCCGCCGAGCAGCGGACCGATCCAGTACGCGGTCTGGCCCTCGAAGATGTGCGTCACGAGCGCCGGACCGAACGACCGCGCCGGGTTCATCGACCCGCCAGTCAGCGGCCCGATGCCGAGGATGCCCGCCGTGACGGCGAGTCCGATCGCGAAGCCGCCGACCTTCGGCCCGCGCGGATCCACCGCCGTGCCGAAGACGACGAATACGAGGAAGAACGTGGCGATCGCCTCGAGCGAGATCGCCTGGATCATGTTGATGTCCGACGAGATCGACTGGCCGCCGAGCCGCGTGACGGAGACGATGTTCGCCGGGTAGAGGGCCTTGAGCAGGTACGCCGCGATGATCGCGCCCATCAGCTGGGCAATCCAGTAGACCACGGCCATCATTGGATCGATGCGGCGGGTGACGAGGAATCCGGCCGTCACCGCGGGGTTGAGATGGCCCGAGATGCGCATCGTCGCCGTCACCATAATTGCCAGGATGAGGCCGTGCGCGAACGCGATGTTCACGACCGCCGCCTGCACCTGGAGCATGGGACTGGTGATGATCGCGCCGCCGCCGATGAACACCAGCGCGAACGTGCCGATGAATTCGGCCGCGAAGTGGCGCCAAGCGTCTTTCATATTGGCCCGGAGTGAAGGGGAGTAGAGTCGACGTCGTGCCGCCGCATTCCGCCGGGAGCGCGCCGGTCCGCGCCGACTAAACTACATCAATCAGCCCGCTTCAACACCAGCGCGGCATTGATGCCGCCAAAGCCGAAGGAGTTGTTGACGGCGTACTCCATGCTCGCGCGGCGGCCGTTGCCCGGGATGTAGTCCAGATCGCAACCGTCGTCCGGGTCGTCGAGGTTGAGCGTCGGGGGCAGCCAGCCCCGCTCCAAAGACAACGCGCAGATCGCCGTCTCGATCGCGCCGGAGGCGCCGAGCGCGTGCCCGTAATACGCCTTGGTGCTGCTCACCTGGAGCTTCGCGGCATGGTCGCCGAACACCGTTCGAATGGCGCGCGTCTCGGTCGGATCGTTGAGCGGTGTGCTCGACCCGTGGGCGTTGACGTATCCGATGTCGGTATGCGCCACGTGTCCGTCGGCCAGCGCGCCCCGAATCGCCCGCGCCGCCTGCGAGCCGTCGGGGCGGGGCGCAGTCATATGATGCGCGTCATTGCAGAACGCATATCCCACGACTTCGCCATAGATGTGGGCACCGCGCGCCTTCGCCCGCCCGTACTCTTCGAGCACGACGACTGACGCAGCCTCCCCCATCACGAATCCATCGCGCGTGCGGTCGAATGGCCGCGACGCATGGCCGGGGTCGTCGTTGCGCGTCGACATCGCGCGGATGATCGCGAACGCGCCGAAGCAGAGCTGGTTGAGCGGCGCCTCGACGCCGCCCGAGATCATCACGTCGGCGTAGCCGTCGCGGATCTGCCGGAAGCCCTCGCCGATCGCCATCGTCCCCGAAGCGCAGCTCATCGCGTTGGTGCTGTTCGGACCCTGCACGCCGAACTCGATCGCCACGTTGCAGCTCGCCGCGCCGCCGAACACGTTGGTGGCGAGCGTAGCCGACACGCCGCGAATGCCCTCGCGCAAGAAGACGCCGAACTGCTCCTCGGCGTAGCCGACGCCGCCGAGCGCGCTGCCCATCGTCGAGCCGATGCGCTCGCGGTCTTCCTTCGCCAGGTCGAGCTCCGCGTCGGCGATCGCCAGGCGCGCGCAGGCCACGGTGAACTGGCCATATCGATCGAGGCGCTTGAGTCGACGCTCCTCGATGAAGTCGCTGCCGTGAAAGTCGATCTCGGCCGCGATCTGGCTGCGGTAGATCGAGGCGTCGAATCGCGTCACCGATCGAATGGCGGATCGCTGATTCTGGAGGCCATCCCAGAGTCCTTCGCGCGTGATGCCGATCGGCGTCACCGCGCCGATGCCTGTGATCGCCACCCGCCGCCGATCAGTCACTCGATACCTCGCATTGTGATCCCGCCCTGGTCAACGTTCCGCTGCGCGCCCTAGTCCGGCAAGGGTACGCGACGCGATTCCATGCACGAACACCGGTCCGATCACGCCGCGCGCCGCCACTTCACCAATCAGCGGCCACGGCGGGCCGTTCCACAGATGAACGATTCGCACGAGCGTTCCTCCGCCAGCGGCCGAGGCCGCAAAGCTCCATTCGACCTCCATCCCCGCCGTCACGCCCCGGATGTGCCGAAATCGGATCGCCGGCGCCGCGCCAGGATTTCCCGGAGGCACCACCGACATGAGCGACGTCCAGAAGGTCGGCCACTCTACGGCGCCGAACGGCCGGTTTGCGGACATCTCGACGATCCCGCCGCCGTCGGCGCGCCGCTCGAGGAACTTCACATACCGATAGTGTGAGAGATGGCTCGGCCACCGCTCCACGTCGGCCGCGAGCGCGAAAATCCGCTCGAGCGGCGCACGCACCACCAGCTCGTCCACCGTGCGCATCGACCGGTCCGACGGCATCGGTCCGAGGTCGAGCGGCGCACCGGCCGACGCGTCGCTCATGCGGCGCGCCGCGGCGTCCACCGCGCGGTGAGCCGATAGCCGAGCCGCCGACGCACGACCGGCTCGACGCCCGCGCCGGCGCGAACGATCCGCTGCAGCTCGCTCGCCGTGAAGCCGCGCATCACCGAGACCGTTCCGTCATGCCGCGTGACCGGATGAAAGCGCAGGGGAAAGGACACGAGCCAGAAGCCGGCGGCCGCGACCCAGCTCCGCCGGAGATCGCTCACCACCACGGCCCGGCGCGCCACGCGATTCAATTCGTTCACGAGACGCGCGGCGTCGGCGTCGACGAAGTGGTGGAGCAGCTGCGAGCAGATGACCACGTCCACGGCGCCGTCGGCGAACGGAAGCGCGAGTGCGTCGGCACATACGCCGGCGTCGATCGCCGAACGCGCCGCCACGAGCAGCGAGCTCGCTTCATCCACGCCGACGGTGAAGAGCTCGATGCCGAGCGCGCGCGCCACCGCGCGGGCACTCTGCGGAATGTCGGCCAGCCCGGTGCCGACGTCGAGCAAGGTGAGCGCGCGGCGCGCTCCCGCAGTTTCGTCCAACACGCTGCGCATCGCGTCGCGCAGCGCGTCACGCAGTGCCGCGCTCGCCGCGCGCAACCCGCCGAGCCAGCGATTCGAGCGCGTGACGTCGATGATCGACCGCTCGCGTACCGCGGCGTCGATCTGCGGGTCGTCGAGGAGCTCGACGCCGCGCCGGCGCTCCGGCGCGAGCGCCTCCGACCACGAGCTCACCGTTCCAACCGCGCGTACCCGCCGCGATAGTAGAGCAGGGGGCGCCCCTCCATCGGCTGCGCGCGGTCGACTTCGGCGATGACGACCGTGTGATCGCCCACGTCGTGATGCTGCACGACGCGGCATTCGAGGTGCGCCAGGGCCGCGTCGAGCAGCACGACGCCGTCCTCGCCGCGCGTGTAGGCGATCCCGTCGAACCCTTTCGCCGTCGTGTCGGCGAAGCGGCGCGAATACGCTTCCTGGTCCGATGAGAGAACGTTGATCCCGACCGCCGGATGCTCGAGCAGAAGCGGGTGCATCGACGCGGAATGGTCGACGCACCAGAGCACGAGCGGCGGCGACAGGCTGAGCGACGAGAACGCGCTCACCGTCATCCCGTAGTCGCGCCCTTTTGCGTCGCGCGACGTGACGATGGTGATGCCCGTGGCGAACCGGCCGAGTACGCTGCGGAAAGTTTCGGAGTCGATCATGGCGTCCAGCCGAAGACGCTCCAAACATAGCCCAATCTCACGACTTCGCGCGCCGGCACGAAATCGCCCGTTACCCCGATCAACAAGTCAGCGAGGTCCTTGCGCCGCGACAGCCGGCTCGCCGCGCGGTTGATGAGCGGTGCCGCACCCACCACGGCTCCGATCACGCGCTCGACGAGCCACTTACCGCCGAACTCCCGCCGGCGCGCCGCGTCGTACGCCGCGAGACATGCGTCCTGCGCTTTCGAGTCGGATTGCTCCAGGGCCTGCGCGATGTGTTCGGCGAGCAGCTCGCCGCCCCGCAGCGCGGCGTAGATGCCCTCGCCGGTGAACGGGTCGAAGAAGTCCGCCGCATCGCCGACCAGCGCGACACCCGGCGCCCAGGCGCGCTTGGCATGCGACGCGAACGGTCCCGTTGCCACGACCGGCGACGCACGCGTCGCGCCGGCGAAGCGCGGCGCGAGATGCCTGTGGGCGGCGAGCCAACGGTCGACGAACGCCGCCCGATCGCCCGACATCTCGCGCGAGCGGCCGGCGGGCACGACCAGCGCAACCGTCGTCAGCCCGTTTCCGACGTCGGCGATGCCGACGTAGCCGTCGCGCTCGACGTGCATCTCGCCATGCTCGCCGACGTCGAGCACGTCCCGGTAATGCGTGACGAGCGCGAGCCGACGCGGCCAGCGATGGCTCCGCGCGAGGCCGAGCCGGCGAGCGATCACAGATCGCAGCCCGTCCGCCGCAACGACGATCGGCGCGCGCAGCTCGCCGCCAGCGTCGCCAACCAGCGTCCGTACACCCACTGTCCGCTCGCCCTCGCGCACGACGTCCGTCACGCGAACCCCCTCGAGCACGTGCGCACCGGCGGCACGCGCACGGTCGAGCAGAATCGCGTCCAGCACCTCGCGGCGCACGGAGAGCCCGCGGTCGCGAAAGCCTCGGAAACCGTGTTTCGCGACGAAATCGCCGGCGATGGTGAAGCCGTTTGGCGCGCGAACGCGAATGCCGGCGAGCGCCGCGGCACCGGTCGCCTCGATCGCGTCGAGCGCGCCCATGTCGGCCAGAATTCGCGACGCTTCCGGGCTCAGATATTCGGCGCACGGTTTCGGCCGCGGAAAGCGCGCACGGTCGACGACGAGCACCTCCACGCCGCGCCGCGCCAGCGCGAACGCCACCGACGCGCCGGCCGGTCCACCGCCGACGACGAGCACTCGAGGACTCTTCACGCCACCCGTCTACCGCGCCAGCGCGAACGCCACCAAACCACCCGCCGCGTTGCTGAGAAGGTTCACTATGTCGTTGTCGAGCCAGGCCAGCCCGCCTCGACGCGCGGTTGGCGTTCCACAGTCGTGCGTCGTCCGTTCCGTTTCACGTTGGCAAACGGGACACCAGCGCCGCTGTTGCAGCGTGGCACCCAGCACCGAGTCGATCAGCATGCCGGCGACTCCTCCCGCGAAGGCGGCACTCGCCGCGGACCGCCAACCGATCAACGCCGCGGCCAGCGCCACGAACAGCGCGCCAGCCACGGCTGCCACTGTGCCAATCGTCGACATACCCCCGGAGGTTCCCGGCGGCACGGCGCGCCAGCTGAGGATCGAGCGCGGGGAGCCTCCGTACAACGTCCCGAGCTCGGTCGCCCAGCTGTCTGCGGCCGACGCGGCCAGCGAGCCGGCGCCGAGCGCGAACCAGCGCGTATTGGCGTTGATCAAGAAGGCTAACGCAGCCAGGGCGAACACCAGGCCGTTCGCCGCGACCTGCACCGCATCCCGCTCCCCGCCTTTGGCGACGATTGCCGCCGTGCGCCGTTCCTTGTCGACTCTGCCGTGGCGCGAGAGCGCGCTGGACGACGCGAAGTATGTGATGAGGAGGATGCCCCAGTCCCATCCCGCCGCGACGGCGAGCGTGCCGATCACCGCCGCCGCCGCCGCGCCGCTCGCCGACAGCGAGCGGGCGCGTCGTGCGACGAGTGCGATCGCAATCGCCAGCGCGACGCCGAGCAAAGCGCGTGAAATCATCGCAACGCGCCTTGAACGCGTTGTCGTGCGCGGCTACCTTCGCACTTTGCCTGCCGCCGATGCCGCCGACGAAGCACATGCTCGCCACCGTAGACTCTCTCCTGCCGCTCAGCCTTCTCGAGGCGGTTCGCAACGTCGACACGCCGAGCGATCAGTTCGACGCGGAGTATGTCGACGAGCTGCGCAACAAGCGGCTCGGCTTGAGCGACACGATCTACGCGCAGATCAAGCGGCACACCGAGGCGGTCCGCAAAGGGCATCGCACGTCGCACGACGAGGCGATCGCGCTCGCCAAGCTGATCGGCCGCCGGCCCGACGCCGAAGCGGTGTTTCGCGCCGCCGGGCGCTACATGGCGAGACAGGCGTACGCGACCGTCTCGCCGGTCACGCGGCGCATGATGCGGCTCCTCCCGTCGGCGATGTCGCGCCCCATGGCGTATCGGCACGCGAGGAAGATCTCCAGCCGGTACCTCTCCGGCAACGTCCGCCGCGTCGGAAATTTTCTGCTGCTCGAGGTGCCGCGGTCGATCACGATCGGCGTCGCACCGGGGAGCATCGGCTGCACGTACTATGAAGCCTCCCTGCGAGAGCTCCTGCTCAAGCTGATCGGCAGCATCGGCGCGGTGGAGCATGTGCGCTGCACCGGCCGCGGCGAAGGCACGTGCGAGTGGCGCGCCGACTGGCGCTCCTTCGACCGCCTGGCCGGTCTGGACTGAACGGATCGAGACGAGATCGCTCATGCTGACTCCCGAAACGCTTCCCGCCGTGCAGCGCGCCCTCGCCGATGCCGGCGTCGACGGCTGGCTCCTCTACGATTTTCGCGGACTCAATCCGATCGCCGCCGCGATGATCCGGCTCGACGGCATGACGACGCGCCGCGCCTTTGCGTTCGTGCCGACGCGCGGCACGCCCGTCGCGATCTCGCACGTCATCGAACAGGGTCCGTGGCACGACTGGCCGTCGGCCTGGCCCAACCAGATCTACTCGAGCTGGCAGAGCCTCGAGTCGACGCTCGCCAAACAGGTCGGCGGCAAACGTGTGGCCATGGAGTATTCGGCGGGCGACGCCGTGCCGTATCTCGACCGCATTCCGGCCGGCGTGCTCGAGATGGTGCGCGGCGCGGGGGCGACGGTCGTGTCGTCGGACGAGCTGGTCACGCGCTTCTACGCCGGCTGGACCGAAGCCCACATCGCGTCGCACGTGCGGGCCGCCGAAACCATCGCGCAGATCGCGCGCGACGCGTTCGCGCTCGCCGGCCGCCGTGCGCGCGGCGCCGAAGGCGGCCCGATCGCCGAGCACGAGCTGATGCAGTGGATTCGCGATCGCTTCGAGCACGCCGGCCTGTCCACCGACCACGGTCCCAACGTGTCGGCGGGCGCCAACGCGGCGAACCCGCACTACGAGCCCACCGCCGACGCACCGCGAACGATCAAGGACGGCGAGATCGTGCTCATTGACCTGTGGGCCAAAGAGCCGGGCGGCGTCTACGCCGACCAGACCTGGATGGCGTCGGTGGGCAAGCCGTCGGACGAGGCATTGAAGATCTGGAATACCGTGCGCGACGCGCGCGACGCGGCGATCGCTCTCGTCAACGAGCGGGTGACGGCCGGCGCGCCGCTGCGGGGCGCCGAAGTCGACGACGCGGCCCGCGCCGTGATCACGTCGCGCGGGTACGGGCAGTACTTCACGCACCGCACCGGGCATTCGATCGATTCACGCGACCTGCACGGATCCGGTCCGCACCTGGACAATCTCGAGACGCGCGACGTGCGGCAGCTTGTGCCGGGCGTGGCGTTCTCGATCGAGCCGGGCGTGTACATCCCGGACAAGATCGGCATGCGGACCGAGGTCAACGTCTATCTGCTGCCCGGCAAGGCGGTGGTGACGCCGCGGGA
>DATNAT010000244.1:0-7925 GCA_035572355.1 Gemmatimonadaceae bacterium
TTGAGCGAAATTGAATCAGCGGCTCTGCAGGCCTGGTCGCTGAACCGCCGCTGCTCGGCGGCTGAGAGGCGTGCGACGACAGTGCGAATGCGGTCTGCCACAGCTGACGCGTGCTGCCAGACAATGAGTTTGCGATAGTCACCCACGACGGGCTCCGAGGGGGTCGACTGTACACTAGGCCCTCTCGCCGGGGCGCCACCACGATTCCCTGGCGTACCGAACCGAAATCGCGCGGCATCACACTCTCCGGGTTGCCCTAGTCGGAGGCATAGCCACCGGCCAAGCCGATAGCTGTCATCTGCCCCGATAGCCCGATAGCCGCCGCCGTTAGCCGATCGCCTCGCGACGCACGGCCCTCACCCCATCATCGCACTCGATCGCCAATAGCCCCCGCTGATAGCCCCCGCCGATAGCCCCCGCCGATAGCCCCCGACTACCGAGGATTCCAATCGCCTCGCGCCACCGCCGGCACGAACTTCTCGATCCCCTTCGGCGGGAATGCCAGCGTCTTTCCCTGCTCGGCGCTCTGATACGACGTCATGAGGATCTTCACCACCTCGAGCCCATCGTCGAAGGTGAGCTGGGGCGCTTCCTTGCCGAGAAACGCGCGCACGAAATGCCGGTCCTCGGCTTCGTAGCCGTAGGCCGCCGCCTCGTTGGCCACCACCGGCATCAGCCCGATCTCGGCATTCTGCTTCTCGACCAGGTCTTCCCCTGCCTTGCCGCGCACCTCGCGCGAGAAGAAGAGCTTGAGCCCCGAGTCGAGCGTGTTCCACGACATCGAATACTCCGGTCCTAACAGCTCCGCCGAAAGACGCAGGCCGGCGCCGACGAAGCTCCACGACGTCGACGCTTCGCCAATCACGGTGTGCCCATCGTCGGTCTCGAACTCGATCGTCGTGCTCGCGAAATCCTCCGCCGGCGCCTTGGCGTAATTCACGTCGCGCCCCATCGCCTTGGAGAGACGCTTGGCGTATTCCGGCCGCGTCCACTTGAGACTCGCGATGTGCGCCGTGATCCGCGCGGGCCGCACGCTCTCGCGCGCCGCGCCCGGCTTCGTGAGCAGGTGGCGAACGACGAGCGCCGAGTGGCACATCATGTCGTTGAGCACGCCTCCGCCCTGGAGCTCGCCGCGCCAGAACCAGGGCATGTGCGGGCCGCTGTGCTCCTCGGCGGCGCGTGCGAGATAGGGACGGCCGGTCGTCGCCGCGCCGCGCGCCCAGAGGAGCGCGCGTCCGGTCTCGACCTGCGGCGCAAAGACCTGATTCTCCAGATAGCCGTGCGCAATCCCGGCTTTGCTGACGAGATCGCGCACCGTCTTCGCTTCGGCGACGTTGCGCGCCAGCGGCTTCTCGCAGGCGATGCCGGCGAGCGAACCGCGCCCGCTCTCGACCGAGTCAACGACCTCCTCGACGTTCTCGATGCGCGCCTGATTCGGTCCGGTCAGCCAGATCGCGTCGATTGCAGGATCGGCGACCATGTCGGCGATGCTCTTGAACGCGCGCGCCTGGCCGACGTCCAGATCGCGGGCGAGGCGCGCCGCCGATTCGGCGTTTTTTGCATTCGGGCTCCAGACGCCGAGCACATCGGCGTCGCGCACCGCCTTGAACGCCTGCATGTGGAAGCGGGCGTTGAAGCCGCTTCCGATGAAGCCAACGCCGAGCCGTTTCATTTCTGTTGCGGCGCGATGCGTGTGTTCATGACATCGTAGCTGACGCCGAGCTTCTCGAGCGCGGCGGGCGGACAGCCGTCGTAGCCCGGGTTGAACACGTTGCCGATGTATTGCACGTCGTGCCAGCCGATCGCGGTCGAGAAAAAGCCCGACGCGGTCATGTCGCGGAAGCGATTGAAGAAGGCGACGCCCTGGCTCACGCCGGCCGGCGCCTTCTCCGGGTATGCAATGTCGTCGAGCAGCTGGCGGCGCTGTGCGTCGGTCGCGTCGATGAACCGCTTGCCAAATCGCCGCCCTGACTCGGCGTCGAGCCAGGCGAGGCCGCCGCGCATCTCGGTGCGCGACGTCTCACTCGCGTCCTTCTCGCCGAGCAGGTAGTCCATGTACTCGGGCACCTTGGCGTCGGTCGCGCTGCCGGACCGCGCGTCGCGCGGAATGACGTAGTCGGCGAGCATGCGCACGGTGCGCATCTCGTGCGCGTTGAAGAAGTGCGGCGCCGGCGGCGAGTGCGGCTGCGCGCCCGGCTTCGTTGGAATCTGCGACGTGACGGCCGGCGTGAGCGGTTTCTGCGCGGGTTGCTGCGCCCCAAGCGCCGTCGCCACCGGCAACACGCCGAGCACTTTCAACGCTCGGCGGCGAGAGATGTCTTTCTCGAGAACTGGCAACTCAACACTCTCGTCCAACGTCCCACGTCCCACGTCTAACGGTTCACTCATATCGCCCCCGCCGCGCGCTGCTTCGCGATGTAATCGGCCGTCCGCCAGGACAGCGCAAGGATCGTCCAGGTTGGATTCTTGTCAGCCTGCGACACGAACGGGCTGCCGTCGGCGACGAAGAGGTTCTTCACGTCGTGCGTTTGGCAGTTGGCGTTGACGACCGACGTCTTGGGGTCGGCACCCATGCGTGCGCCGCCGAGTTCATGGATGATCGTGCCGCCGGCGGCGAGACCATAGCCGCGCTCGCGCGACGGCATCTGGTTGAACACCGTGCCGCCCATCTCGTGGATCAGCGCGCGGAAGGTCTCCTGCATGTGGCGCGCTTGATTGTACTCGTGATCGGTGAACTTCCAGTGAAAGCGGAGCACCGGAATGCCGAACTTGTCGACGGTCGTCGGATCGAGCTCGCAGTAGGTGTCTTCGTTGGGAATCATTTCCCCACGCCCGTCGAAGCCGATCGTCGCGCCGTAATACTTGCGGTAGTCGGCCTTGAGCTGCGCGCCATAGCCGCCGCCGTTGTAGCGCTGAATGCCGCCCATGAATCCCGACGACGGCTGGCCGGCGCCGCCCCACACTTCTATATGGTAGCCGCGGGGGAAATCGAGCTTGCTGTTGTCGAGCCACCAGGGCATGTACACGTGCATGCCGCCCACGCCGTCGTGGTTGTGCGGGATGTGGTCGACCATCGACGGGATGAAGCCCGAGACGCTGTTGCCCGTCGTGTCGGTGAGATACTTGCCGACGACGCCGCTCGAGTTGGCCAGTCCGTTCGGAAAGCTGTTGGATTTGGAATTCAACAACAGTCGAGCCGTCTCGCACGCACTCGCCGAGAGCACGACGATCTTGGCACGCACGTGCTCGTCCATGCCGGTGTTCTTGTCGATGTACGACACGCCGTTCGCCAAGCCGTCCGAGCCGACGGTTACCTCGCGGGCCATGGCGTTGGTGACGAGATGGAGCTTGCCGGTCTCGAGCGCCGGCGCGATCAGCACGTCCGGGCTCGAGAAGTTCGCCTTGACCGTGCAGCCGCGGTTGCACTGGCCGCAGTAGTGGCAGGCCATGCGGCCGTTGAGCGGCTTGGTGATGATCGAGAGGCGTGCCGGAATGCAGGTGATGTTGAGCTTGTCCGACGCCTTCTTGACGAGGAGCTCGTGGCAACGCGGCTTGGGCGGCGGCATGAAGATGCCGTCCGGGTGATTGTGCAGCCCCTCGTTGCTGCCGTACAAGCCGATGAACCGGTCAACCTGATCGTAGTACGGCTTCACGTCGTCGTAGCTGATCGGCCAATCGTCGCCCAGACCGTCGCGCGATTTCCCGCGGAAGTCTTCCGGTCCAAAGCGCAGGGAGATTCGCCCCCAATGGTTGGTCCGTCCGCCGAGCATGCGGGCGCGCCACCAGCTGAACTGCGTGCCGGGGGCGCGGGTGTAGGGCTCGCCGTCGATCTCCCAGCCGCCGTCGCAGGCGTCGAACTCGCCGAACGGCCGTCCATGAATCGCCGCGCCCCGATGCGGCGTGGCATAGCTAGGCGTGAGCATCTTTGAATCATGAGACGCGAACCATTTCGGCCCCGCCTCGAGCATGACGACGTTGGCGCCGGCTTTGGTGAGGGCGTAGGCGGCCATGCCGCCGCCGGCCCCCGAGCCGATGATGCAGACGTCGTAGACTGGTCGTTGTGCCATTAGAATTCCAATGTTGACAGATACTTATAGGCGTTCGCCGCGAACGCCATCGGGTCGGCCGCCGAGTCGGACTCGGTGAAGTAGTGCTCGATGCCGTGCGCTTTGGCGAGGATCGGCTTGAAGTCGATCGCCCCCTTGCCGACGTCGGTCTGCGACGCGTCGTCGTACGGCGGGCGGCCGTCCTTGATGTGGAGCATCTTGAACCGACCGGGATACTTGCCGAGCAGCGCCACCGGGTCCGCGCCGCCGCTCACCGCCCAGTAGCAGTCCATCTCGAAATTGACCAGCGCCGCATCGGTCTCCTTCATCAGGATGTCGATCGGCACCGCGCCCTCCGCCGCACGGAAGACGTCGTTGTGGTTGTGGAAAGCGAAGCGGAAGCCCGCCTCTTTGGCTCGCGCCGCCGCGTGGTTGAACTGGTCGGCGACGCGCTTCCAGTCGTCGGCCGTTTGGTGCGGGCCGCGCGGAAGCGAACGCATCGTCAGCCATTCGACGCCCACGGTGTGCGCGTCGGCGAAAGTCTGATCGGGCCTCGTCTCGATCGCTTCGACGGTGACGTGCGACGAGGGCGCGACGAGGCCGTTCTGGCGCAGCAGGTCGCGCCACTCGGCCGGCGGTCGCTTGTAGAAGTTCTCGAGCTCGACCTCCTTGAAACCCATTGCCGCGAGCTGGCCGAGGGTGCCGGCGAGATCCTTGGCGGCGAGGGTGCGGACGGTCCACATCTGGATGCCGATGCGGTCGAGCGTCTTCGTCAGACGCGGCTCGAGCGCGCCGGCGGAGTGCCACAGATTACGTGCGGCGGTCGCCGCCAGGGTGGCGCCGAGCGTCGCGAGAAATGAGCGTCTGTCTTGAGTCACGAAGCGGCGGAGGTGGTGTCAATCCAAACATGGTGCGCGCGCCTCGCCGCTGCAACCGCGCGGCGGCGTCCTTACTCGTGCCGCAGCGCCACCATTGGATCGATGCGTGCCGCCCGCCGCGCGGGGACGAGACAGGCCACGAGCGCTACCGCGCCGAGCGTCGCCAGCACCCCGCCGAAGGTGACCGCGTCCGTCGCACCGACGCCGAACAAGAGGTGCGACATCATCCGCGTCGCGACGGCGGCCGATGCAATGCCCGCGGCGGTCCCGGCCGCCGGCATGAGCATTCCTTGACGGAGCACGAGCGCCATGACCTCGGCCGGCGAGGCACCGAGCGCCATGCGCACGCCAAGCTCCCGAGTTCGCTCGGCGACGGCGTAGTGCACGACGCCGTAGATGCCGACTCCGGCGAGTGTCATCGCGAGAACGGCGAAGGTCGATAACAACCAGGTCTGAAAATCCCGCTCGGCGCTGAACGCGCCGAGTTGCCGCTCGGCGGTCGACACGGAAGGCACGACGGATCCGGGAAGCTCGGCGGTGACGACCGCACGAACGGTCGGCGCGAGCGCGACGGGATCGCGCCGCGTGCGAATCAAGACGTCGACGCGGCCGTTCGGGGTCGGCAGAAACGGCCCGAAATACTCAGGGATGGCGCGCCGCTCGAGCCCTTGGCGGTGCATGTCGCCGATAACGCCGACGATGCGATACCAGTAAGTCTTGTTCGTCGGATCGATGCAGAACTCTTCGCCAATTGGATTGGCGTCGGGGAAGAATCGCCGCGCGAAGGCTTCGTTCACGACGACCGGCTCGGCGACGGCGTGCGCACGCTTTTCAGCGAGCGACTGGTCCGTAACGACACCGGTCCACATGGCGCGAATCTTCGTCTGCTCGTCGTCGGGGCTGAGGAGACGTCCGCGACGCAGGGGAACGTGCATCGCGGAGAAGAAGCCGGGTGAGACCGAGCCGTCGTTGAGCTCACCGGCGACGAACGAATCGGCGGCGCGGCCGGGAATTGTAATGGAATGATGGCCGGAGCCGGTGATGAATAGGTCATCGATGAAGCCGACCGCCTCGACGCCGTCGATCGACGACAGTCTGCTCGCGAGCTCGTCGAGCCGAGCCATTCGTGCCTGGGCGCGCGCGACGGCAAGTGCTGACGTTTGCGTTCGCTCCTCAGCCGTCGGCGGCGCCTCGTGCGGGAGGTCGACGCGCACCGAGAGAACGTTCGCCGGATCGAATCCGGGATCGACCGCACGGAGCGCGCCGAGGCTCCTGAGCAGAAGCCCGGCGCCGGCGAGCAGCAGGATAGCGAGCGCGCATTCCACGGCGACGAGCACGCCGCGCGCGCGGTGCAGCTCGCGGGCGCCCGATGCGCGCACGCCGCTCTTGAGCACATCGTCGCGCGCGGCCGATAGGCGGAGCGACGGTACGACGCCGAACAGCACGCCGGCGACGAGCGACGCGCCCAACGCGAAGAGAAGGACGCGGTCGTCGAGCGAGATCTCGTCGATGCGCGGGATGCGCGACGCCGCGACTGCGCCAAGCACCTTCACACCGACCGCAGCCACGCCGACCCCGAGCGCTCCGCCGGTGAGAGCGAGCACCAAGCTCTCGACCATGAGCTGCGCGGCGATTCGCGCGCGACCGGCGCCGAGCGCGCGACGAATCGCGAGCTCGCGCTGTCTCGTCGCGCCGCGGGCGAGCAGCAGATTGGCGACGGTCGCGCACGCGGCGAACAACACGAGGCAAACGGCGCCGAGGAGAAGCCAGAGCGCGCGTTGGAGGTCGCGTCCAGCGACGTGGTCGAGGAGTGGGACGACGTTCGTTCCGAAACCGGGGAAATTCGGGACGTCGCTCTCGTAGGTGGCGGCGAGCCGGACGCCGATGCGCGCGAGGTCGGTGCGCGCATCGTCGATCGTCGCTCCGGGGGCGAGGCGTGCCACCGCCGTCCACCGGCGCGCCAAGTCTGGAAAACGTTCGATGCTCTCGCGACGAAAGCGCCAATAGGTCGTGGCCGGAATCCAGATCTCGGTCTGCTTGTCGGGAAAGTAGAACGCAGGCGGCATGACACCGATGACGCGAAACAGCCTCACGTCGTCCCCCGCGGCGTCGGTCTGGATCGTCCTCCCGATCGCCGCGCTGTCGCCGCCGAGCTCGCGCTGCCAGAGCGAGTAGCTGACGACCGCCACGGGCTCCGCATTGTCCTCGTCGAGCGGCGAGATGGCGCGTCCGATGAACGCGCGGCTGCCGAGTAGTGGAAAGAGATTTCCTGAAACAAAGGCGTTGCGCGTTCGGCCGTGTGCGAGTCCGTTCGTGAGCAGCGCGGCGCGGTTGGTGCTGAAGAACGCGATCTCGCCGAACGTGTGAGTCGCGTCGCGCCAATCCTGAATGGTGCGATACGCCGTCGGCTCGTCGTGCAGGCCGCGGCGAGGGTCGTCGGTCGAGATGAGGGCGAGGCGCCCCGGGTCGCGGTAGGGCAGCGGCCGAAGCATTACCGCCTCGACGACGCTGAACATCGCCGTGTTGGCGCCGACGCCCAAGGCGAGAGTGAGGAGGGCGACGGCGGTGAACGCCGGGGCGCGCCGGAGCCCGCGCACCGCGTAGCCGAAATCGCGCGATGCGGCCTCGACGAACGATTCCCAACCGGCCGACCGCACGGCCTCCTTGGCGGACTCGACGCCGCCGAAGTCCATTCGGGCGCGGCGCGCCGCTTCGCCGCGTGGCAGGCCGGCGCGGACATACTCCGCCGTCGCGGCGTCGAGATACTGGGCGATCTCGTCGCTCAGCTCCTCGTCGGCGGTGCGGCGCATGAACAGGCGCCGGAGTCCGCGAGTGAATCGGCGCAGACTGGCCATGGTGCCAGAGTACCGGCTCTCCTCATGATTGTCAAGATGACGCGCGGCTCCGGTGGCACACTAAGTTCCCGCCCCATGCGACCCACGCTCATTGCGGCCGCGCTCGCAGTCGCCGCGTCGGCCGGCGCGCAGCAGGCAGCCGAGCC
>DATNAT010000245.1:0-12346 GCA_035572355.1 Gemmatimonadaceae bacterium
CGCCAGCCCGTCCGCCTACCTACGCGGCCACCGCCAGTCGACCTTCCACACGCTCCACTGGCTTCGCCACCTCGACCGCCTCGGCGTGCCGGTGGTCAACGGCGCACAAGTCTACTCATTCGAGCTCTCGAAAGCGTCGCAGCTCGACCTGCTCGCCGAGCTCGGGTTGCCCTTTCCGGCGGCGCGTGCGATCAACCATCCCGGGCTCGCTGTCGAGGCAGCGCGGCGTCTCCGTTACCCCGTGCTCGTCAAGGCGAACATCGGCGGTTCCGGCGCCGGGATCGTTCGCTACGACAACGAAGCGGCCCTCGCCGGCGCGGTGGCGCGCGGTGAAGTGGAGCTCGGCGTCGACGGCGTGTCGCTGGTGCAGGAATCGGCGCCGCTGCGCGACGGGCACATCGTGCGCGTCGAGACGCTCGGCGGCGACTACCTGTACGCGATCAAGGTCTATCCCGCCGTCGGCTCGTTCGATCTCTGCCCGGCCGACGCCTGCCAGACGGCGAGCGGCATCGAGCTCGTACGCGGCGCCTGCGCCGTGGATGCGCCGAAGACCGGGCTCCGTGTGGAAGGCTACACGCCGCCGCGCGAGATCATCGAACAGGTCGAGCTCATCTCGCGGCGCGCCGGCCTCGACGTCGGCGGCATCGAATATCTCGTCGACGACCGCGACGGCCGCCACTACTTCTATGACGTCAACGCCCTCTCCAACTTCGTCGCCGATCCGCTGAACGTCGTCGGCTTCGATCCGTGGACGAGGTTGGTGGACTACTTGGAAGAGCGAGGGACGTTGAGCGTTGGGCGTGGGACGAGGGAATTCGAGCTCGTCTCCACTGGCTCGACGCTCGAAGACGTGCCGTCCGGCGCAGTTTCGTCCAACGTCCAACGTCTCACGTCCAACGCGCTATGAGATACGGCTACTGGCTCCCGGTGTTCGGCGGCTGGCTGCGCAACGTCGAACAGGAGGGAATGACGGCGTCGTGGGAATACGTGCGACCCCTGGCGCAGCGGAGCGAGGAGATCGGCTACGACATCACGCTCGTCGCCGAGCTGCTGCTCAACGACATCAAGGGCATCAACGCGCCGTCGCTCGACGCGTGGTCGACGGCGGCTGCTCTCGCCGCGGTCACCGAGCGGCTCGAGATCATGGTTGCGGTGCGGCCGTCGTTCCATCCGCCGGCGATTCTCGCCAAACAGGCGGCGAACATCGATCGCATCTCGAACGGGCGGCTCGCGCTCAACGTCGTCTCGGCGTGGTGGAAGGACGAGGCGCGCCGCTTCGGTGCGGCGTTCGACGAGCACGACGACCGCTACGCGCGGACGACGGAATGGCTCGACGTCGTCGACGGTGCGTGGAGCAAACCGAGCCTGACGTATCACGGCCGCTTCTACAATCACGACGATCTCGTACTCGAGCCGAAGCCGGTGTCGCGGCCGGAACGCCCGCGGCCGACGATCTACGCCGGCGGAGAATCTGAGGCGGCGAAGACGATGATCGCGCGGCAGTGCGACGCGTACGTCATGCACGGCGATCCGCCCGAGCGCATCGCGCCGAAGATCGCCGACCTGCGCCGCCGCCGCGACGCGGCATCCGAAGCGCTCGGCGTCGAGCTGGCACCGCTCACGTTCGGTGTCGCCGCGTACTCGATCGTTCGCGACAGCGAGTCGGAGGTGAAAGAGGAGATCGAGCGGATCACCAACGTCGCCGCGGGATCGCCGGGCTACGGCAACTATCGGGATTGGGTGAGCAACACCAAGCTCGAGCAGCAGGTGAGCCTGCAGGACTACTCGGTGTCGAACCGCGGGCTGCGGGCAGGGCTCGTCGGCACGCCGGACCAGGTCGCCGAACGCGTGGGGGAGTTCGCCGAGGCGGGCGTCGATCTGCTGCTGTTACAGTGCAGTCCGCAGCTCGAGGAGATGGAGCGCTTTGCCGGCGAGGTGATCTCGGCGCGGGTCTAGATCTTGATTGATCGGTGGTCGAGGCGTGCGCCGCTGCGGCGCCGGCCGCGTCTCGATCGTCGGCGCCGCTTCCTGAAGCGCCGGAGGGCGGCAGATGATTAGAAAACTCAAATCAGGCAGCTATCGCCTGTATTCGCGCAAGAAGAACCCGAAGACGGGGAAGCGCCGGAATCTGGGCACGTTCAAGTCGCGGTCGGCGGCCGAGAAGCACGAGCGGGCCGTCCAGTACTTCAAGCACGGCTGATCGCGCGACCGGCGGGAGCCCGATCGCCGACGATTTGTATTGAGTCCAATCTAACTCTGCCTCGCCGCGCCCGGGGAGGGCGCCGGCGGGGGTTGGGACTCAATCGTAGTTCTGCGCGGCCCGGGCGCCATAGTACATCCCGAAGCCGGTGCCGACGATACTCACCATGAAGGCGGTCATCAGACCGACTTTGGCGCCGAGCCACCAGCCGATCGAGCTCCCAATCGTGGTGCCGGCGAGGATAAAGAGCTTCTTCATACCTCTTCGACGAAGCGCCCCGGCCGAAGTTTCCGACCGGGCCCCGCGAAGGGCCGGAAAAAGATGCAGTCCGCCCGGCCTGGGCACGATCGAGCCCGAGGGGTGATTTATATGCTAAGGCGTTGATTCATTGTCAGTTATACAACCGATGACCCTTGCACCGGCAGCTGGCCTAGATCTTACCATATGGCTCAGCACGCATCGGTGCGATGAAGCGCCGGTCCAATCCCTTTTTCTGTGATCCGAGAGTCCCTCACCTCAGCGCGCGCGAACGCCGAAGTCCTGCTCTGGCAGGGGCGAGTTCGTGTCGCCGTCGCCGTTCTGGCGGGCGGCGCCGCACTCATCCTGCAGGAGAGCGGCGTGCTGCACGGCGACGGGGCGGCGCTGGTCGGCTCGATCATCGGCTACGTCGCGATGATCGGGCTGTTGACCTGGCAGATCCGCCGCACGGGCGTGGCCGGCAACTCGATCGTCGCCACGACGGTTCTCTCCGACCTCCTGTTCATCTTCTCGTCGACGATCTTCTCGGCGCCGGCGGGCCATTATGACAGAATTCTCATTCTGTCGTTCTTCGTGCTGCATCTCACGGAATCGTACTTCGGGCGCCGTCACGCCGGGCTGGCGCTGATCGCCGTCGTCGCCGGCTACCTGTCGACGATCGCCTACATGATTCACGGCGGCGTCGATCTGAACTGGTCGGAAGAGATGTGGTCGTTGACCGTGTTCGCGATCGCCGCCGTGGTGTTCATCGTTCAGTATGGAAGCTTCCAGCGGCGGCTCGAGCGGATCGTCGAGCTGTTCGAGGGGGCCGAGGAAGGCGACTTCACCGAGGAGTACGATCTCGTCAGCGACAAGACGCCGGATGCGATCACGCGCGTCGGCCGTGCCTACAACCGCGTCCGCGTCCAGCTGGCGAGCATGGTGTTGACCGATCCGCTGACCGGCTGCCTCAACCGCCGCGGACTGGATCAGGCGCTGGCGCGGGAGATCTCGCGCGCCACGCGGGCCGGCAGCGAGCTGGCGCTGCTCGCCGTCGATCTCGACCATTTCAAGGAAGTGAACGACAACTACGGCCACATCGCGGGCGACCTGGTGCTCCGCGAATTCGGCTCGTTGCTCGCTCAGACGGCGCGCGCCGGCGACATCATGGCGCGCACCGGCGGCGAAGAGTTCTCCGTGCTTCTGCCGGATACCGATCCGGCGGGCGCCTATCGCGCCGGCGTGCGGCTGTGCGACACGGTCCGCTCGCATCCGTTCATGCTGAACGGCAAGCGGATCGCGCTGACGATCAGCGTCGGTGTCGTGTCGCTGAGCAGCGGCGGCCACGACGTGGCCAGCGAAGACATGAAAGAATGCGCCGACGCCGCGCTCTACGCAGCCAAGCGCGGCGGCCGCGATCGCGTGCGCGTCTGGAACGGCGATCGCATCAACGGCGAGGTCGGCGTCGCGACGAGTGGAGGCTCACTCCTCGTCGCGCGCGCGACGCAGCCGGTGCGGGGTACGGAGCACCGGGCAGCGCTCTGAGCGCGCCCGGCCCCCGACTGCCCCACAACCCCAGCGCGTCGACTACTTTCGAACGACGCTGACTTTGCCCGTCTTACCCTTCGACGGGCGAATCACGATCTCGATGTCCCGTCCGAGGCGCGCCAGCATGCGCAGCAGGCGTTCCGTCGAGAAACCGCGCAGCTTGCCCGTGACGACGAGCGAGATCTGCGACGGCGCGTCGCGCATGATGTACGCGGCTTCCGTTTGCGTGAGTTGCTGATCATCGAGAATGCCGGCGATCTCTTTCGCGAGCACGTTCTTCGGGATCACCGATTCGGGGACCGCACGAGGGCGGCGGAGCGAGTGTGCGCGAGCCACGGTGTATTTGGGTTGTGGTGAATAGATGGGTGGGTAGCAACATTAGAGCGCTTTAATCTTACTAGGATCTTGAAAAGATGAAAGCCCCTCCTCTCGGACCGGCCGCGACCAACGCCGAAGATGCCGGCGATTGTGTGCAAATGCATCACGCCGCTCGCCGAATCCGACGCCGCTCCTGTCATCGTTTGGTCATGAGCGGCTGCATACAGTAGCCGTGTCATCACAGTCTTCGAGATCGTTCACATGTCATCGAAGCGCTCCCCTCGGTCAGGGATCTTCCTCACGGCCTGCCTCGCCGCCGCCTGCACCGCTGCTCATGTACCGTCCGCAGCAGGTCCAGCCGCCACGTCGCCCGCCATCACGCCGCACGACCTCGCGCTTCGTCTCGCCGCCTTCGCCGCCGACTCGACGATGGGCCGCGAAGCGGGCACGCTCTGGAACGCCAAAGCCGCCGACTATGTCGCCGCTCAGTTCCACGCCCTCGGCCTCGAGCCGCGAGGCGACAGCGGCGGCTACTTCCAGACGGTCCCGCTGATCCGCGTTCGCGACACCACCGCCACGCGTGCGCCGGCGCGCAACGTCGTCGCCGTGTTGCCCGGCGCCGATCCGGCCCTCCGCGGCGAGTTCGTCGCCATCACCGCGCACAACGATCATGTCGGCTACACGCACCATCCCGTCGATCACGATTCGCTGCGCGCCTACAATGCCGTCATCCGGCCGCGCGGCGCCGACAGCCCGCCGCACGCGCCGACCGCCGACGAGACGGCGCGGATTCGAACGGCGCTCGATTCGCTCCGGCTCCGGCGCGCGCCGCGCCTCGACTCGGTGTACAACGGCGCCGATGACGACGGCAGCGGCACGATCGCGCTGATCGAGATCGCCGAGGCGCTCACGCGACAACACCTCGCGCCCCGCCGCTCGATCCTCTTCGTCTCGCACACGGCGGAGGAGAAGGGGCTCATCGGCTCGGCGTGGTACACCGACCATCCGACCGTTCCAATCGACTCGATCGTCGCCGAGTTCGACCTCGACATGGTGGGCCGCGGAGCAGCCGACGACATCGCCGGCGGCGGACCGGCCTATCTCGAGGTCGTTGGGCTGCGCCGGCTCTCTGACGAGTTCGGCGATTGGGTCGAAGCGGCCAACGCCGCCGAGCCGCTGCCGTTCGTATTCAACTTTCAGTATGACGCGCCGGGCCACCCGGATCAATACTACTGCCGCGCCGACCACTATAGCTACGCGCGCTACGGCATTCCGAGCGTGTCGCTGTCGCGCGGCAGCCATCGGGACTACCATCAGCTCACCGACGAGCCGCAGTACATCGACTACCCGGACTACGCGCGGCTGACCCAGATGGTGCTCGACGCCGCCGTCGCCGTGGCCAACCACGACCGTGCGCCGCGGCTGAAAGTTCCGAAGCCGAGCAATCCGCACGCGCCGTGTCGTCAATAGCCCGCCGTACCCCGCGCATCGCGCTCGCCACCTACGACCGCGCGCCCGAGCTCGCCGCGGACGACCGGTTGATTCCGCCGGCGCTCGCCGCTGTCGGCATCGAGGCCGTGGCGGCCGTCTGGTCGGACGGCCGCGCCCCATGGGAGACCTTCGACGCGGTGTTGATTCGCTCATGTTGGGATTATCATTTGCGTTCTGGCGAATTCCGTGCCTGGCTCGACCGCCTCGACGCGGGGCGCGTGCCGGTCTGGAATTCGACCGCGCTCGTTCGCTGGAACGCCGATAAGCGCTACCTGCTCGATCTCGCCGCGCGCGGCGTGCCGTCGCTGCCGACGATCGTCATCCCGCCCGGCGCGGCGGACCGCGTGGCCGCCGCCGCGGCCGAACGGGGCTGGACGCGGTTCGTGCTCAAGCCGACGGTGTCGGCCAGTGGCTACGAGACCCATGCCTTCCGGTTTCCGCTCACCTCCGCCGACCATGCCGCCGTCGAGCGGGTGTCGGCCGCCGGCGCCGCGCTGCTCCAGCCGTTTGCCGACGCGATCCCCGCATTGGGAGAGCTCTCATTCGTTTTTCTTGATGGCCGGCCGAGCCACGCGGCGCTCAAGCGGGCCGCGGCGGGCGAGTTTCGCGTGCAGACCGAGCATGGCGGTTCGGTCGAGCCGATCGATGCCGATCCGTTGCTCGCCGAACAGGCGGCAGCCGCCCTCACGGCGCTCGACGAGGTGCCGCTCTACGCGAGAGTCGACGGCGTCGTGATCGACGGACGCTTCGTCCTCATGGAGCTCGAGCTCATCGAACCGAATCTCTTCCTGGCGCTCGGCCGCGACGCGCCGGCGCGCCTCGCTACGGCAGTTGCTCGACGGCTCGAAGCTGTCGGCTCTCGCCGTGGGCCAGCGTGACGTTGGCGCTCGCCGGGAGCGCCGCGTCGGCCCAGGCACGCGCGAACCGCGCCGGCGGCTCGGTCACCGGTTCGTCGGTCAAACGAAACGTGCCCCAGTGGATCGGGAGACAGGCTGGCGCCGGCGAGCCGTCGACACACAGCGCGCGGTACGCCGCGACCGCATCGTCGGGATCCATGTGCACGCCGCGCATGAACCATCGCGGATCGTAGGCGCCAATCGGCAGCATCACGAGATCGAACGGGCCCAGGCGTGACGCGATTCGCTCCATCTCGGGATGGAGCGCCGTGTCGCCCGCGAAATAGACGTTCGCGCCGTCGGCCGTGATGGTCCAGCCGCACCACAGGCGATCGCCGCGATCGCCAAGACCGCGTCCGCTGAAGTGCTGCGCGGGGACGCAGACGGCGCGGAAATCCGCCGCGTCGACCGAGCCCCACCAATCGCGCTCGATCACGTCGCGCGCGCCGAAGCTCCGCAGTACGGTTGCCACGCCGAGCGGGCAGAGCCAACGGGCCAACGGCCAGCGGTCGGAGATGCGCCGAACGGTGTGTGCGTCGAGATGATCGTAGTGATCGTGCGACTGCAACACGACGTCGATGTCGGGCAGTGCGTCGAACGCCACGCCCGGAGACATCAGGCGGCGCGGACCGGCCCACTGCACCGGCGAAGCGCGTTCGCTCCACATTGGATCGGTGAGCACGTTGAGCGGACCGAGTTGCATCAGCACCGTCGAATGTCCGACCCACGTTACCGATCGGTAGCCGCGCGCAGCGCGTGGACGAACGATCGCCGGCTCTCGGCGCGGCAAGCTGTCGCGCGGCGGATTGGGTTCGCGTGTCTGTTTGGCTCCGCCGCCGAAACGCCACCGGATGAAGTCGCCGAACCCGTGTTCCTCGAAGCCAGGCCACGGGTTCTGAAACCCGCCGGCCGGGCGATGATGCGGCGGCGCGATAGTGTTGCTCGGGGAAATGCTCGGTTCGGTCAGGAAACGCTCTGGCGATGTCGACACTGGAATGTATCGTTCGGCGCCAGCCGTAAAACCGCCGAGGTCACGATGGGTGCCGCAGTCGCTGCCGCAGTCGTGCGCAGAGAACGTCTGATCGTCGAGGCCTATCGCAGAGCGGGAGCAGTTGCTCCGGAGCGTGCGCGCACGCCCGAAGAATTGTTCGTGCACGAACGCTTGGCGTTCCGCCGCCTCGTCGGTCACGCCGTGCTTCGGGACGCCGGCGGCGGCCGCTATTTCCTCGATGAACCGAGTTGGATGGCGCTGCGCGGCATGAGGCGTCGGTTAGCGCTCGCGATGGCCCTGGTCGCGCTGGCCATCGCGAGCGGTGTTCTCATCGCCGGCGCGGTCGTCTCGCGCTGACTCTCCGTCCTTACTCGGCGCGCATCGCCACTACCGGGTCGACGCGCGCCGCGCGTCGCGCCGGCAAATAGCTGGCGAGCCAGGCGACGCCGATCAGCGCTGCCGATACGAGCGCGAATGTCGTCAAGTCGCCGGCGCCTACGCCATAGAGCATGGCGGAGAGCAGTCTCACGAGCCACTGCGCCGCGACGATGCCGGCCACGGCGCCGACGAGCGCCAGGGTCAGACCCTGGCCGAGGACGAGGCGGGTGACGCGCTTCTTCGTGGCGCCGAGCGCGATGCGAATGCCGAGCTCGCGCGTGCGCTGGCTGACCGAGTACGAGATCACTCCGTAGATGCCGAGTGCAGCGAGCAGCAGCGCCAGAGAGGCGAACGCCCCGAGCAGCAGCGTGTAGAAGCGCGGCTGCGCGATCGATTCGCTGACGGCATGCTCCATCGTCTGAACGTCGTAGATCGGCATCGCGGAATCGATGCCGTGCACACGTTCGCGAACGGCGCCGGTGAGTGTGGCGAGGTCGTCGCGCGAGCGAACGACGAAGGTCATGTCGTTGATCGGCAGCGTTCCCCAGCCAACGTACGTCGCCGGCGCGGGTTCGGCGCGCAATCCATCCTGACGAACGTCGGCCACCACGCCGACGATCGTGCCGCCGGCCGTGACGGGAGAGGTCGTGGCGATCGTATCGTGGGTGTAGCCCAGAGTGATGCGCTTGCCGATCGGATCTTCATTGGGAAAGTAGCGTCGCACGAGCGCCTGATTCACGACGACGACCGGCGGCACGCCCCAATTCTCCTCGGCGGCGCTGAACGTGCGGCCCTTCACGAGCGGAATGCCAAGCGTCGCGAACAGGTTCGCGGTCGCGGGGAGCACTCCGGTGATCATGCGCTTGTCCGCCGCTCGCGCCGGCTGTCCCTCGATGTCGAAGGTAACGCTCATGCCGTGGCTCGACATCGGAGGGTCGAACGTCGCCGCCACCGATTGCACGCCTGGAACCTGTGACAGGTCGCTGCGCAGTTGGTCGGTGAAACGCCGGAGATCGCGGTCGAGCGGATACTTGGCGGTCGGGAGTGTCACGTCGAACGAAAGCAGATTCTCGGGGTGAAATCCCGGATCGACGCTCGACAGCTTGACGAAGCTCCGAACGAGCAGGCCGGCGCCGACGAGCAGCACCATGGCGAGCGCGATCTCAGCGACCACGAGGCCGCTGCGCGTGCGCTGCGCCGCGCGCCCGCCACTCGAGCCGCGCATGCCGGACTTGAGCACCTCGCCAAGATTGGTGCGCGCCGCGTGAAAGGCGGGCACGAGCCCGAAAACCAGACCGGTCACGAGCGCCAGCGCCGCCGAAAAGAGAAGCACGCGGCCGTCGATCGAGATGTCGGTGAGGCGTGGCAGACCTTGTGGTCCGAACGCGACCACGCCGTCGACGATCCATGCGGCGATCGCCGCGCCGATCACGGCCCCCGTCGCGGAGAGCAACAGGCTCTCGGCGACGAGCTGGCGAATGATTCGCCCGCGGCCGGCGCCGAGTGCCGTGCGTACCGCGATCTCGCTCTCGCGGCCCGCGGCCCGCACGAGCATCAGGTTGGCAACGTTGGCACAGGCGATCAGCAGTACGAAGCCTACGGCGCCAAGCATGGTCAACAACGCCGTGCTCGCGGTCTCGACCATGCGCGTTTGCAGAACCTCGGCCGTGCCGCCGAACGAGGCATTGCTCTTCGGATATTCGGCGCGCAAGCGATCGCCCACCATTTTCATGTCGCGGCGCGCGGCGTCCGGCGTCACGCCGGGCCGAAGCCGCGCGACCGCGTTGATGAAGTGCGCGCCGCGATTGTCCGGCTCGATCATCCACGGTTCGAAGGTGAATGGCGTCCAGAGATCCGGCGTCGACGGGTACGTCAGCGACGGTCGAGCCACGCCGACGACGGTGTAGTCGTTCCCGTTGATCGAGATGACGCGGCCGACGATGTGCAAGTCGGCGGCGAACTGCTCGCGCCAGAGGTGATCGGACAGCACCGCAACGCGCTGCGCACCTTTCTTGTCTTCGGCCGCGATGAACCCGCGGCCGAGCTCCATCGGCACGCCCAGCAGGTCGAAGAAGTTTGCACCGACCTCGGCGGCATTGAGCCGCCGCGGCTCGGCGCCCGGCACGGACAGGTTGGCGCTGTTCCCGTCGATGAACGGAGCGACGGCGCTGAAGCTATGAGTCTGGCCGCGATAGTCGATGAAATCGGGTCCCGACAGGTGAACCAGCTTGCCGTCCTTGTTCAACGAGCCGAGTGCCATGACTTGCCCCGGATCGCGAAAGGGCAGGGGCTCGAGCAACACGCCATTCACGATGCTGAACACTGCCGTCGTGGCGCCGATCGCGAGAGCGAGCGTGACGACGCAGACGATGGTGAATCCGGGTGTGCGGCTGAGCTTGCGAGCGGCGCAGCGAAGCTCGTGGAGCAACGAGGACATCGCGAATGACGGAACGGGGAGCGAGCGGGGAGTTCGCGCGGCACGGCGCAGGAGCACCGGCGCGGATAGGAACTATCGTGCCCCGCGACTACGATGCCAGGTCATTGTGTTTCAACGAGTTGGATGCGGCCGTATCGGTGCGAGCGCCGACGCGGCGTCCGTGTTTGGGAAGGGCGGTCCCACTTCCGGACGCTCGGCCGGTTCGCTCTCAACCGGGGCGGCCGTTCTCCACTCGCTCAGGGCTTTCCGGCGAGGTGGGATCGATGCCGTCGGCGACTGGATCCGAATAGCTCGGGAGGTCGGTCTGCGCTCCGCCGCTCGGCGTGGCCGACACGCGGCCCTGTCGCGCCTGATCGAACGCGGCGCGCGCGAGCTCGCGCACCGAGGCCCACTCGCCGCCGCCAACACGCACGCTCAACCAGCCGTTCGACAGTTGAGTCTCCACCTGCTCGAAAGATTCGGCGTCGCCGGCTGCGGCTTCGAAGCCTAGACGATACGCCGGCCGCACGCGCGCATATCCGACGTCGGCAAGCCGATTCACCCGCTGAAAGTGCGATCGGAATACTCGGTCGTCGGCGTCGGTGAACCCGGCCGCGCCGGGGTCGTTGAGACGGGCGTCCCCGGTCGATGCGCCGGTTTCCTCGACGAACGTGCTGGAATCGTACTCTCTGTCGTCGGCCATCGGTTGCTCTCGGTTGTCCCAGGTAACGCCGACGAGCGCAAATCTGGGACCGGCCGAGCACGCCCCGGCCCGACGATCACTCGTCGCGCAGCGCGACGACGGGATCGACGCGCGTGGCGCGGAGGGCCGGGACGAGCGTTGCAAGCAGGGCAATGCCGGCGAGGATGACGCTGACCAGTCCGAACGTGCCCGGGTCGGTAGCACCCACGCCGAACAATTGGCTCGACAGGAAGCGCGTGAGCGTGAACGCCGCAACGAGTCCGATGACGACGCCGACCGCGGCGAGCGTCATTCCCTGTCCGACGACGAGCGCCAGCACGCGCGACCGTGCCGCACCGAGCGCCATGCGAATCCCGAGCTCGCGCGTGCGCTGCGCGACGGAATAACTCATCACGCCGTAGATGCCGATCGACGCCAGCACCATCGCGATCGCCGAAAACACCGCAAGCAGCACCATCGAGAGCTTGCGCTGGCCCACGGATGCGTCCACCAGGGCCTCCATCGTATTGGGCGACGAGAGCGGAAGGTTGGCGTCGATCGCGCGCACAGCCTGCCGCGCGGCCGGCAGCAACGAGGTCGGATTGCCGGCCGCCGCGCGCATCGTCACGGTCATTCCACTCAGCCCCTGCTGCGATACTGGGAAGTAGTACTGGAGCCTGGGCTGTGCATCGAGCCCTTCGTGCGCCGCGTGCCCCACGACGCCGACGATTGTGATCCAGGTCGAGTCCGTGCTCGTTCGCGACGCGCCGAATGTGATCCGTTTGCCGATCGGATCGGTGTTCTGGAAATACTTTTTCACGAACTGTTCGTCGATCACGACGACCGGCGGCGCGGAGGCGACGTCCGTGGCTTCGAACAGGCGGCCCTTCACCAGCGGAATACGCATCGCCTGGAAGTAGCCGGTCGACGCCACCCGATAGTCGCCCCATGGGCCGTTTTGCCCAGGCGGAACGTTGAGGCCTTCGATGGTGAAGCTCGCCGTCGACCAGCCCCCGCCGAACGGAATCGTCGACGTGACGCCGGCGGCGGCGACGCCGGGCAGACTCTGGAGCTGCGGCAAGAGTTGTTGAAGGAAGAGTCGTCGCGCCGTGTCGGTCGGATATTTCGCGGCCGGCAGATTGAGATTGAACACCAGCACGCCGTGCGGATCGAAGCCGGGGTCGACGTT
>DATNAT010000246.1:0-4453 GCA_035572355.1 Gemmatimonadaceae bacterium
CGACGGGCCGAACATCATCATTCCGGCGGAGCAGAACAAAGAGATTCGCACCGACCTCGGCGGCCACGTCTCGAAGTTGGAGGATCAGCCCTGGCCGGCGTTCCCGGCCGACACGATGTCGATCGCGCTCGTCACCGCGACGCAATGCTCGGGGATGATCCTCATTCACGAGAAGATGTTCGAGTCGCGATTGTTCTTCGTCGACAAGTTGATCGGCATGGGCGCGCGGATCGTGCTCTGCGATCCGCACCGCGCGCTCGTCGCCGGTCCGTCCAAGCTGCGCGGCGGCACCGTGGAGTCGCCGGACATTCGCGCCGGGATGGCGATGCTCATCGCGGCGCTCTGTGCGGACGGCCAGAGCACCATCAACAACGTGGCGCAGATCGAGCGCGGCTACGAGCGGATCGACGAGCGACTCCGCAGCCTGGGCGCGCTCATCACCTCGACCGACGAGCGTCGCGGGACGTGAGCATCGCCGCGGACTCGGAGGCGGTGCCGGACGTCGATGCGTTTGGTGTGCACGCATTCACGACGACGCGCGCCTCTGGAAGCTTTGGTGTGATGACGACCGAACCAGTGCGCGACGTGCTCGGCCGCTGGGACCGGCTGCGATCCGAGCTGCGGCAGCGCGGTCCCCGGTTCGCGACGGCGACGCAGGTGCATGGGTCGGAGATCCTCGTCCATCATCCGACGTGGGAAGGTTGGCTGCGGGGAACGGAGGCCGACGGCCATCTGGCCGTCGAGCGGGGCACCGCGCTCGTCGTCACGGTCGCTGACTGCGTTCCGGTCTTTCTCACCCATCCGTCGGGCGCGATCGCGCTCCTGCACTCCGGTTGGCGCGGCACGGCGGGACGCATCGTCGAGCGCGCCATTGCCGCGATGACACACCGCGGTCTGCCGGCGGCGGAGCTGCGCCTTCACACCGGACCGGCGATCTGCGGCAGGTGCTACGAAGTGAGCGGCGACGTGTACGCGAAGCTCACCGGCCGCGACCCGGGCCGGCCGACGACGATCGATCTTCGCGGACTGATCGCGGACCACGCGCGTGCGTCCGGTGTACGCCACATCACGACGAGCCCGTCGTGCACGCGGTGTGACAACGACCGCTTTTTCTCACACCGCGCCGGCGACGCGGGGCGTCAGCTGGGAGTCTCGATCGCGGGTCCGTCTTGAGCGACTGAGGCGAGGGTGCTTGACCACTCTGGTCGAGTGGTCTACTTTATTAGTGCTGCGCGGCCCCCGTGGCCGCGAGTGAAATGTGGGGGAGGTTCCCCACATTTTTTTGTTCTGGACGACTTCCTCGACTGGATGTGAAGGACGCGCTGGAAGACGTTGTCGCGCCGGTGCTTGACGAGGCAGGGTTTGATCTCGTTGAGCTCAGGCGTGGGGGCACGCGGAACCGTCCGCTGATCGAAGCGCGAATCGATCGGCGCGACGGTGTTGCTGTCTCCGTCGACGACTGCGCCAGAGCGTCGCGGTTGATTGAAGCGCGGCTCGATGGCAGCACGCTCGTGTCGCCGCAGTACGTGTTGCAGGTGTCGTCGCCGGGCGAGCGGCCGTTGCGGAGCTCGGCCGAGTGGCGGCGGTTCGTTGGGCGGTGGGCGAACGTGCTCAGCCCGGAGCATGGGGGGCGGTTCGAGGCGAAAATTCTTGCGGTGGAGGGTGAAGCCGGATTCGAGGTTGCGGTGCTGGAGCCCAAGGACGCACACGGGGTCGAGCGTCGCATTCCATTGGCCGCGGTGAAGGAAGCGCGGTTGGCATTTCACATGTGATGCGCGGTCGAGCGCGGCCACGTACAACCCGAGGGATCTTGGATGGTCAGTTCTGCAGAGATTCTTGCCGCGTTTCGCGAGGTGTCGAACACCAAGCAACTCGATCGCTCGGAACTGTACGGCTTGCTCCAGGACGGCATCATGGCCGCCCTTGCCAAGAAATACGGGCCGAACGTTCAGGCCGAGGTCGACATCGACGACGGCAAGGGCGACATCCGCATCGTGCTCCTCAAGACCGTCGTCGTGACGATCGAGGATCCGAGCCGCGAGATCACGGTCGAAGACGCGCGCGCCTATGACGAAAGCTTCGAGCCCGGCGACGTGCTCGAGGAACCGGTGGACTTTGCCACGTTCGGCCGAGCCGCGGTGCAGGCCGCCAAGCAGCGCATCATCCAACGCGTCCGCGAGGGCGAGCGGACGCGCATTCGTGATGAGTTCGCGACGCGTGTCGGCGAGCTGCTCTCAGGCGAAGTGCAGCAGATCGAACGCGGCAAGCTCGTCGTCATGCTCAACAAATTCCGCGAAGCGGAAGCGATCATTCCGTACCGCGAGCAGAATCACCGCGAACACTTCCATCAGGGCGAGCCGCTCCGCGCCGTGCTGAAGCGCGTCGAGGAGACGCCGAAGGGTCCGCGGCTGATCCTGAGCCGCGGCGATCCGCTCTTCGTCAAGGCGCTGTTCAAGCTCGAGGTGCCGGAGATCCAACAGAACATCGTGGAGATTCGGGCGGCCGCGCGCGAAGTGGGCAGCCGGACGAAAATTGCCGTCTTCTCGCGTGACGACTCGATCGATCCCGTCGGCGCCTGCGTCGGGCTCAAGGGCTCGCGCGTCCAGGCCGTCGTCAACGAATTGAATGGCGAACGCATCGACATCGTACCCTGGTCGCCGGATCCCGAACGCTTCGCCAAGCTCGCGCTCGCGCCGGCGAAAGTGGCGCGAGTGTTCAGCGATCCGACGTCGAAGACCATTCAGGCGGTCGTCGACGAGGATCAGCTGTCGCTCGCCATCGGTCGCAACGGTCAGAACGTGCGGCTCGCCTCCGAGCTCACCGGGTGGAAGATCGATCTCTACTCGAGTCGTGAGTGGATGGAGCGCGGCGGCGTCGAGTCGCAGATCTTCGCGCCGCTTCCCGAAGAGGCGGAGGAGACCGCCGACGTACGGCTCTCCGACATCACGGGCATGCCTCCGGCAACGGTCGCCGTGCTCGAAGAAGCGGGCTATCGCACGCTCAACGACATCATCGACCTCGAGCGAGAGGATTTTCTCAAGCTCCCCGGCATCGCGCCGGAAGAGGCGGACCGCATCATGGCGCTGATCGACGAGCTCACCACCGAGGATGGCGGCTCGGAGGAAGAGCGCCAGGAGGACGGCGGCAGCACCGCGGCGTGACGCATCGTGCCGACCGACATGGACGACACGGCGCGACAGCGACTCCTGCGATTGCTCGGCCTCGGCGTTCGCGGGCGCGGCGTCGTCGTCGGCGTGAAGCAGGTGCGTGAAGCGGCGCGCAAGAACAAGGTGTCGCTCGCCGTCGTGGCGAGCGATGCGTCGCGGAACAGCATGGAGAAGATCGTGCCGCTGCTCAATGCACGGCGCGTTAGATTTCTAGAAGTGCCATCGGCTGCCGAATTGGGTGCGGCGGTCGGACGGGATCAGACGGCGGTGGTTGGCATCGTCGATCCGCAGCTCGCGGCGGGTGTCCGCGAGCTGATGTCATCGGGCTCGACTCGAGCCACGGAGGAGGGTGTTTGAGCAAGCTTTCGGTCGGTGAGTTGGGCAACGAGTTCGGCGTGTCCGCGGAGGAGGTCGTCTCACTCCTGCGCCAAATGGACATTCCGATCCGCAGCCACATGAGCATGCTCACCGACGACCAGGTCGCGCGCATCCGCGCGCGCTGGGAACGTGAGAAGCGCGCGCGCGCCGAAAAGCAGTCGGCGCCGGCTCCCACCGCTCGCCGCCGGCGCGCCGTCGCGGCGCCGGAGCCCGTGCCTGAGCCGACGCCTGCGACCGCGGAGGCGCCGGTGCGCCGCCGCCGCAAAGCGGCCGACGTTCAGGCCGCCGCCGAAGAGCACGCCGCCGCCGCTGCCGCAGCCGCCCAGGTCGCGGCTGAAGCGGCGGCCCGCGCCGAGGCGGCCGCCGCCGAAGCTGCTCGCCTCGAAGCTGCCCGGATCGAAGCGCTCCGTGCCGAAGAGGTCGCGCGATCGATCGCCGAGGCCGCGATGGCGCTCGAAGCCGATCACACCGACGCCCACGCGCAAGAGGCGGAGATTGCTCGCCCCGTGTCGACGGGAGAGACGAGTCGCATGCCCGCGACGTCGCACGCGGGTACGGTCGAGCGTCCCCGTCCAAGGCCGGTCACGCCTGGCGCACCGCGTCCGCGTCCCGTTGCCAGCAGCGGCGGATTCCCGCCGCGCCCCATCGCGTCGGCCGCGCCCGGAGGTGGTCCGGGTGGTCCGCCCCGGCGCGACGACAAGCGTCCCACGACCGGGGGCGCCGGCGCTGGAGTCGCCGACCGCGGGCGTCGCAAAAAGGGCAAGCGGGGCACCGTCGATCAGGAAGCGGTCGACGCGAATATTTCCAAGACGATGGCGGCCCTCAGGGGCGCGCCATCGCGGCGCACGGCGAGCGATCTCCGCCGCGGCTCGCGCGAGGATCTCGAGGCGGCGCGCGCCGCCGAGGCC
>DATNAT010000247.1:0-25350 GCA_035572355.1 Gemmatimonadaceae bacterium
GCGCTCATCACCGATTTCGGCGTCGCGCTCCTGCGCTCGCTCGATCCGGTGCGGAGCGACGCGTGCCGCGTGTTCGGCACGCCGCACTACATGTCGCCCGAACAGGCGATGGGCGATCTCGACATCGATGGGCGCAGCGACATCTACTCGCTCGGTGTCCTCGGCTACTACATGCTGTCGGGCGAGCTCCCGTTCGACGGTGCAACGTTCGAGTCGCTCGCCGCCAAGCACATCGCCGACGCCTACGTTCCGCTCGCTACCCTCGTGCCGTCGGCGCCGCCGGCGCTCTGTGCGGCGATCGAACGCTGTCTGGAAAAAGACCGCGTGCAGCGCTGGCGGACGGCGCGGGAATTGGCCCACGCGCTCGGAGCGTCGCCGGCACGCCGGCGCTGGTTCGGCCGCGCGACGCAGGCCGCGGTCACCGTGATGCGCACGCGCGCCGTCGCCGAGCTCGCGCTCCTCTCGACGGCGGTCAAGGCCGCGTTCCGGTTCAAGCTGAGCTGATGCAAGCCGACTAACGGGCCGTCCGGTCTTGCACATACCCGCAGGGGGTATGTAGCTTTTCCGGCATGGCCGCCGAAACCGTCACCATTCCCGTCACCGGCATGACCTGCGCCGCCTGTCAGGCGCGGGTGCAGCGCGCGCTCACGCGCGCCCCGGGTGTGGGAGCCGCGTCGGTGAACCTGATGACGAACTCGGCGCGCGTGAGCTACGATGCGTCGCTCACCTCGCCCGACCAGCTCGTGGCGGCGATTCGCGATACCGGCTACGGCGCCGACCTACCCGCACCGGACCGGAGCGCGCTCGAAGAAGAGGCCGCGCAGGATGCGGCGCGCGCGCACGACGTGTCCGATCTGCGCAACAAGGCCATCGTCGCATTCGTCGTTGGACTCGCGGGCATGGCCGTGACCATGCTGTTCTTCGAGCCGGTGTTCACTCCGACCTCCTCCGCGCCGGGGAGCTGGTGGATCATGCTCGTCGCCGCCGTGGTGGTGATGGCGTGGGCCGGCCGCGATTTCTATCTGCGCGCGGCCCGCGCGGCGCGGCACGGCAGCGCCGACATGAACACGTTGATCAGCGTCGGCACCGGCGCGGCGTTCGTCTTCTCGCTCGTCGCGACCGTCGATCCCGGCGCATTCGTGCGCAACGGCGTCACGCCGCACGTCTACTACGAAGCGATCACGCTGATCATCGCCTTCGTCCTCGCCGGGCGCGCGCTCGAGGCGCGGGCCAAGCGGCAGACGTCGCGCGCGCTGCACGGTCTGGCTGCGCTCCAGCCGGCCACGGCGCGCCTGCTCGCCGGCGGAACGGAGCGCGAGGTGCCGATCGGCGACGTGCGTCGCGGCGACATCGTGATCGTGCGTCCGGGCGAGCGCGTGCCGGTCGACGCCGAGCTCGTCGACGGGGCGAGCGCCGTCGACGAATCGATGCTCACCGGCGAGTCGATGCCGGTGCCCAAACAGCGCGGCGACCGCGTCTTCGGCGGCACGGTGAATCGCAGCGGCGCCTTCCAGGCGCGCGCCACCTCGCTCGGCGAAGCGAGCGCACTTTCGAGAATCATCAAGTTGATGCACGATGCCCAGGCCACGCGCGCGCCGATCCAGAATCTCGCCGATCGCGTGAGCGCCGTCTTCGTGCCGACCGTCATCGCGATCGCCGTGTTGACGTTCGTCGTCTGGCTCACCGTCGGCGGCCAGCGTCATGTCGTCCAGGCGATCGCCGCGAGTGTGTCGGTGCTCATCATCGCCTGCCCCTGCGCCATGGGCCTCGCCATTCCCACCGCCGTGATGGTCGCCACGGGCAAGGGTGCCCAGCTCGGCCTCCTGATCAAGGGAGGCGAGGCACTCGAGCGCACCGGCCGTGTGGACCTGGTGATGTTCGACAAGACGGGCACAGTCACTCGGGGTGCGCCGGAAGTCACGGAGGTCGCGGTCGTCGGCGACGAGACGGCGGAAAAAGTGATCGGCAGCGCGGCCGGGGCCGAGCGGTTGTCGGAACATCCGGTGGCGGACGCCATCGTGCGGCGCGCCGCGGCATTGGGCGTGGCGATTCCCGCCGCGAACGAATTCCTCTCGGAGCCTGGTCGCGGCGTGCGGGCGCGCGTTGCCGGAGAGATCGTGCTCGTTGGACGACCCATGTTCGTCCAACAGCAGGGCATCTCGCTCGAGGCAGTGCGCGCCCACATCGAGCGCATCGCCATGACCGGCGCCTCGCCGATCGTCGTCGTGCGCCACGGCCGCCCGCTCGGCGTGATCGGCGTCGCGGATGCGATTCGCGACACCTCGCGCGCGGCGGTGGCGCGTCTCCGTGCGCGCGGCATCGGCGTCGCCATGCTCACCGGCGACAATCCGCGTGCGGCGGCGGCGATCGCGCAGGCGGCAGGCATCGACGACGTGGCGGCTGGTCTCCTGCCCGAGCAGAAGACAGAGGAGATCGAGCGGCGCCAGCGCGCTGGACATGTCGTCGCCATGGTCGGCGACGGCGTGAACGACGCACCGGCGCTGGCCCGCGCCGATGTGGGCATCGCGATCGCGGGTGGAACCGACATCGCGGTCGAAGCGAGCGACGTGACGCTCATGCGCCAGGACCTCGGCGGCGTCGCCGACGCGATCGAGCTGTCGCGGCGCGCCATGCGGACGATGCGCGGGAATCTCTTCTGGGCGTTCATCTACAACGTCGTCGGCATCCCGGTCGCGGCCGGCGTGCTCTATCCGGCGTTTGGCATTCTGCTCGACCCTGTGGTGGCGAGCGTGGCGATGGCGCTCAGCTCAGTGAGCGTGGTGACGAACAGTTTGCGGCTGCGGCGCTGGTCGCCGCGGGAGGCAGTGGTTTGATGGCGGGTGGCACAAAGCGAAGCGCCGGGTGTGCGTGTGGCGTACAGGACGACAGGCTCAAACCGGCGCACGGCACCGGACGCGGTGGACGGATGGCCGCGGCCAGCGTCGACCCCGCGGTGAAGGAGCGAAACCTCAAACGCCTGCGCCGCATCGAAGGACAGGTGCGCGGCCTGCACGCCATGGTCGACGACGATCGGTATTGCGCCGACGTGATGACGCAGATCGCCGCCGTCCACGAAGCGCTGCGCGGCGTCGGCCGCGAGATCATGCGCAATCATCTGCGCCACTGCGCCGCCAACGCCATCGCGTCGGGAAGCGAGCAAGCAGACGCGATGTACGACGAGCTCGTGGACTTGATGTACAGGAGCGCGCGTTGAGCGTGCCGCGGTGAGCGTCGCGGCGGTCACCGGCGCGAATGGCTTCATCGGCCGTCGATTGTGCGACCAGATGGAGCGCGAGGGTTGGGAGGTGCGGCGGGTCGTGCGCCGCGATTTCGAGCGCGGCGCCGTGCGCGACGCATTTCGCGGCGCGTCGGTCGTCGTCCACGCCGCCGGCGCGACGCGAGCGCCGACCGTCGCCGAGCTGCGGTCGTCGAACGTCGACCTCACGCGGCGCGTCGTGAACGACGCGAACGAGGCCGGCGTCGACCGTTTCATATTTCTCTCATCGCAGGCCGCCGCCGGACCCGCGCCGCGCCGCGACGCGCCGGTGACCGAACGCCAACCCCCGCAGCCGATCGAGGACTACGGTCGGAGCAAGCGCGACGCCGAGCAGGTAGTTGCGTCGACCTGCGCCGGAGGTTGGACGGTCCTTCGTCCGGCGTCGGTGTACGGTCCGGGCGATCGCGACTTTCTCGCGCTCTTCCGGCTGGCGCGCCACGGCGTCGCCATCCACCCGGGAAATCGCGCGCACTGGATCTCGATCGTCCACGTCGACGATCTCGGTCGCGCCGTGTGCGCCGCCGCGACGCGCGATTCCGCACGTGGCGCCACGGCGTTCGTCGCCAACGATGAGCCCGCCCAATGGGCGGAGCTCTTTCGCATCGCGGCCCAGGCCTCCGGTCGTGCTAGCGCGGAGCTTGCTATCGACTTCGAGGTGCCGGGCACGCTCGTGCGCGCCGCCGCGCTGGTTGGCGACGCCGCGGCGCGCCTGACCGGCCGGGCGGGGCTTCTGACGAGCGGCAAGGTCGCGCTCAGCGAAGCTCCATACTGGATCTGCTCCAACGCGCAAGCCAAGCAATTGCTCGGCTTCCAGCCAGAGGTCGAGCTCCGTGATGGCTTCGTCGACACGCATCGCTGGTATCTCGAGCACGGGTGGTTGTAGGCGGATCGCGCGCGTCGCCGCGCACTCCGTCGGCCTCGCGCTGCTCGGCGCGAACATCCTTGCCGCCCAGGCAACCCCGCGCGTCGCACCCGACGCTCGCGTCTATCGCGACATCGACCAGCTCGCGGCCGCGGGGCTGATCGACACCGTCATCGTGGGTGCACGCCCGTACACGGAACGCGAGATCGCGAGGCTGCTCGAGGAAGCGCGGCGCAACCTCGGACGTCTCGAGCGTGGCGCGGCTTGGGAAGAGCGCGTGATAGCAGGCGATCTGGCGCGCTACGCTCCGCACGCTACGCGTCCGATCGACGGCGCCGCGATCGAGGCCGCCGAGATGTCGAGCCCGTATCGCCCGGCGCCGAGCGATGCAAACGGCTCGCTCGACGCAAACATCAACCCGCTCGCGAACTATCGCGGCGGCCGCCCGTTGAGCGACGGCGCGACGGCGACGCTCGAGACCGAGCACAGCGCGCGCGCCGGATCGCATTTGGCCTTCGCGCTCAATCCGCGGCTCACGATCGCGCGCGCCAGGGGTTCGGCCACCGATGCGGCCAACGGCACTCAGCTACGCCTGCAATCGGGCGGCGTCACGGCGCTGTTCGGAAACCTCGCCGTTGATGTCGGCCGAAATTACGCGCTGTTCGGGCAGACACCGACCGGCGGGTTGTTGCTCTCGGCCAATGCGCCGGCGCTCGACATGGTTCGACTGTCGACCGAACGCCCGGCGGCTCTCCCATGGATGTTTCGGTTGCTCGGGCCGCTCCAGGCGACCGCATTCGTCGCCGACCTGGGATCCGCGCACCAGGTCTTTCCGCACAGCAAGCTCATTGGCTATCACCTTTCGATGCTGCCGCATCCGCGACTCGAGCTCGGCGTCGAGCTGTTGGACGAGACCGGTGGCCGCGGCGCGCCGCCGGCCAGCTTCGCCGATCGCGTGGTCGATGCCGTGCCGCTGGTCGACGCGATCTTTCGCCCGCACAGCGATTTCCTGTTCTCGAACAAGCTCGCCGGGCTGGACGCGCGGTTGCGCGTGCCCGAGCTGGCCGGCATGGAGCTGTACGCCGAGGGCGCGCTCGACGACTTCGATGCCGCGCGGTTCGCGAGCAGCCTGCTCGACGACGGCGGCTACATTGCCGGGCTCTCATTCGCCTGCATCGCCGACTGCGGCCGGCTCGGCGTGCGCGCCGAGTATCATCAAACCGGCATTCGATATTACACACACACGCAGTTCGCGAGCGGCCTCGAGGACGACGGCGTGATTCTCGGCGACCCGCTCGGCCCGCGCGGGCTCGGCAGCTATCTCACCGTGGATGGAGCGACGAACCGATGGGGGCGCCTCGCGCTCAGCGGAGCATATGAAGTGCTGAGCGGCAATCGGTACGGATCGACCGCCGACAGCGCGGGCCGCGCCTTCCGGTTCGTGCCCGTCGAGCGGCGGCCGGGCGAGCACCGCGCGCGGATCCTCGGCACCTGGACCGTGGGCGGGCCCGGCGCGCGCAACGCGATCAGCGCGACGCTCGGCGTCGAACACGTCGACCACTTCGACTTCTCGCCGGCCTCGAGCCGCGTGAATGCGTTGGGGCAGCTGCGCTACGAGTACCATCCGTGAGCACGGGCCAAACCGTCGCCTTCACCGTCGACGTCGAGCCGGATTGTCCGCCCTTTCTACGCGGCTTTCGCGGCATCGAGCAGGGAATGCCGCGGCTTCTCGACTTGCTCGCCGCGCGCGGCATCGCCGGAACGTTCTTCACCACCGGCGACGTCGCTTCGCGCTATCCGGAGGTCGTCGCGCGTATCGTGAACGAGGGCCACGAGCTCGCCTGTCACGGTATGACGCACACCGCCTTTCCCGATCTCGGCGAAGATGCGGCGCGCGACGAGATCGTTCGCTCGGCGGCCATTCTCCGCGAGTTCGCGCCGGTGACCTCCTTCCGCGCGCCGTATCTGCGCTTTCCCTCGAGCTATCTGCCGATGCTCGAGCAGGCGGGCTTCGCGCTCGATTCGTCGCAGGCCATCTACAAACTGGCATACCACCGCGAGCGGCGCCGACGCGCGCCCGCGCCGCTTCGCAGAGTGCCGGCCTCGGTAACGTCATCGGTGTTGCGACTGCCGCGGGTGGTGCGCGCAGCATATCTCGCCGCGCTCTCCGATCCGGTCGTGTTGTTCGTACACCCGTGGGAGTTCGTCGACCTACGGCGCGAGAAGCTGCGCCTCGACTGTCGCTTCAAGACGGGCGAGATCGCGCTTGCCTGCGTGGCTTCGGTGCTCGACCGCTACGCGGCGCGCGGCGCGCGGTTCGTCCGCATGCGCGAGCTCGCGGCGGCTGGGTGACGTGACAGCCAAACGACGCGCGGCCGTCGTCGCCGCATGGGTCGTCGCGACGGCGCTGCTCGTTGCGTGCGCGCGTACTATAGACTGGCGCCGCGCGGCCGACGTCGCGGCGTCGGCGCGCCCAGCCTGGCTCGCCGCGGCGATCGTTGCCAACGGACTCATTCTCGTTGCCTGGACGGCATTCTGGCGCGCGCTGCTCCCGCCGTCCGGCACCGCGCCGCCGGTGACGCAGCGGCGGATGTTCGAGATCGTCTCGATCTCGTCGGCGCTGATGAACACCGTGCCGTTCGGCGGCGGTCACGCATCGAGCATCGTGCTGCTCGTCTCGCGCGGCGGCGTCGCTAAGCGGTCGGCGCTCTCCGTGCTCGCCCTCGATCAGCTCGGCGAGGGCGTGGCGAAGGTCGGCATCTTTCTGCTCGTCGCCGCGCTCGTGCCGCTTCCCGCCTGGATGCGCGCCGGTGTCACGACCGCGTCGCTCGCCGTCGCCGCCTGGTTCATCACCCTCGTCGTTGCCTCGCGCTGGGCGCACGAGCTCGCGCTGCTCAGGAGTTGGCGGCGCATGTTGCGCGCCCTCGTCTGCATGGCCGGCATGAAGACCGCCGAGCTCATTGCCATCGCTGCCGTGCAACACGCGTTCGGCGTCGACGTCTCGCTCGGCCGCTCGCTCCTCGTCCTCGCCGCCCTCGTGCTCGCGACGATGCTCCCCGTCACGCCCGGCAACCTCGGTACCTACGAGGCGAGCGCGTTCCTCGCCTACCGCTATCTCGGCGTCTCGCCCGAGCTCGCGCTCGGCGTCGCCGTGGCGCAGCACGTTTGCTTCCTCTTGCCGTCGGTCGGCATCGGCTACGGGTTCCTCTCGCGGCACGCCTTGTCGCGCAGCGCAATCGCTTCGCGGTAGACCTCGAGGTGGGCGTCGACCACCTGCGGCCAGTCGAACCGCGTCGGCGTGGCGCGATTGTGCTCGGCGATCGCGCGCCGCCGCTCGGGGTCGGCGGCGAACGCGGCGATGTGCGTGGCCAGCTCTGTGTCGGACCGGGCCAGCGCGCCTTCGCGCGCGTGATGAATGATTTCGGCAACACCCGACGCAGCCATCGCCACCACCGGCAGGCCGGCGCACCGCGCCTCGAGCGCGGCCAGGCCGAACGATTCGCGCACCGTTGGAAGCACGAACACATCGCTCTCGGCGAACATCGTACGAATTTCGGCGCGCGTGCGCGTGCCGCAAAGCTCGATCACCCGTTCGAGGCCGGTTCGACTTACCGCGCGGGCGAGGGCCGGCGCGAGCGGACCGTCGCCCACGATGCGCAGCCGAATACGTGCGTCGCGCGGCAGCCGCTCGAGCGCCAACGCCACGATCCGCACCAGCGCGAGCGGGCGCTTCTTGGCGTTGAGCCGCATCACCGTGATCAGCTCGAGCTGCTCGGACGCATGCGGCGCTGGTTCCACGCGCCAGAACGCGTCGTCCACGCCGTTCGGGAGAACCGTCACCGTCGCTTCACCCGCGAACGGCCGAACGTCGCGGGCGACGCGCTCGCTCACCGCGGTGTAGCGCGCGCGCCAGGCCGCCGCGCCGAGGAACATGCGCGCCGCGCGGGCGAGGGCTCGCGTCTGCGGCACGATCGAGTGAAAGGTGACGACGGTAGGCAGATCGTGACGCTGCGCATGCGACGCGCCGCCGAACGCCGCCGGCGACACGATGCTCACGTGGCAGTGCGCGGCGTCCGGCGCTTCGTCACGCAGCGCATCGCCGACTGCGCGCACGCCGGCCGGCGTGCAGAGAAAGCCGAACCGCGGCATGCGCGGTGCGTCGACGCGGCGTACGCGAACGCCGTCGACGTTCGAAGCGCCCGGCGTCGGCGTCACGACGACCACGTCTTGTCCGGCGGCCACGAACCGCCGCGCGAGATCGTGAATGTGCAGCTCGATGCCTCCGACCCGCGGATGGTACCAGTCGGAGACGAGCGCGATCTTCACACGAGAACCGTCGTCCTCGCCAGATGCTCGAAGGCGCTCAGCACACGCTCGATCTGTTCGTCGGTGTGTTCGGCGGACATCGACACGCGGATGCGGCAGGCGTTGAGCGGCACCGCCGGCGGCACGATCGGGTGCGTGAACACGCCGTGGTCGAACAGCGTTCGCCAGGCGACGAGCACCTTTTCGAAATCTCCAATGAGCACCGGAATCACCGGCGTGTCGCTCTCGCCGGTGTCGAACCCCATCGACCGTAGGCTCTGCGCCACGAGATTGGTGTTGGCCCACAGCCGTTCCCGCCGCTCCGGCTCCTGTTCGAGCACGTCCAGCGCGGCGAGCGCGCCGGCGACCGATGACGGCGGCATGCTCGCCGTGAAGATGAGCGCGCGGCTGTGGTGTCTGAGCCAGTGGATGACGCACTCCGGTCCGGCGATCACGCCGCCGACCGACGCCAGCGACTTGGAGAAGGTCGCGAGAATCAGATCGACTTCGTCGGCCAGGCCGAAGTGGCTGACCGTTCCCGCGCCGTCGGGGCCGAGCACGCCGACGGCGTGCGCTTCGTCGATCATCACCTGCGCGCCGTGCGCCTTGGCCACGCGCACGAGCGCCGGCAGGTCGACGATGCTTCCTTCCATGGAAAACACGCCGTCGCTCACCACCAGCTTTCCAGCGCCGTTCTCGATCCGCGCCAGCTGCTTGCCGAGCGCCGCGAAGTCGCCGTGCGGATAGCGATGCACCTCGCCGTGCGACAGCCGCGCGCCGTCGACGAGCGACGCATGATCGAGTCGGTCGAGAAAGAGATGATCGCCGCGCGCGACAATCGACGCCGTGGCACCGAGGCTGGCCTGATATCCGGTCGTGAAGACGAGCGCCGCTTCCTTGTGGAAGAAGCGCGCGAGCCGCTCCTCGAGCTCGTAGTGCAGGTCGAGCGTGCCGTTCAAGAAGCGGCTGCCCGTCGAGCCACTGCCGTAGTTCGTGAGCGCGCTCGCCGCCGCCTCGAGCACGCGTGGATGGTGCGTCAGCCCGAGATAGTTGTTCGACCCCACCATGACCTTCCACTCGCCGCGGATGCGCGCCTCGGTGGCCGTCGCCTCCTCGATCGGATGGAAGTAGGGGTAGAGGCCGGCCGCCTGCGTCTCGTGGGCCAGCGTGTAACCGTCACACTTGTCGAAGATGCTCATGCGATGGCGCGGTCGTAGATGCGCCACCGGCGATACTCTCTGGCGCCGAGGGCGAGAAGCGGGCGGTTGAGCTTGTCGTTGTCCTCGAGTATCCACGACGCCTCGCCCCCAACCGCGCCGGCCGCCCGGCCGCGCTTGACGAGCTCGTGGACGAACAGCGCGAAGATGCCGCGCCGGCGAAACTGCGGCTTTGCGCCGAGGATCATCACCCGGCTCGTCTGAATCTTCCGCTTGGCCGCGAGAATCTTGAACAGCCCGAACGGCAGCAGGCGTCCGTTGCCGATCGCCTTGAATGCGTGATGATAATCGGGGAGCACGACCATGAAGCCTGCCGGTTCGCCGTTCACCTCAGCCATCAGTGCGTAGTCGCGATTCACGATGTACTTGAGCACCTTCGCTTCGTGCACGAAGCTGTCGTGCGACATCGGGAAGAAACCCCAATTCTTCTCCCACGCCGAGTTATAGATCTCCCAACAGCGCTCCACCTCGTGACTGAAGTGCGCGAAGTCGAAACCGCGGAAATTGAGCCGCTGCCCTTCCAATGCCCGCTCCGCGTGCGCCCGGTAGCGGTCCGGCAACTGCAGCGCTTGGTCGCCCTGCATCGGGAAGTAGTATGCCAACAGATCCTTGGCCTTCGAGAAACCGGACCCGGCTATGAGCGTCGGGTAATAGTCCGGGTTCCACGTGGTCATGATCATCGGGTGCTGCTCGAAGCCGTCCACGAGCAGGCCGCACTCGTGGTTGGTCGATGGGTTCATTGGCCCGCGAATGACCTCGAGCTTCCGCGCCCGCAGCCAACCCGCCGCCGCGGCGAACAGCGCATCGGCGGTTTCCTGATTCCGCTCACACTCGAAGAAGCCGAAGAACCCGACGCGATCTCCGTGGAACTCGTTGTGCGCTCGGTTCTCGATCGCCGCGATGCGGCCCACGAGCCGTCCGTCGCGGTAGGCGAGAAAGAGCTCGCGATCCGCCGTTCTATAGAAGGGGTTCTTTCGATCCAGCGCGTCGTGTACCGCGATCCTCAGCGGTGGCACCCATTGCGGGTGATCGACGGGATTGTAGATCTGCCAGGGCAGATCGACGAAGCGGCGCAGATCGCGCGACGATGCAACCGCGGCGATTTCGAGTGGCACGGGCCGAATGTATCTCCCGGAGACGAACGCGAACGAGAACGGAAGACGCACCCGCAAAATGACGGCCACAACCGTGCTCGCGGCATACCTGACGGCCTCGGCTGTAGCCGCCGCCGCGGGCGTGGTCGCTGGGCGTGCGCCGATTGCGCTGCTCGCCGTACACATCGCCGCGCTCTGCGCCATTCTCTGGATCGCCAGCCGCCGCATCAGCGGCGTGATCGCCGACTGGCTGCCGATCATCGCCATTCCCATTCTCTACGCCGAGCTGCCGTCGATTCACGTCGGCTCGCTGCACGACGCGATCGTGCAGCGTTGGGAAGGGGATTGGTTCGGCGCGTCGCCCGCCCACGTGGCCGCGGCTCGATGGCCGAATCATGCGCTGAGCGAGTTGCTCCATGCGGCGTATCTCTCCTATTACGCGATCATAGTCCTGCCCCCGCTCGTGTTGTATCTCGCGGGTGACCGCGTCGAGTTCGCCCGCGTTACGGCGGGGCTCGTCACGATCTTCGCCCTCTGCTTCGCGGTCTTCATCGTCTTCCCGGTCGCCGGTCCGCGCTACGAATGGTCCGCGCCGCCCGGTGTCTACGACGGCCCCATTCGTCGGTTCGTGCTGCACGTGCTCGAGGCCGGCTCGTCCAAGGGCACGGCATTTCCATCATCGCATGTCGCCGTGGCTGCGGCGCAGAGCGTGATGACCTTGGGGTGGAACCGGCGGTTTGGGGTCGGGCTGTCGGTCGTGACGCTGCTCCTCGCAGCGGGCGCCGTGTACGGCGGCTTTCACTACGCCGTGGACGCGGTGGCTGGCGGGCTCGTCGGCTGCGCCGTAGGCACGGTATTCTCATTCGCACATCGTGATGAGTCCGTTGGCGCGGAAGTCGCGACAGCGGACCTGGGGTTGACGACGGAATAGCGCGGCACCGGCGGACACGGTTGCGGCGCTGGTTCGTCGCCGCCCGCAATCGTTTCACCGTCCCCCCCCCGCTCGAGTCATGATCGCACGAACGACAATGGCGCGTCCGTTCAGCCTTGCGGCAGCCGCGCTGCTCATCATATCGATGCTCGCTCCGCGGGCCGGCGCGCAGGCGCGGCCCACACCGGCCCAAGCCCAAGCGCTGCTTCAGACGAGGCCGGACCTGGTGGCGCAGCTCGAGGCCCAGCTCAAAGCGAGCGGGCTCTCGAACGATCAGATCCGGGCGCGCCTCCGCGCCGAGGGCTATCCGGAGTCGCTGCTCGACGCGTACCTGCCGGGCGGTAAGGGCGCCGACTCGACCGCCGTGCCCGGCGACGATGTGTTCGGCGCCATGCGCGCCCTCGGGCTCTCCGACACGACCAGTCTCGATTCGCTGCGCGGCGTCGCGCGCGGCCGCCGCCGAGAGCGCGCTGCGCTCGACTCGGCTTTTCTCGACACGCTGACCAAGGCGGCGCAGAACGACTCGGTCCGCGCCGCCATGCGCCGGCTCCTGCGGTCCAGCGAGGCGCTCCGATCCGCGTCTGACTCGGGATTCACGATCTTTGGATTGAATCTCTTTCAAAACCAGACGTCGCAGTTCGATCCCACCCTCGCCGGCCCAGTCGACGAGACCTACCGGTTCGGGCCGGGCGATCGGCTGGTGCTCATTCTCACCGGCGACGTCGAGGCGTCGTACCCGCTCGAGGTCACGCGCCAGGGATTCGTCGTCGTGCCCAACGTGGGCGAGATTCAAGTCGCCAACCTGACCATGGCCCAGCTCGACGACATGCTCTACTCGCGGCTCGGCCGCGTGTACTCGGGCGTGCGCCGCGGCCCCGACGCGCGAACGCACTTCTCCGTGAACGTGAGCCGCGTCGGCACCAACCAGGTCATCGTCACCGGCGACGTCGTCCAGCCGAACGCGTACGCCGTGTCGCGTGCCGGCACGGCCATGGACGCGCTCTACAAAGCGCAGGGGCCGACCGACAACGGCTCGCTCCGCGACATCCAGATTCGGCGCGGACAGCAAACCGTCGGCGTCCTCGACGTGTACGACTATCTCATTCACGGCGACGCATCGAAGGACGTTCGCCTCGAGAACGGCGACGTGATCTTCGTGCCGCCGCACGGTCCGCGCGCCCGCGTCGTCGGCGCGGTGCTCCGCTCGGCGACATACGAGCTCAAGCCGAGCGAGACCATCGCCGACCTGATCGCGATGGCCGGCGGATTCACGGCTACGGCCGACCCCGGCCGCGTGACGATCGAGCGTATCGTGCCTGCGGCGGCGCGCACCGGACTCGGCACTGCGCGGCGTGTGATCGACGTGCCGCGCGACATCTTTGCGCGCAACGCCGGCGCCGAAGCGATGGTCGAAGACGGCGACATCGTGCGCGTGGGAGAAGTGCCCAAACATCTCGCGTCGCGCGTGACGGTCGACGGCAATGTCTGGAGCCCGGGCGAGATCGGCTTCGTACCCGGCATGACGCTCACCGAAGCGCTGCACCGCGCCGGCGGCCTGCGCCCGGACAGCTATCTCGGCCAGGTTCAGATCTCGCGCCTGCGCTCCGACTCGACCTACGCCATGGTGCAGGCGCAGCTGCGCGACACCACCGGCACCACGAACGGCGACGTTCGCCTCGAAGACGGCGATCAGATTCGCGTTTTCTCGCTCCCGGAATTTCGGCCGAAGCGATATGTGACCGTGAGCGGTGCCGTGGCCAAGGGCGGACGCATCCCGTATCGCGACGGCATGACCCTGCGCGACGCCGTGCTCCTCGCCGGCGGATTGCGCGAAGGCGCGCTCCTCACCGAGGCGGAGATCGCGCACATGCCGGAGAATCGCGCCGGCGGTGTGACCGCCACGACGACCCGCGTCCCCCTCGACTCGAGCTACCTGTTCGATCGGCGCCCCGACGGATCGTACGGCGGCCCGCCCGGCATCGCCGCGGCCGTGGCCAAGGCGCCCGACGTGCCGCTCAAACCCTATGACAACGTCCTCATCTTCAGGCAGCCGGATTGGGCGTTGCAGCGGACGGTCAACATTCAGGGCGAGGTGAAATATCCCGGCCGCTACACGCTGCGCACCAAGGGCGAGAAGCTGCTCGATCTGATCAATCGCGCCGGCGGGCTGACCAGCGAAGCCTATCCGAACGGCATCGAGTTCTATCGCTCGCGCGATAGCGTTGGCCGCATCGGCCTCGACCTGCCGCGCGTCATGCGCGACCCCAAGTTCGTCGACAATCTGCTGCTCGCCGACGGCGACTCGATCTATGTCCCGGTCTACTCGAACGTCGTGTCGGTGGCGGGCGCCGTGAACTCGCCGGTGGCCGTGTCGTACGTCCATGGTGCCAACCTCGACTATTACATCAGGGCGGCGGGCGGCGGAAATGCGAAAGCGGACGTCGCGCGCGCCTACGTGACACAGCCGAATGGCAAGCTCGAGAGTAGAAATACTCATTTACATTTCTTTCACTCGACGCCCAAGCCCGAGGCTGGCAGCACGGTGTACGTGCCGCTGGCCGATACGGGCGAGCACCACGACTACACGGGGCTGATCACGGCGATGGCGTCGATTCTCGGCTCGGCGGTGGCGTTGGCGGCGATACTGAAACGCTGACGCGCCAACGCGTCAGCGTCGGTTGCCCGCTCCGCGATCCATCGGCGTGGTCATTGCAGAGGCGTGGATGCCCGCTCATTCGGGCGGGCGACGAGCCTTCGAGGCCACGCAGTCGCGCGCTCAGGTGGGCACCGACACGGAAGCGATAGCCAATTGAACGTGAATAGCTCCGGCATTCCCGTCCCGGACCTCGACGTTCCGGCCGCGGAGCGGATCGAGTCGACGCCGACACGAAATACCGCGTCGCGCGTTCTGCCAATCCCGCTGTACGACATTCGGGTTCGCCGCGAGCTCGCGCAACGCCGGCTGCTTCGTTCCATCGCACGTCTGATCGTTCGCGTCGCGTCGCTGCACCTGCTCGATGCCATCGCGGTCGCCGTCGCCGCAACCGCGGTCGCCTCGGCTGCCGAGTCGGACCCGGCACGGCGCTTCACTCCGCTCCTTGTCGTGCTCGTGCTGCTTGGCCTCGAGGCCAACGGCGCATACCGCGCGGGCGAAGCTCGACGCGATATCCGAAAGCTGGGGCTCGGTGTCGCGCTCGGCGGCGCCGCGCTTGCCGCAGTCACCTTGCTGCCGCCGAACATAGGACTGCCGCTCTGGTTCCTTCCGGCTTTCGCCCTGACGAGCCTCGCCGCGCTGGCGATCGAACGGCGGTTGGCCGACGTCGTCGTGCGCGAGGCGTACGCGCACGGCATTGGCCTCCGCCGGGCGATCATCGTCGGGCGAAAGGCAGACGTCGCCGAAATGCTCACCCGCTTGCGCGATGATCAGCAGAGCGATCACCAGATCGTCGGCTTCGTCACGCCGTCGCGCATTCACGACACCACGGCCCTCGGCAGCATCGACGAGCTCGACGCCATCTTGAGCCGCGAGGATCCGGCAGAGTTGATCATCGCCGGCTCGCAGCACGCCGACCTGGTGCGCCGCGTCGCCGACGCATCGATCAAGTATGGCACGGCGATGATCGCCGTCCCGACGTGGGGCCGCGGCGTTCGCGGCTGGGCGGAGCCGGTACAGGTTGGCTCGCTCGCCGGCTACCACGTGCATCCGGCCAAGCTCGGCATGCCAGCCATGGCGCTCAAGCGCGCTGCCGATCTCGCGTTGACGGCATGCGGTCTGGTGGTCTGCGCGCCGCTCATGGCGCTGGTCGCGATCGCGATCAAGCTCGACTCGCGCGGTCCCGTGTTCTTTCGTCAGCGCCGCGTGGGACTGGGCGGCCGCCAGTTCATGATGTGGAAGTTCAGAAGCATGGCGCTCGAGGCGGAGTTGCGGCGGGAGGAGCTGTCGCCGCTCAACCGGTACGCGGACGGGCTTCTCTTCAAGTTGAAGGATGATCCGCGCGTGACGCGTGTCGGCCGAGTGCTGCGCCGGTTCAGCCTCGACGAGCTGCCGCAGTTGTTCAACGTGCTCGCGGGGGACATGTCGCTCGTCGGCCCGCGGCCGCCAGTGCCGGGCGAGGTAGGGAAGTACGAGGCGCGACATTTCATCCGGTTGAGCGTGGTGCCTGGATTGACGGGGCCGTGGCAGGTTGGCGGCCGCAATCTCATCACCAACTTCGAGGACGTCGTACGCCTCGAGCGCGCGTACATCGATGACTGGTCGCTGCGGCTCGATCTGCGGATCATGGCGAAGACCGTCGGGGTGGTATTGAGCGGGAAGGGTGCGTACTGACGGTCCGCGGGTCGCCATCACCACCGATTGGCTTACTTCATTTGGTGGCGGCGAGCGAGTGGTGGAGCAGCTCATTGGGCTCTTCCCAACGGCGCCGGTCTACACGTCGGTGTTCGATCCGAGCCGAGTGCCGGCCCACCTGCGCTCGTGGGACGTGCGGCCTTCGGCGCTGCAGCATCTGCCCGGAGCGCGCCGCTATTCACGGGCGCTGTTGCCGCTCATGCCCTGGGCTTTCCGCCGATTCGATTTTTCTCACTACGATGTGGTGATCTCCGCGTCGAGCGCCTTTTCGAAGAGCGTCGAGACGAGCGGTGCCACGAAGAACATCTGCTACTGCCACACTCCCCCGCGGTATCTCTGGGATCTGCACGAGGAGTACGTCGAACGGATGCCGTTGTCTGCAACGCTCAAGCCGGTTGTCTCTTGGCTTCGTGAGCGAGACCGGGAGGCGGCGACCCTGGTTCACCAGTTTGTCGCGAACTCGGCGCACGTCGCCGGACGAATCGAGCGGACCTATGGCCGTCACGCCACGGTCGTTCACCCGCCGGTCGACACCGATCGGGTGCGTCCGAACGGGCGGCAGCCCGAGGACTTCTATTTGGTGGTCGCGCGACTCGTCCCCTACAAACGCATCGATCTAGCCGTTCGCGCGTGCACCGCCTTACGGCGCCGCTTGCTGGTCGTTGGAGCGGGGCCCGAGGAGCGACGGTTGAAGCGCATGGCCGGTTCAACGGTTCGTTTTCTCGGTGAATTGCCGGACTCCACTGTCGGCGCGCTATATGCTCGATGTGCGGCGTTCCTCTTTCCAGGCTGCGAAGACTTCGGCATTTCCGCGGTCGAGGCGCAGTCCGCCGGGCGGCCCGTCGTCGCGTTCGCGCGGGGCGGTGCCGTGGAAACGGTAGTGGACGGTGTCACCGGGATATTGTTCGAGCGACAGACCGTCGACGCGGTCATCAGCGCGATCGAACGCCTCGATCGATCAGAGATTGCGCCTGATGCGTGCCGGCAAAATGCGCTGCGCTTCGATGCCTCGGTCTTCCGGAGTCGAATGCGTTCCATGATCGGCTCGGTCCTGGACGGGGGCGCCGAAAATCAAGCTTCCTCATGATGGCTGGTATCGATGCGCCGTAAGCATTTCCTCATCGTACGTATCGGCGGGATCGGCGATGTCGTCATGGGCTCGGCCGCTGCGCGTCGATTGCGCGACGAGTATCCTGGAGCACGGATCACCTGGTTGACCGGCTCGGGTGCTTCGCCACTCGTCGGCCGGATGGCCGACGTCGACGACGTCATCGTCGTTGACGAACGGCGCTTGCTTACCGGCGGAATCTCCGGTGCTTCCGCGGTGCTCCCACCGCTTTGGCGTCGACTCATCCGCGAACGGATCACGCACGTGCTCATGCTCCACCTCGACCGGCGCTACCGGGTGCTCACGGCACCGCTCCTCGGCGCGCGCGTACTGTCGCTCGAACGAGGTGTCAACCCGCTCGCTGGCCGATACTTCGGCGACGAGTGCGCGCGGCTCATCGATGGTCTCGTCTCGAGCGGGCGGCCGATCGAATCGGCCACCGGCGCACAACACTACCCGCTGGCGCGAATTCGCGATCAGCACGCCCGCGTTCCTCGTGAACGGCCGATCGTGGCGCTGATCCCCGGAGGGGCGCGCAATGTGCTGCGTGAAGATCAGCTGCGGCGTTGGCCGGTGACGCACTACGCCGCCGTCGCCGCGTCGCTCGCCGACCGCGCCGACGTTGTGCTCCTCGGCGACAAGGGTGACGACTGGGTGCGCCCGGCGTTCTCGAATAGCCCGGCCACCGACCTCATCGGCGCGATGAGTTTGTCGGACACGCTCGACTACTTACGGAGCTGCGCGCTCGTGATCTCGCATGATACAGGGCCGATGCATCTGGCCCGTCTCGTCGAAACTCCATTGCTCGCCGTATTTGGGCCGACTGATCCCGCCGAACGGCTGGTGGCCGACACGCGGACCACGGCCATTTGGGGGGGCGCCGAGCTTGCCTGCCGGCCCTGCTACGATGGGCGAAACTTCGCGGCCTGTTCGGACAATGCGTGCATGTCGAGCGTGAGCGTCGAGCTCGTGGTCGCGACGGCGAGTCGGATGCTCGCCGCCGCGCGCCCGACGCCGAGCCTCCGTTCGACCGAGACGTTCGCATCGTGAACGGCCGGTCGGTGGGAATCCTTTCCGCCTGCGCGGCGGCATTGGTTCTGGTTGCGTCGTGCGACGAATGGTTGACCAAGCCGTCGCTCTATAACACGGTGCGAGTCGTCGTCCAACAGCCGGCGGGAGAGCCGGTGCCGGGCGCGCAGCTCGTGTTGTACACTGGGCAGCGGCAGATGGCGTACGCTACGACCGGGGCAAACGGCGAGTTTGTGTTTACGAGGGTTCCGCAAGGCACGTACGGGGTGCAGGCGACACCGCCCAGCGGCTACGCGCCCATCGAAGCGTTGATTCGCACGGCCCCAACCACATTCGTCGACAATCTGATCGTAGCGAACGACACGTTGGCGCCGGTGCATTTCACCTTCTTGAAGCAAGGACCGGGAACTGTGGTCGCGCACGTCGCCGGCGCGGAAAACCAACCGCTTTCCGGCGTGGCCGCAACGCTATATTCGCCGTCGTCCATTGTTTCCCGTACGGTGACGGACGCGTTGGGCAACGCCGTGTTCGATGGCGTGCCGTTCGGCGTCTACGGTGTTCAGATCGCGCGTCCGGTTCTGTATCGGGACTTCAACTCGCCCGGGGATTCGTCCGGCGCAAGCAAGGATGGCATCCTCGTCGATCAGGGAGCGCGCGACTCGGTGGCGTTCGCTCTGCCGCGCTGCAATGGCACTCTCAACGTGCTGGTGACCGACAGCTCGGGAGCGCCGGTCGCCGGCGCTGCGGCCGTGCTCTACACGGCGTTCGGTGAGGTATCGCGCGAGGCGACCGGAAGTGACGGACGCGCCGCGTTCGCGGCGCCGTGCGTCATTCAATTCGGAGCTCGCGTCGAACCGCCCACGGGGTTCATCGTGTCACCGTCGACCGGCCCGGGGTTCATCGACGGGCTCACGTTGGCGCGCGGAGCGTCGCGCGATGTGACGCTCCGGATTGCTCATCAATAGAGGCGTGCAGCTGGAATAGCGGCATCGTTCGCCATGCCATGGCGAGCAAGAACCAGAAGACCGGCTCGGCAGTGGCTTGATAGAAGATGTTGAAGGCGATCGCTCCGGCGATCAGCGGACGCCACGCGCCGCCGACGAAGAGGGGGCCGCAGAGGAGGACGAGGGTGATCGCGAGGGCGACGATGCCGGACTCGGCGAACATCGTTACGTACAGCGAATGAAAGTTTCCGTATCGATTCCCGGGGAACATGTCTTGTAGCACGCGAAACGCGTCGCCGAAGCCGATGCCGATGAACGCGTGTGGAATCGATTCGGTCGCCGTCGATACGCCGCGCTCGATCAGCTCGACGTGGCTCGACGCCGAGCCTTCGCCCGTCGACACGCGTTCCGCCAACGGCCGCTCCACGGTCGTCAGCACCGTCTTGACGAGGTTCGGCTTAGCCAGCACGACTACCGCCGCCGCGCCCACGACCATCGTCGTCACGAGCAACGCCACGGGTGAGAGCTTCACCCCCCCCGTCAGCGCCGCCATCGTGAATGCGGCGACGCCGGCCATCGACGCCGAACGCGACGCCGTCGCCAAAAAGAACAGCACGATGAGCCCGAGGCTTGCGCGGCGCAGCCAGGCGCGGCGCTCGCCGGCCGCGATCAGCGCGGCGTAGAACACCAGCACGAAACCGGCACGGTTTCCGTCGCCCACCGGACCCGCCAGCCGCGGCAACGGTCCCGCGTTCTGAAGCGCGTCGAAATGAAAGATCACCGAACCGATTCGCATCGACTCCGGTCCGCGCCCGATGAACCACAGCGCCTCCGTCACGTCGAACCAGAAGAACAGCACGAAGGCGAGCAGCGCACCGCGCGCCAGAACCGTCGGCAGATCTTCACGGTCGGCCGATAGAATCGCGACGGCGAACGTCGCCGTGATATCCGCCACGAGCAGCGAGGCGCGCGACGCCGAGGTGGCAAAGTCGTCTGCCACGAGCACCGACGTCACGACCACGGTCACGAGCGCGGCGCCGAGCAACGCGTACAAGATCGCCCCCCGCGACAGTCGAACGGCGCGCGCCCGCATCTGATGCCGCGCCAGCTCGCTCGCCATTACGAGCGGCGTCAGCGCCAGAAACGGCGTCAGAATGAACGCACCGTGGCCGCCCAGCATGTCGATGCGGTCGGCGGCGATCGTGGCGATCCAGAGCGACAGCAGAAGTCCGCTCATCGAGAGACCACGCCGGTCAGCCACGCCACAGAATCCCCAGGCGCTGCGCCATCGTGTGCTCCGGCAGCGCGCGAAGCCGCATCAGCGCCAACTTTCGAGCCACCGCGCTCCGCTGCGGCAGTTGCGAGTACTCATTCAGAAACTGTCTATCCGCCGCTGACAGCCGGTCGCCGTACCGTTCGCCGAACGCCGCGGCTTGCGCCGCGGTTCGCGCCAGCGCTTGCCTGAACGGTCCGCCGTTGGCGAGACGCCGCGCCGCGGCCGCCGGAAGGCCGCGCAACGTCAAGCGCGCGTCGCGCGCTCCGACGGCGTTCGCGCCATGCTGCCGGTACAGAACCGTCGACTCACGAACCGCCACGACGCGGCCGAACGCCGCGGCGACGAGCGCGTACCACCAGTCCTGGAACAACGCCCGGTCGGGCGTGCGGCCGACGAGCAGCCGCAGCGGCCGGTTCATCATCACCGTCGGCGCCGTCACGACGTTCCGCACGACGAGTCGGCGCAGCGTCGCGGGCTCCGGATCGAATCCCGAGAATGACCAGAACGACGAATGTCGCACCTCGAGCGTCGCGTCGACGACGGTCAGATCGGTATGTACCAGCACCGGCGTCGATCCGCCGTCGGACCGTTCGGCGGCCTCCATCGCTTCGAGCGTTCTGGTAATCTTGTGCGGCAGCCAGACGTCATCGGCGTCGCCGCACATCACGTACGCCGCGTCCTCGGGCACACGCTCGAGCAGCCACCCGAATCCGCCGGCCACGCCAAGTCGCGGCCCTCCGACGTGCAGCAACCGAATGCGCGAATCTTTCGCCGCCGCGGCGCGAACGATCTCGACCGACCGATCGCGCGAGCCGTCGTCGCGCACCCACAAACGCCAATCGGTGTGCGTCTGGCGTTCCAGACTTCGCAAAAAGTCGGGCAGGAACGGCTCGGCGTCGAGGACGGACGAGATGATGTCGATCGTCATCTGCGCCGCACGTACAGGAATCCCAGGAACGCGAAGACGACCAGCTCCGCGGCAATCGCCGACGCCGCCATCCCTGCCGCGCCCCACCGAGGAACGAGCACCAGCGCCAGTGCAACGTTCGTCAGCCCGGCCGCCACGATCGACACCAGAAAATCGCGCTCATACCCGAACGGCAACGCCCAGTAGAGCCCGAGCACCGTGTTGATCGCCACCAGCGCGGGAAGCGCGCCGAGCAACCGCAGCACGGGTATGGCTGCCGCGTAGCCCGGGCCGAGCAGCAGGTGCACGAGCAACGGAGCGCCCACGAATGCCGCCGCGCCCATCGCTACACCCAAGCCGCCGATGCCGCCCAGCGCGCGGCGAATCATCCGGCGCGCGCCCTCCGGATCGGCCACGTGCAGGTAGCTGATCCGCGGCAAAAATGCCTGCGTCAGCGGAGCGAGCATGTTGATCGCAGCGCGTACGATCCGCTCCGCGCCGCCGAAAAACGCCACGGTCATCGGACTCGCCAGCGCGGCGAGAATCAGAGCGTTGCCTTGGATGTAGACGCCCGACCACGCGCGGCAGGCGAAGATGCTCGCCCCGCCACGAAGCGTGCGCGCTCCGGCTGCCAGCGCTGGACGTCTCAACCGCACCTGCCGCGCCAGCCAGATCGTGAGCACGACGACCGCACCTGCGGCACACACGGTTTGCAGCGCCAACACGCGCCAGCCATCCCCCGCTCCCCGAACAAACACGAACACGCCGAGCGCCGCGATCGCCCGGAACGTCGTGTCGACGCCGACCGCGGTGTCCACCCGTTCGATTCCCTGGAAGAACCAGAGAGGACTGAACCCGCGCAGCACCGCGAAGCCGAGAGCCCACGCGAACAACGCCCGATTTTCGCGCAGCACTGGAATCGCCACGAACGCGATCAGCAGCAGCGGGCCGGTCGCCAGCACGAGCAAGCTCTTGGCGCTCTGCACTCCATGTACGACCTCCGGCATCTCGTCCGGCGACTGCCGCGCCCGGGCCACCGCGCGCGTCCCCGACAACTCGAACCCGAAGTCGAAGATCATCCCCAGCCAGTTTCCGAACGCCTGCGCCGCCAGCACCGGACCCCAGGCCGCCGGTCCGAGCACCCGCGCCAGGTACGGGATGGTCAGCAGTGGAATGACCATCCCAATTGCCTGACCGGCGACGAGCACGCTCGCGTTGCGGGCCAGCGATCGGCTTGGGAACGCGGTCGCCTGCGCCGACGGAAGAGCGGGGGATGGCGTGGTGGAAGTCACGGACGGTGCGGCGAAAAATCCATCGGTACGACTTTCGGTACGAGTTTGGCAGGAGAGGGTTTTCGTGCGGTGGAGTTCGGCAAACTGCGCGCCCGCTTATCTCTCTCTTCAATCGCCTTCACCCTGTGTCCCCGATCTCGCGGTACCGGCACATGTTGCCGGTCCTCATCGCCTTCGCCTTTCCGTTCACCCTCGGCGCCCAGCAATCGTCGGCGGTGATCACGGCCAGGCCGCCCAGTATGGACGTTGCCTTTACCCTCGAGCCAGGCGACGTCGTTCGAACCGCAATCTGGCGCGAGGGAGATCTGAACGGCGATTGGATCGTCGACGAGCACGGCCGCCTCACTCTGCCCATGCTCGGCGAGGTCGGTGTAACTGGCCGACCGTGGGATGCGCTTCGCGATTCGCTCATTGCCGAATACCAGGCTCAACTGAAAAACCCCTCGATCATTCTCACGCCGTTGCGCCGCGTCCAGGTGCTCGGCGAGGTCACACGTCCGGGGCAGTATCTCGCCGACCCCACGCTGAGCCTCGCCGGATTGATCGCCCTCGCCGGCGGCGCGACACCCGACGGCGATCTGCACCGCGTCCGCGTGGTCCGCGGCGGCAAGACGATCATCAAATCCGCTTCCGTAGAAGGCCTGCTGCTTCAAGGCGGCGTGCATTCCAACGATCAGGTCTTCGTCGATCGGCGCGCTTGGATCGAGCGAAACGGAGCCTTCGTCGCCTCGGCGCTCATTTCAACCGCCGGAATCATCATCACGATCATCCATCGTTGAATCCGCTGGGAGGCCTGGGCGCTGCGCTACCATCCCCGCACGCTGATCTCCGCCAGCAGGTTGAACACGTCGTGGCCCGACACGAGGTTCCGGTTCAGATCCACTGCCGGAATCAACGAGAATCCGTATTCACGGCTGCCGTCGAAGCGCTTCAGCGCCAGCCGCGCATCGTAGATCACGTCGGGATGCACCATCGGCCCGTTCGCCGGCAGCGTCGGCAGCCAGTCGAACCGCAGGCTCCGCTCGAGCGTGATCGATCGGCTTCCGCCCGGCGTGAAGTCATCGAGTCCCAAACGCCAACCGGCCCCGCCGTACGCTTCGGGCGATCCGAGAATCAATCCGTCCAGCGTGTGTCCCTGCGTTTCCGCGCTGTGAATGTAGATCGGCAACGGCACGGTGAAGCCGCGCTGACCCCGCTCCTGATGCGACGTCTCGCCGTTCACCAGCTCGCCGCGAATCACCCGGATGTGCGTGCCGCTGGTCGTCGACACGTGCTGAAAGCCGAGTGTGAACGCCGAGTAGTCGTCGGGCTTCTCGACCAGCGACGAGGCGGCAACGTGAAAGCCTCCGGCAAAATCCTCACGATACATCTCGCCGTAAAACTCGGCTTTCGCGTTCGGCAGCGCCCAGCGCGCGAACACCGACGCCGTCTGGTTCTCGAGAGCCAGGTTCGTCGTGCTCCCCGGAAGGTTGTCGCTGATGCCGCTGCCGAATGGGCGCAGCAGCGTGTGCAACGACGGCACGCCTTCCCACGGCCGATGGATGAACCGCGACGCCCCGATCTCGAGTCCAGACGTGCCCCGCGGGAGCAGCGTCGCGACGACGCCTGATCCGAGGCGGCGGCTTTCACCGGCCACCGTGTCCGTGAACGCCGACTGCCCAAGCTCACCATAGATGACACGCGCGTGGACCTTGAACAACCACAGATCAACCGGCGCGCTCGTGCCCAGAAACACCATTGGAAATCCGCCCGCGTTCGGCCCGAGCACCAACGGATAATCGCGCGCCGGGCCCCATCGCTGCGGTGCCGACGACACACCGACGAAAACATCGAACGCATCGAGCGCCAGCGTCGACGTGCCTGGTGTCAGGCGCGCATACGTTGCGTTGCCGAACCGCTGCGGCGCGTCGATGTTGTTTGGGTAGCGCGCGTCGGCGAACTGCTTCGTTCCCGATTGCCCGTTCGGCGCCAGAGTGAACCCGGCGTTCTGCGCCGCGAATGCCAGCGGCGCCAGTTGGATCGAAAGGGCATTCCAGTTGGCGGCCACTCCTGCCTGAATCTCTCCGGTGAGCCCGCGGCCGGCCCACGTCGGGCCGCCGCCGTCCTGAAAGGGGAAGGCCGAGTTCATGAGCGCTCGCACTGCCGGCCTCAGCAAGCGTGCTTCGTCTCGAGAGCTGATTTCATTGCTGTCCAGCCCGCCAAAACGCGCCGCCCACGGATGCGCACGCAATGTGCGCAGTGCATGAGCCTGGGTGGGTGAAAAGGGTTGAATGCTCCACGGGGTGAGCGGCGCCAGACCGGCTATCTGCAGCACACGCAGATAGGCTTCTTCGTCGCCGCCCGCCGTGATCGCGCCGCCCAAGTCGAGGCGGGGCGGGCTTTGCGCCCACGTGGGTTGGCTTGCGGCGTTCGAGATCAGCAGCAGAAAAAACAGAGAGACGATGGTGCCGATGCGCTTTCCTGGCGTCGTCACGCCGTGCTCCCTGTCACTCGTTCTAGCAATGGCATGAGTACCGTTAAGTCCAGAATTAATAACGTGATGGCAGCCATGCTCCTGTGCTCCGGACTCGCCGGCGCACAGGAGGTTCGCTCCCTCCCGCTCGTCACGCTCTCGAGCGAGGCGGAGGCTCGGCTTCGACTGAGCCAGCTGCTCGGTGACTCGAGCGGCGCCGGCTTTCTCATCCGATCCCCGTCCCGACTTTCGCCGGTCGACTCTGTGCATGGGTCCGGCCAGCAGTTCGCGATCGTTCTCCCGCGAAT
>DATNAT010000248.1:0-2711 GCA_035572355.1 Gemmatimonadaceae bacterium
GCTAGGAGCCTGTAGATCGTAGACGTGAACGTTGAGGTGAACTTGAACCTGAACGCCACCTTGGTCGTCGACGCATTCCGGACTGAACGAACGATCCGGATGGACGTGATCGATCGTCGCTGATCGAATCGATGCGTGAAGTCCTATCGGCCGTACTCGCCCGAGCAATCGTTTCTGTTGCCGCCTTCGCCACGAGAGTGGCTTGCCGACGGCCACCTCGCGTACTTCGTGCTCGACCTGGTCGCAGATCTCGACCTCGGCGCGATCGAACACGCGTTGCAGAGCAGAGACCCGCGTGGTGAGCGCCCGTACGCGCCGCGGATGATGGTGGCGTTGCTGCTTTACGGGTACGCGACAGGCGTGATCTCGTCGAGAAAGCTCGAGCGAGCGACCTACGAGGATGTGGCGTTTCGCGTGCTGGCGGCCGGGGAACACCCGCACTTCACGTCGATCAATGGGTTTCGGGATCGGCACCGAGTGGCGCTGGCGGGGCTCTTCGATCAACTGCTCCACGAGTGCATGTCAGCCGGGCTTGTAAAGCTCGGTCACGTGGCGATCGACGGGACCAAAATGAAAGCGAACGCGAGCAAGCATAAGGCGATGAGCTTCGAGCGGATGAACCAAACCGAGAAGAAGCTCACGTCGGAGATCGAGGCCTATTTCGATCTCGCGAAAAAGATCGATGCCGAAGAAGACGAGCGGTATGGCGTGGGCGAGCAGGCGCACGACTTACCGGCCGAGCTGCGCCGCCGCGAGGATCGGCTCGCCAAGATCCGCGAAGTCCGAGCTGCGCTAAAGAAAGAAACAGCGCGCGCCCGTGCCACGGAACTCGTCGCGCAGGCCGATCAACTCCGCCTTGACGCGGCACAGCCGACAACGACCCCGAAGAAGCAGGGCGAATTCGCGACGCTTGCTGCGCAGCGCGATCAACAAGCCGGTGAGCTCTTCGATCGGCACGACGACGACGATGATGAGCCGCCTCCGCCATCGGTCGACGACGATCTGCCGCGCCACACGCCGCCGAAGCGGCCCGACGGAACGCCCAAGCCGAACGCGCAGCGCAATTTCACCGATGAAGACAGCCGAATCATGATGCGCGACGGCGCATTTCTGCAGGCCTACAACGGCCAGATCGCCGTCGACGAAAGCCCGCATCAGATCATCGTCGCGGCCGCCCTGAGCAATCAGCCGCCTGACGTCGAGTATTTTCGGCCGATGCTCGAGCGCGCCGTCGCGAACTGCGGCGCCCCTCCAGATCGCGTGACTGCCGACTCGGGATACTTTTCAGCGGACAACGTCCGGGCTGCCGAGCGCTTGGGCGCAGAGCCCTTCATCTCCGTCGGGAAACACAAGAACGACGGCGAGCTCGAGACGCGACTCGTCGCGCATCGAGCCACACCAGATCGAGTCGCGATGGCGGCGCTGCTCGCGACCGAACGCGGCCGCGCTGCCTACGCGCGTCGCAAAGCCACCGTCGAGCCGGTCTTCGGGCAGATCCGCACGTGCCAGAGCTACCAGCATGTCTCGTTTCGCGGGCTGCTCAAGAATCGGCTCGAATGGCTCCTGGTCTGCGCGACGCACAACCTGCGCAAGCTGTGGCGAGCGGCGACGCAGCCGATCGCGATACCGGCCGCCGCTTGATGCCGACTCACGTGGGTCGAGCCGGCCGCCCACGCTCACGCCGACGCCCACGGCTACGATCTACAGGCTCCTAGCTGCTAGTCTGCGCGACATGCACGTCGACGCGGACATTCGCATCGCCGAAGGGTTGGAACCGAGCGCGTTCAGCGAGCGCGGCTTCCTCGAGCGCGAGCTCGCGACGATCTTCACGCGGTCGTGGCTGGTCATTCCCGAACGCGGCGACGATCCGCGCCCGCTCGACGAGCAGCTCGCCGCCCGCGGCTCGCGCGTGCCGGTCACCGTCGTCGATCGGCCGCTGTTCCTGCAGCGCGGCTGGGACGACGATCAGCTGCGCGCGTTTCCCAACACGTGCACGCATGCCTGGTACCCGCTCGTGCTCGGCGCGTCCCGCGGTCCGACGCTGGTGTGCGGCCAGCACGGCCGGCGCTTCGACTGCACGGGGAAATTCGTGTCGCAGCAGGGCTTCGGCGGCGGCCTGCCCGATTTTCCGCGGCCGTGCGATTCACTCACCGCGCTCGGCGTCGCGACGTGGCGCCGCCTCGGGTTCGTGAATTTTGCGCCGACCACGCCGCTCGGCGACGTGCTCGCGCCCGTCGACGAATCGCTCACCCGCATGCCGCCGATCCCCGAGCGCACGTCGGCCGAGATCCGCGACGTCGCCGGCAACTGGAAGCAGCACGCGCAGAATTATCTCGATCAGTTTCACATCGGGTTCGTGCACCGCGCGCCCGGCGGGCTCGCCGACGCGATCGATCTCGGCACGTACACCACGGAGCTCTACGAGCACTCGGTCCTGCAGTGGGTCTACGCGCGCGAGCCGGCCGACGGCTTCGATCCGGCGTGGCTGCCCGAGCGCTTCCACGATCCGAAGGGCCGCCGCGTGTTCGCGCTGTGGTGGTTCGTGTTCCCGAACCTCACGCTCAATTTCTATCCGTGGGGCCTGTCGGTGAACGTCTACCAGCCGGTGCCCGAGCGGCCGGAGACCACGCGGTTCGTGTGGTATCAGCTCGCGCTCGATCGCGCGAAGCACGCCGAGCGCGATCGCCGCTGGCTATCGTCGCAGGTCGACG
>DATNAT010000249.1:0-2061 GCA_035572355.1 Gemmatimonadaceae bacterium
ATCGACGCGTCGCACTTCGATGCCGGCACGGCGTACGTGTCCGTCGACGGCCACCGCAGCGACGATCTGCACCCGTACCTGTTCGTGACGCACGACTACGGCAAGACCTTCCAATCGATCGCCAACGATCTGCCGAGCTACGGCAACATCCAGGTCGTGCGCGAGGATCCGAAGAACAAGGATCTCCTGTTCGTCGGGACCGAGTTCGGGCTGTTCGTCTCGACGAACGCCGGCAAGCACTGGGAAAAGTTCATGAACGATTATCCCACGGTGCGCACCGACGACATCTTCATCCACCCGACGGAGAGCGACGTCATCGTCGCGACGCACGGGCGGAGCATCTGGATCGCCGACGACATTTCGGCGCTCGAGCAGCTCACGCCCGAGGTGCAGTCGGAGAACGTCCACGTCTTCACGCCGCGGCCGGCCGTCGCCTGGATCACCGATCTCACCAACAGCCCGCACATCGGCGGCCAGAAGGTGTTCGTCGGCGAGAACGCGCCGCGCGGCACGGCGATCAGTTATTACCTCAAGTCGCCGGCCAACGACGTGAAGGTGTCGGTGACCGACGCGCTCGGCCGCACGCTCTGTACGAGCGAGGGCCCGAAGGCGGCGGGCATCAACCGCGTGCAATGGACGCTCGTCGCGCCGTTGCTCGGACCGCAGGGCGGCGGTGGCGGCGGCCGCGGTGGATTCGGCGGGCAGGGCGGCCAGGGCGGCGCGCCAAACACGAGTTGTGGGGGCGGTGGCGGCGGCGGTCGCGGAGGGTTCGGCGGCGGCGAAGCGCCGGGGGCCGGGACGTACATGGCCAAGATCGTCGTCGACGGTCAGACGTACACGAAGCCGATCCAAGTGCTCGAGGACATCTGGTTCAAAGCCCGTTGACGCGGCGCATAGTGTTCTCGGATGGCGAAACGGATCGAGAACGACGCTGAGCTGAAGGCCCGGCAGAATATCGCCGGGCGCTTCGGCTTCGTGATCGGCTGCATCGCGGCGGTCGCGGCGCTCACCATCAATCTATGGCGAGCGCCGCGACCGTTTTCCGCCTGGTCGATCGTGCTCGCGGCGCTGATGGCGGCACTGAACGTGCCGCTGGGAATTGCGTTGGGGTTGTTGGCCGAGCGCATCACGCGGAAGCCGACGAACACGCGGAGGTAGCAGGGTGCGGGTGACGATGGCCGCGGGCGTGGCTGCCTTGCTCGCCGCCAGCGCGGCGGCGGCACCGGCGCAGCGCGTACGCGGCGTGTTGCGCGATAGTGCGTCGGGAGAGCCGATCGCCGGCGCCGTCGTCTGGGCGACGGATTCGGCGGGACGCTTTCTGGCGCGCACCGTATCCGTCGACTCGGGGGTGTTTGCGGTACCGCGCCTCGTCGGCACGGCCCGGCTTCACGTGCTTCGAATCGGCTACGCGCCGCGCGAGCTGCCCGTACCGAGCGCGCCCGGTGATTCGATGCTCGTCGTGCGGATGCTTGCCGTGCCGCTGCAGCTTGCCGCGGTCGAAGCGCACGGCGAGAAGGTCTGCCCGGGCGACCACGCCGGCGCCGGCGCGCTGGCCCTTTGGTCGCAGGCGCGCTCGGCGCTCTATGCCGGCGTCGTGGCGCGCGAGGCCAATCCGCCGCGCATTCGACTGTTCTCATATGTGCGAACGCTCGAGCCGGTTCGGCATACCGTGATCGACGACTCCAGCGTCACGAAGGAGCTGGTCGCCGATCAGTCGTATGTCGCGGCGCGGCCGGCCTGGGCGTTCGCGCGCGACGGCTACATGACGGAGGAGGCGGGCGAGCGAACCTTCTACGCGCCCGACGAGGCCGTGCTGCTCGACTCGGCGTTCGTCGACACGCATTGCCTGCGCAGCGTCACCGGCGACGCGCGCCATCCGGGCGAGGTCGGCGTCGCCTTCGAGCCGATCACCGCCCACGGCCGCGATACGCTGGTCGACATCGCCGGGGCGCTCTGGATCGATCCGCGCCGCGCAGCGCTCCGCTCATTGGAGTTCAAGTACACCGGCCTCGAGCCGGCGGCGAGCGGCGAGAGCGGTGGCGACGTGCAGTTCACCGTCAA
>DATNAT010000250.1:0-8146 GCA_035572355.1 Gemmatimonadaceae bacterium
AAAGCCAGCGGCGACTACACCGTGAAGGCGACGTTCACGGAACCGAAATACATGAACTTGAACAGCCACCCGCATCCGTACGGCATCATGATCGGCGGCAACGACCTCGGCACGCCGAACGCCACCCTCCTGTATTGCGAGGCCTACGGCAACGGAAAGTTCATCGTGCGCGGATTCTCGCCGAGCGCGCCGCGCGGCTCGTTCCAGCTGAACGGCCCCGAGGGCGAGGAAAATCCTGCGATCCACAAGGCCGCCGGCCCCGGCGAGCCGGTGACGCAGGAGATCGCGATGTCGGTCAAGGGCGACAAGGTCAGCTGCTCGATCAACGGCACCGTCGTCGGCACCTACGACAAGAGCGCCGTCGTCGGCGAGGGCAAGCTCAAGTCCCTCGACGGCGTCTACGGCATCCGCTTCGCCCACAACACCGAAGGCACGGTCAGCGGCCTCACGGTCACCAAGCCGTAACTCCCGTCGGCGCACTCCGTCCGTCGGCCGCGCTACTTCGCCGACGGACGGATGGTCAGCGTCAACGTCTGCAGCGCCGTCTGCTTCCACTCGACGTCCGCTGCCGCGCCGGGCGAGAGCGCGTGGAGCCTCACTTCCGCGCCCAGCGGCGCACCGCACACGGCAAACCGACCGCTGTCGTCGGAGCGAGTCTCGAGATCAGGACGCGAGCCCAGCGCGGCATCCGGCCGCCAGATCGCGTCGAGCAGCACGTCCGGCATCGGCGCGCCTGCTTGGTCGACGACGCGGCCGAGTAGCGCGCCGGTGCCCGCTGCTTTGTGCTCGCCCTCGCATTCATTCTGCACGAGGTGCGGCATCGAGAGATAGACGATGTTCGCCGTGCGGTGATTGTCGCTCCGCACATCGATCACTCGCCGCCCGCGGGCGACCCCGACCCTGGCCAGCGCGCTGTCCGACGCCATCAACATGTACGTGCCGGGGAGCACGCCGGTCAGCGTGAAGTTGCCGGCGGCGTCGGTCAACGTGGTGTCCGGGGCGTCGTCGAGCCAAACGCTCATTCCGCCGAGCGGCGAGTCTCCCTCGTTGATCAGCTGCCCCGAGACGATGCGGAGCGTCGAGTCTCGCCACTGGCGCCCGTCCATCCAGGTGGCCGACACGACGATGCCTCCGTCTTCGTGGATGCCGACCAGCCGCACGTTCTTCCGATCGCGCCGGTCGAACAGCTTGCGTTTGATTCCGGGGAGCGTGACGGGATCGATCACCGACAGACGCGCGCTGCGAATGACCCAACGCGTGACCATCGGCGCGCCGTTCGGCATGACGTTGAAATCGATCTCGCCGCCGCTCAGATCCGCCTCGCGCTCGAGATCGGTGTAGTTGAACTCGAGCGATCGCAGCGCGTGCTCGGCGGGTGACAACCAGAGCACGCCCTTCACGTCGACGAGCGTGTCGCGGATCCGGTCGGCGACCGGGTCGAATCCGATGCCCACCTCGCCGGCGTGCGCGCCCGTGCCGGGGACCACGTGGAGGCAATGCGTTTCAGCGAACGTCTGGTCGAGCATCACGGCGTCGTCCGGCGCGTAGAAGGTCCGGTCGCCGTGCCGTTCCTCCATGTAGCCTTCGCTCACGAATTCCCCGGCCGGCCGCGCCGCGACGTAGGATCGGTCGCCGGTGGCGAGCCGCAGATGAACGCGCTGGTTGCTGATCGCGTGGGTCTTCGGGTCGAGATTTCTCGAATAGGATTTCAGCTCGAGCGCCGGCGCGCCGACGTCGCGTGCCACGACGCTCGCCATGAGCGCCGCCCGCGCCTGCTCCCAGAGCGTGAGCGCGGCGTTCGTGCCCTTTTCGCCCGGGCAGACGCGCCGGCGCAGCGACGCGACCGTGTCCAGTGTGAGTGGAATCGAGGCCATGGCGACGTCGACCAGGGTGTCGGCGTCCGCGTGTCCCACCGGAACGATCACGGGGCGAAAGCCGATGCGCACGACATGCAGCTGCGTCGCGCCGGCCACGTGGATCACCGCGAATTGGCCGTGCTCGTCGGCGATCGAGCGCGAGAGGAACTTGCCGCCGCCGTCGGTGAGCCAGACGACCGCGCCCCCGATCGGCTGCCGGCTGAGCGAGTCGCGCACGGTACCGCGCACGCGTTGCGCCGCGACCGTGCCGCCCCACAGCACGAGCGCGGCGCCGCCGAACAGCGAGGCGCGCATCCAGCTTGACGGGGTGAACGGGCGCATGCTAGCGGAAGGCCTCTTCGACGTTCTGACTCGTCGACTGCATCTGCCGCACCACCATCTCGTAGTAAACACCGCGGCGGCCCATCAGATCGTCGTGGCTGCCGCGTTCGATGACCCGCCCGTCCTCCATGAGCAAAATGACATCGGCGCGCCGAATCGTCGAGAGTCGGTGCGCGATCACGAACGTCGTCCGCCCGGCGAGCAGCGTCGCCATCGACGCCTGGATCAGCTGCTCGCTTTCCGTGTCGAGGTTGCTCGTCGCCTCGTCGAGAATGAGAATCTGCGGCGACGCCAATATCGCTCGCGCGATCGCCAGCCGCTGGCATTGGCCTCCCGACAGCTTCACGCCTCGCTCGCCGATGTACGTGTCGTAGCCCTCCGGCAACCGCTCGATGAACTCGTGCGCGTTGGCTCGCCGCGCCGCGTCCTCCACCTCGGCGTCGGTCGCGTCGTGCCGTCCGTAGGCGATGTTGTCGCGCACCGAGCCGTCGAACAGAAAGACCTCCTGCTGCACGATCGCCAGCAGGTCGCGGTAGGTGCGGAGCCGGAAATCGCGCAGGTCGGTCCCGTTGAGGACGATCCGGCCGCGCGTCGGATCGTGAAAACGCGCCACGAGATCGGTCACCGTCGTCTTGCCGGCGCCGCTCCGCCCGACGAGCGCGACGACCGAGCCGCCCCGCACCACGACCGAGAAATCCCGCACGACGGGGATGCCGTCACGATACTCGAATTCGACATCCTCGAACCGAAGCTCGCGCACCACCGCCGGCGCGTCACCCGCGCCCGTGCGGTCGGGCTTGTCGTCGTCCATGTCGAGCACCTCGAACACCCGTTCCATGGCCGCCAGCGACCGCTGCAGCTCGGAGAACGAGTTGACGATGTTCCAGACCGGATTGAGCAGCAGGAACGTGTACCACTGGAACGCCATGATGTCGCCGATCGACGCCCGCCCGGCGATGTTCAGCCAGCCGCCGTACCACACGATCACCACGTTCACGACGCTGAGCAGCAGCCCCCACGACGTCCACAGCACCAACTCGCGGCGGTGCGCGAAGAGTTCCTTGCGCAGGACCGTATGCCGGCCGCGCATGTAGTCGAGCAGCTCCGACGTCTCGCGCCGGAACGCGCGCACGACGCGAATGCCCGAGAAGGTCTCGCCCACCCGGCCGTCGATCACCTCGGCATCCTTTCGCAGCGAGCGGTAGATCGGACGCACCCGGCGCGCGAAGACGAAGCTCATCAACACGACGCCCGGAATGAGCGCGAGCGCGGTGAGGGCGAGCCGCCAGTTGAGCGTGAGCAGAATGCCGACGGCGATCGCCAGCCGCACCGCCGAGATCGCCGGCGACACAACCGCCATCTGGAGCAGCCCTGTCGTCGTGTCGATGTCGCCCGACAGCCGCGAGAGAATGCCGCCCGTCTTCATGTCCCACAGCCGGGAGAGCGGCAGATGCAGCAGGCGATTGAACAGCGACCGCCGCAGCGACAGCATCACCCGGTCGTTCAGCCCGCGCTGCTGATACTCCTTGAGCATGTTCACGAAGCTCGACACCAGAATCACGGCAAGAAAGAACAGCCCCGCGCCGTGCAGCCGAAACAGCCGCTGCGCCGTGGTGAGCGCGCGGTCGAGCAGCACGTGATCGATGATGAACCGCATGAACAACGGCTCGACCATCTCCAGTCCGCCGCGGACCAACGCGAGCAGAAAGAGGAGCGCGATCGCATAGCGGTACGGTTTGAGCCAGCGCAGATACTCGCGCACGTACTGGCGGCGTGCGCGCTTGCGTACCGTGCTCTCGTCCGATGTTGCGGTTGCGGCATCGACGCCGGGGGTCAAGCGCTTGAGCCCTTTCGCCGCGTCGGTCGCGTCGTCGAGACGCCGGCGCTTGTAGTCCTCGACGAACCGGTCGTACCGCGCCCGCGACGTACGCGCTTCCCCCTGGCCGCCGTTCGCCCCGGTGCTCACCGGCCGCTCCCCGCCGGCTCTTCCGCGATCGACTGGATGACGTCGCCTTCCATGATCCCGTCGACCACCTCCATGCCGCTCACCACGTCGGCGAACACCGTGTAGTCGCGGTCGAGCCGCTGGTTGTCGCGCAGGTTGAAGAACCATTGCGCGTCGCCTGTGTCGTGGCCGCGCGTGCTCATGCCGACGGTTCCGCGCACGTGCGGTACGGTGCCCAGCTCGTCGCGGAGATAATGGTCGTAGCCGACGTACTCGTTGGCGCCCGGGCCGCCGCCCTGGACCACGAAGTCCGGCTCGACGCGCTGCCAGACATGCCCGTCGTAGTAGCCGCTCGCCGCGAGCGCGAGCACGCGCGCCGCCATCATCGGCGCCACGTCGCCGCGCAACCGCACGACGAACGATCCGCCGCCGCTCTCCGCCGCGAGCGTGACCCGGAGGCGCACGTCGGCGCCGAGCGCGAGGGCGACGAGGCGCGGCGGCGCTCCCGATCCGTTTGGTGGGGGACGGTCGTCGCTCGCCGGACGCCCTGCTGCGGCGAGCAGCGCGCGCCGCGTATCGCGCGCCGACGCGATCTGTCGCGCGACCCACTTCGCGAACATCGCGTTGGCCGCCAGTCGCGCATCGGGACGCGGCGAGCTGTCGAGCGCGATCGCCGCAGCGCGGACGGCTTGTGCGCCGTCCGACGCGAGCGCGGCGATGTAGATGTCGTCGTCGGCGTGATGCGTGATCTTGCTCAGCGCGGCGATCGCCGCCTCCTTCACGTTGTCGTCCGGGTCCGCGGCCAACGCGCGGAGCCGCGCCGTGTCGCCGACGACCGCCGCAGCGCGCGCAGCGTACACGCGCACCGCCCACTGCGGATGAATGGCGAGCAGCGCGATGCGAGGGCGCGCCGAATCGTGCTGGATGCGAGCGAGCGCCACGAGCGCATGCGCCGCGGCTTGCCACGACACGCCGCCCGGCCGTCGATGCGACGCGTCGGCGGGGAGCGAGTCGATCCACTGCTTGATCGTCGACATGAATGCCGGATCGAGACGGCAGGTCACCGGCGCGAGATCGACGGCGCGAAGCCGCACGTGCCAGACGCTGTCGTCGAGCGCGCCGCGAAGCACCGCACAGTCGTTTCGCCCGGCCGCGAGATCGCGATATCGCAGCCGCCACGCCGGCTCGGGCCAGCCGACGAGGGCCGGCGGTGACACGACCGGCGGGATCGAGTCGCGCGACGCGAACAGCGAATCGCCGATTCGGCCGAGTGCGCGTCGCGCGATGGCGCGGACGCGTTCGTCGCGATGCCGCAGCGCGGTCGCGATCGCCTCGTCGCGCGCATCGCGCCGGTCTTCAGCGACGAGGACGCGCGCGATGAGATCGCTGTCGGCGCGGGCGAGCGATGTGCGTTGGGCGCCGAGCCGGCGGTGGGGCGCCAGCAGGCCGACGATGAGTGGCACGGCCAGGTGGGCGCGCCGTGCGCAATGCGACAGGTGCGACATGCTCTGTCCCCTCCCCAAACGACGCCGGCGGCCGGTCGAACGGTGCGTGGTCAGGAGAAGATGCACGCCGGTATGCGCGGTTGGCTACGGGCGCCGCCGTTGCCGGCCCGGCGGGACCGCTCCATACTCCTCGCGGCCAGGCGACGACGCCCAACCAGGACCGCCGCCAGCAGCGCGGGCCGGTCCCGACCCATCACCGTTGCGAGAAGAGGTGGTATGGCGGCGACCAAGAAGCAGCTCCCGAAGAACGACGCGCTCCTGGGGCCGGTGCCGAGCGTCCCGCTCCGCGGATACGTCGTGGAGCAGGACAATGAGCGTATCTGGATTCAAGATCGCGAAGGCACGTGGGCCGTCAACAAGGCCGACGTCGTGGCGACGCAGGAGTGGGACGGCAGCGACCCGCGCTTCCGCGGCAAGCCGACCTGCGTCTTCATTCGCGACGGCGCCGACATCCTCGAGATCCGGCCGTACCGCGTGAAGATCGCCCGTCTGCCGATCACCCTCGGCACCGGCGGCGACAAGCCGACCGTCGAGGGCGACGAATCGATGCGCATGCTCGAGTCGCGTGCTTTTCGGCACCTCGGGTTCTTGAATGACATCGACCCCGGGCCCCTCCTGCCGCCGATCATCGGCACGACGGTGTGCTGTTACGGCGACCCGAGCGGCTTCGGGCTGATCTGCGAGGGCGACGACTGCGGCCCGATCGAGGCGTTTTGAGAGCCACGCCGCCGGGCGACGTCGTCCTCGTCGTCAGCCATCCGCACGACCTGCACGCGCAGGGTGTGATCTCGCTGCTGCGGCGGGAACAGCACGCGCAGGTCGTGCACCTGGACATGCAATCGTTTCCGCGGTCCGCAACGGCGAGCTTTGCGATTGGCGGCCGGGGCGGCGAGCGGGCGAGCTGGCGCCCCGGGGCACCTGCCGATCGCTCGGGTGCGCTCGAGCTCGAGCGGGTGCGCAGCGTCTGGTGGCGTCGTCCGCAGAGCGCCGAAACGACGCGCCTCTTCACGGGCGTCGACCACGGACAGTTCGTGCAGACCGAATGCGATCACTTTCTTCAGGGGCTGCTCTGGAGCCGCCGCTGCCTCTGGGTCAACGATCCGATGAACAACCTGCGCGCGTCGCGCAAGATCGTGCAGCTCGCGCGGGCGCGTGACGCCGGGCTGTTGACGCCGGCCACGCTGATCACGAACGATCCGGCGGAAGCCCGCGGGTTCGTCGAGGCGCTGCCGGGGCGAGCGATCTTCAAGCGGACCGGCTCCGGGCCGGGCCCGGCGTCGAAGACGAGCTTCATCACCGGCGACATCCTGCGCCGCCTCGAATCGATCGTCGATTGTCCGACGACTTTCCAGGCCTACGTCGAAGCCGCTCTCGACCTCCGAGTCGTCTGGATCGACGGCGAGCTGTGGACGGTGTCGATCGACTCACAGTCGGGCGCGACACCCGAGGATTCGCGGTTCGACAACAGCGTGGCGTTCGAGCCGTATGATCTGCCGCGCTCCATCGCCGATCGGCTGACCGAGCTGATGACCGAGCTCGGTCTCGTCTACGGCGCGATCGACCTCCGCCTGGGCGTCGACGGCGAGTTCTATTTTCTCGAGGTGAATCCGGCCGGACAGTTCGTGTATCTCGAGCTCAAGACGGGCCTGCCGATCATGTCCGCGGTCGCGTCGCTCCTCGCGCGCGGGACGCGGCAGCCGTCGTTCGCTGCTCCTGCCTGGCGCTAGCGTGGCCGGGTAGAGGCCGCCCTTGTTGCGCAGCCTCTTTGGCCTCGCGATGCGTGGATGCACACGCCCCTGGCAGGTGCCGTCTTCGTGCTCGTCTCCGTTCACTCCGTCAAATCTGTAGTTCAAAATCTTTGTAGCCTCCCGAGCGGCAGTCGAGCTCCGCGCGCCGAATCGGGTTGGAATGATTCGAACTACAGATCCTACGGAGTGAACGAAAAAAGGCACGGAAGAGATCTCTGGCTGGCGCGCCAATCCAGGTCTCTTCCGTGTCTTTTTCGGCAAGGTCCCGTCAAATACGTAGTTCAAATTCTTTTGATGCCTCGCGGCGCGATCCGGCGCTATTCTCGCGGCACCATAATCGGCGCCAGACCTGCCGCGCGGCGCTTGGCGTTGAGCGCCGCGAGCCCCGTCGTGCGGAGTGCGTTCCATTTCGCCATCACGGTGCTCGACTGAGCGCGCGCCTGATCGGCCGCGGTGACTTCGCTCGCCGTCGGCGTGACGTCGGCGTTCTGCATCGACATCGCCGCCGCCATCGCGGCGGTGCTCGCGCTCTCGAGCGTCACCGCTAGCGCCGCGCCGCCACCCCCACGCCCGCCGAATCCACCACCGCGTCCACCTCGACCGCCCCGTCCGCCCGCTGCCGGCGCCGGCGCGAGCGAGTCGAGCCGGGCGCGAAAAGCGACGGCCTCCGCATCGGACGCGCCCTGGAGTTGGCCGGCGAGCGTGCGTGCCTGCTCGTACGCCGCGTGATCCGCCGCCGCTGCGTCGTAG
>DATNAT010000251.1:0-5628 GCA_035572355.1 Gemmatimonadaceae bacterium
GATGAATACTGCTTCGCGATCGCCCCGGCGGTGTCGGCGATCATCGCGAACGGAAAGTGTGCGTCCTTGGCCCAGCTCGCGTGCGAGCCAATCGAATCGACCGACGTTGGCAGCACCACCGTGCCCTGGCCGAACAGCTTCGCGTAGTCGTCGCGGAACTTGCTCAGCTCGATCGTGCAGCCGGAGGATCGGTCGGCCGGATAGAACGCCAGCACCACGACCCTGCCGCGATACTGCGCGAGCGACACCGGAATCGCCCGTCCCGTAGAATCGGTAGCCATGCCCGTGAAGTCGGGTGCGGGCTGGCCGACCGCCGGTGTGAACGCGGCGCTGCCGGACTGCGTCGCCTGAGCCTGCGCCCCGGCGGGAATCGCGACGGCCGCGGACGCGGCGACCATCGCCGCGACACGACGCACACGCGAAGTGAGTAGCTGCATCATCTGCCCTCGTCGTTGCTGAAGTGTTGGAACGAAACTGAACGGAACGGCACGACACAGAATACTCGGCCGGCGAGCGGAGTTCCGCCGCGCTGCCCGGCCGGATCATTGGACCAACGGGCAATGCGCCGTCGCACGGGCGATGCGTATTGTGGAGATGCTCCGCCGCAGGAGGCGCTCATGTCCGACACGCTGCAACACAAGTGGCCGCTCGACGACGCCGAGCTCGACTCGGCGCTGCGACTCGTACTCGCCGCCTCGAGCGCCGATATGGGAATCCTCATGCTTCAGGACGGCACCGACGGCACGCTGCGCCCCGCCGCCGTCGAAGGCCTGACCGAGACTCAGTGCGCCATCCTCGGCGCGCACCCAGCCCGCGACGGCCCCTTCGCCGAGGCGATCAACGGACGCCGGCTTGTCCGCGTCCGACACGCGTGGCAGAGCCAGCCGCCGCTCGGCGACCTCGCCCGCGCACTCGGCGCTCGCGCGTTCGAGATCCTCCCCCTCCCGCGTCGCGAGACCGGCGCATTCGGCGCCGTCTGCCTCGCATTCCGGTCTCGCCACGCCTCGCGCCGGCGCTTCGCATCGCTCGGCGCGGCGACCGCGGAGCTCGTCTGCTGCGCGCTCGCTCACGCCGAAGCGCAAGCGCAGATCGAATCCGAGCGGCGCGGGCTCGTTCGCAGCAGCGAGGTCAAGTCGCAGTTCTTCGCGCGCATGAGTCACGAGCTTCGCACGCCTTTGCAGTCGATCATGGGGTACGTCGACCTGTTGCAGGCGGGCGTCGTCCAACCGCTAGCCCCCGCACAGTGCGAGATGCTCGACCGCATCGCCACCAGCGAGCGGCTGCTCGTTCGCGTGATCGACGATCTCATCACCTACGCGCGGATCGAAGCCGGCCACGTGACCTACAACATTCGACCGGTCGCGGTCGACGGCATCCTTCGCACAGTCGAATCGGTCGTCGCGCCGCTGGCTCACGACCATGGGATCCACTTCGAGGTAAGGCCGTGCGGCGACAGGCTCGCCGTCAGCGCCGACGCCGACAAGCTCGATCAGATTCTCGTCAACCTCGCGGCGAACGCCGTGAAGTTCACGCCGGCCACCGGGTCGGTGACCGTGAACTGCCGGCACGACAAAGCCTGGGTGACGTTCGACGTCGCCGACACGGGCACCGGCATCGCGCGCGAGCGGCTCGACGAGATCTTCGATCCGTACGTGCAGGTCGGTGCGCCGATCGTCGACAACCTCGGTGGCTCGGGGCTCGGACTGGCCATCAGCCGCGAGTTCGCGCTCGCGATGGGCGGCACCTTGATGGCGACGAGCGAAGCCGGACGGGGCTCGGTGTTCACGCTCCGGTTGCCGGTGTCGGCGCCGATCAGCGTGGAGGAGCCGGCGGCGCGTCGGGCCGGTTGACTTCTTCGATGGGCGACGGAGGTGGCGGCGCCGGCGGCGCGTCGGCCAGTGCCACTCCGTCGCCCAGTCGATCGATCATGTGCACCAACTCGGCGAGCGAGTGCGCCCCCATCTTCGTCATGGCGTGCGCTCGGTGCACCTTCACCGTTTTCTCGGACGTGCCGAGGGCAGCCGCGATCTGCTTGTTCAGGCGCCCCTGCACGACGAGCCGGCAAACCTGAACCTCGCGCGGCGAGAGGGTGTGCCAACGCATTCGCGCCTCGTCGTCGACCGTGTGCAGCTCGCGGGCGCGGCGCGTGATGTCCATGGCCCGGGTCAACGAGGCGGCGAGCGCGTCGTCGTCGCAGCCGCGCTCGAGAAAGTCGACGGCCCCGGCGCGAATCGCGCGAACGATGGCCGGGATGTCCGAGTGTCCGGACATCAGGATGGTGGACGTGGCGTATGCACCCTCGCGGAGCACGTCGAGCAGTCTCGTCCCGTCGTCGGCGCCGTCGTCTAGGTCGACGAGCAGCACGTCGGGCTCGTTGGTTCGAAGCGAATCCAGCGCGTGCAGGAGCGCCGCAGCGGATTCGTACGAGACGAGGGCGTACCCGCGGCTTCCGACGAGCGCCGCGACGCGATGATGAACTTGCGGTCGGCAACCGACGAGCCCAACGGTTCCTACGTTTCCAGTGCGCGGGGGGCGGGGCGCGCGCGAATGATTGGCGGGCATGGCCAGGTCCAGCGATTCGGCATGGGCCACGATCACGGGGGAAGCAGCATCGCCATCCGCCACGAGACGAATCTAATGCGCGTTTGCTCAGGGCGCGAACGGGCGGACGCTACCGTCAGCCCGCGGCGACCTGGCAATGTGACGACCGTTACAGAGTCAACTCCTCCCCGGCGTGACCGCCGAGCCGGGACGGGCCGGCGCGGCCGGCGCCGGTGCGGCCGGCGCCGCCGAGGCGGCCGAGAGTACGACCAACTGGCCCGACATCATCGGCAGATGCGACTGGACCGCGCAGACGATCGGATAGAGGCCGGCCGTCCGCGCAACGTAGGTGGCGCGGGTGATCGTGCCGGGGTGCATCGCCACGGCGAGATCGGGCAGCACGAACGAATGCTCGTCGTCCTCGGGGTTGATGAGCGTGAGCTGCACGGTGTCGCCCTCGACCACCGTGATCGTGCTGGGCGAGAAGGCATAGACCTCCTTTCCATCGAGCACGCCGCCTTTTGCGAACGCTGATTTGAGGAATGGAAACAGGGCTTGCTGCTCCTTGACGAGGAGCGGCACCGTGGTCACGGTGATCAGTCGCGTGCGGGGCGCGTAGGCGCGTGTGCGCGCCGCCGGCGCCTGGCGGCAGGCGGCGGCCCCGGCGAGCAGCACGGACGCCGACGCGATGGATCGGATGTGTCTCAGCATGGATGCGGTCTCCTCGGGCGGCGGTTGACCGCGACGAGCCAGACCGGCAATTTGCTCCGCGCACGCGATCGCATCAACCACGATTCGGAGTCGTCTCATGGCTCGGCCACAGGCCGTTGTGTCCTTCGCCGCGGCGACCCTAGCGCTCGCCGCCACCGCGCTCACCGCTCAACTCCCGCGCGAGGGCTACGTCGTCACCTCGGACTCGGCGCGCCTGTTCTACAAGATCGCCGGCCGGCCCGGGCCGGGGATCGACACGCTGATCGCGATCCACGGCGGACCGGGGCTCGATCTCGAGTCGATCTACAACGATTTCTCGGCAGGGCTGGCCGCCAAGCACGTCGTGATCTTCTACGACCAGCGCGGCGGCGGAAAGTCGGAGCTACCGGCGGATACGATGCGACTGGTCGCCGCGCGCCAGGTGCAGGACCTCGACGAGATTCGCCGGCATTTCGGGCTCGAGCGCGTCACCCTCGTCGCGCATTCGTACGGGCCGCTCCTCGCGGCGAGCTATGCCATCGCGCATCCGTCGGCGGTGAAGAAGATGGTCTTTTTCGGCCCGGTCCCGCCGCGCCGCGGCGATTTCTTCACGCGCTACGGCCGCAACATCAACGCGCGCCTCGACAGCGCGCAGCGCACGTCGATGGCGCGTTCGAGCCGAGCGATGACGAGCCCGACGTCGACGCTCGAGCAGGTGCGCCAGGCCTGTCGCGAGTACTGGTCGCTCGGCATGCGCCCGCGTCTTGCCGAGCCGGACAGGGGATTGACGCTCGTCAAGTCGGACCTCTGCGCCACCGATCCGACGGGCATTCGCTACGGCAACCGCCTCGCGAACCGCGTGATCATGGGATCGTACGGCGATTGGGACCTGCGGCCTGCATTGGCGACGCTCGACGTGCCGCTACTCGTCGTGCACGGCGAGCAGGAGACGATCCCGATGGATCTCGTCGAGGAATGGACGACGTCGATGCCGCACGCGCTGCTGATCAAGGTGCCGAACGCCGCCCACTTCACTTACGCCGAGCAGAGCGCACTGGTCTGGCCGGAGGTGGAGCGCTTTCTCGCCGCGCCTTGAGGGCGTCGTCGGCGACTCACCATTCGCGGAGCTTCCCGGCGCGGACCTCGATCGGGTCGGCTGGGCGGAGACCGGCGATCTGTGCGCGGCCAAGCAAAGGCTCGTGCGGCGAGCGGTCGATTGCGCGCTCCAGATCCCAGAGCGGCTCGGCGCTCGTGATCCAATCGCCGGCGTAGCGCCGGAGATCGAACGGGCGTGAGTACGAGCGGAGCGTCTTCTTGCCGTTGGGGAGCGTGTACTCGTGGAAGAACGACGCGGCGAGCGCGTGCAGGTCGCGAAAGATCGGCTCGCGATAGCGAAGCACGGCATGATTGGTCTTGGCGATCGCGCCCCAGTGCCCATGGCGGCGGAAGAGCGCCACGAGATGATCGACGTCGTCGGCGCTCGTTTTGAGATCCATGATCAGCGGCTCGCCCCCCTGCATCCAGATCGCGAGCGCGGCGACGAGGGCGCCCTCCATGCAGTGCGCGCTGTGGCGGCGCAGCGTGACGAGGGGTGACGAACAGGTTTCCCCGCGGCGCTCGTGGTTGATCGGAATGGTGTCGAGGAAATCTTGAACGCGCCTGGGTGTCCGCAGGGCGCGGAGCGGTGCGAACGCTGGGTGGCGCGCGATCGCGCGCGGGATCGGGGGCATGTCGCCTGAAAAGATGTCGGGCGGGGCCAGCGCCGGCGACTGCTCGACGATGCCGGCACTACGGCCCGGTGAGCACGGTGAGCGTGACGACGAGCGATGTGCCTGGCGGCATCGCTTGACTCAATTTCGCCGTGATCTTCTGATTGGTGCACGGGCTGAAGACGCCGTAGGTCGTCGACGCGTCGGTGACCGGATTGGGCGTGCTTGCCGCCGTCGCCATCGTGATGCGCAGCGCCGGCGGGGAGCCGGAGACGTTGATCAGCTGGCCCTGCGCCGCGAGCGGAAAAGCGATCGCGGCAACCACGGTTGTGACGCCGAGCGCGGGAGCACGCTGAATCGCAACTCGCGTCGTGCTCAGGCGCCGCCGGTAACGGTATAGGTGACGGCGCGCGTGCCCTTGGTGCTCTTGGCGAGCGTCGAGACGGCGTCGAGCTGATACACGAGCGGCAGGCCACCCTGATTGAGGTGGTTGATCGACGTGACCATGTCCACGGGGACCGTGCTGAGCGGCTTCATGCCCGCGCTGCGTGCGCCAGCGGGCGCGGCCAGCTGCGCTGAAAGCGTGACGCCGTCCGGCATGGGCGCATCGAGCGCGGCGGTGATCTTGGCTCGCGACTGATTGGTCGTGACCGACCAGGTGTTGCCCGTGGACTGCACGCTCAATTCG
>DATNAT010000252.1:0-10423 GCA_035572355.1 Gemmatimonadaceae bacterium
GTTCAATGGAGGCGCCGGGAATTGAACCCGGGTCCGAGAATAGATCGACCACAGCCACTACGTGCGTAGTCCGCCCTTGGATGTTTCCGCGCGCTGGTTGGCAGACGACCCACTCGCGGATGAGCCTCCTTGATTTCACCAGCGCGCCGGAGGCGGTCGCGCCAGCAATCCCGGATTTCCGATACCTAAGAAGCCGCCCCGGGCGGGCTTCCTCCTAGGCACCTGCGGGCCTAACTAAAAGTTAGGCGGCAAGGGCGAAGTTGTTATTCGCAGTTGGATTTTTGTCGAGTGTTTTACCAGGTTCCCGACGACCTGGGCACGCGGCCACAGCTTCACATACCCCGTCGAAGCCAGTCGCCCCCATGACTTACAATCTAGTCGATTCGCTCCACCGAGTCAATGCGCTTCCGATGCGACCGAGCTCAAGCTCGTCCCTTATAAAGCGCTGAAGTCACATCGCTTAACAACGCGGCTTTCACGCAGTTTCTCCCCGACGCCTTCGCCTCGTACAGCGCCTTGTCGGCCGACGCGACCAGCAATTCGCCGCTCGGAACCGGGGTCGGATAGGTCGCTACTCCGAACGACGCGGTGACTTCGATCGGGCGTCCTGCGTGGAGACTCGGCCGAGCCTCGAGGGTGGCCCGCAAACGTTCGGCGAGCTCTACGGCGCCCTGCTCCGCCGTCTGCGGCAGAAGCACCGCGATCTCTTCGCCCCCGTACCGCGCGCACAAGTCCACCGCCCGTACTGTGTCGGCCAGCAGGTGTGCGACATGCCTGAGCACGGTGTCGCCCGCCTCGTGGCCGTGGCGGTCATTGACGAGCTTGAAGTGGTCGAGATCGAGCAGGATCAGCGAACAGGCGCCGCCGAACCGGTCCGTCTCCGTCACGACGCGTCGGAGCTGTTCGTCGAAATGCCGGCGATTGGACAGGCCAGTGAGCGAGTCGGTACGGGCTCTCAGGCTCACCTCCTCGATCTCCCAGACGATCTCGAGCGGGCCGCGGGCGACGGCGGCGAGCAGCGCGACATTTCGGGCCTCGTGCTGCGACACGTCCCCGGCCATCCGTCCTTCTACCACGATCGCGCCAATCGGGTGATCGGTTCCGATGATCGGCACGATCGCCGCCGAGCCGATCGGACGCGGCAGGCCCCCGTACGGACAGCCCTCGATCACCGATGGGGCGGCGTCCTCCATCACGAGCGGCAATCCCTCGACGCACACCCGGCCGACGAGTGAGTCCGCCGTGACATGGAACCCCGGTTCGATGTCCGACGCCGGCGTGATCGCCTGGACCACGCCGTGGTTCTCGGCCGCATTCCACCTCACGAGGCCGGCGACCGATGCCGATGTCACCTCGTGCGCCGTATCGCAGAGCGCCTGTGCGAGCTTTTCCGCGGTGCGATGACCGTGCAGCCGTTTCACGGCGTGCAGCAACGCCTCGCTCTGCCGCATGTGACGCCCGTATTCGCGGCGCAGATCGAACAGCTGGAGCAGTCCCGCCACCTGCGCGGCAAAGCGCGGCATCCACGATCTCGCCGAATCCCGGTCGAGGCGAAGCCCGGACGCGGCCGTCACCGTGAGCACGCCGTAGATCGTCCCGCTGCCGAGGACGGGCGCCGCGGCGAGCACCGGCGCTTCTTCCGCGTCGCCGGCAAACTGCACCACGTTCGCTTCGGCGCTCCACCGAACCAGTGCGCCCCACGCGCGCACGTCGAAGAAGCTTGGACGCTCCACGCCCTCGGTCGACCAGGCGGTGGGGACGAGCGCCTGACGCGCCTCGAGCCAGCGCCAGAAGATCGCTTCGTCGGCGCTCGAGAGATCTCGAATATCGCGCAGCACGCGGTCCAGCACCTCGAGATCGCGCGTCGCCTCGTTCGTCTCGAACACCTGCCAGACGTCGCGCCGGAGCGCCATCGAGCTGGCAGGCGTCACGCGCGTGCTCACGGCGCTCGACGCCAGGTGCGCCTCGACGCGCGTGACCGGGGGCAGGCGCGCCGCGCGATCCTGCCGACGCAGCCAGGCACGCATGCCAACGAGCGTCGCGGCGGCGCCGGCCGCCGCCGAGAGCACCGTCACGAAAGCCGTGCGCAGAAGATGCGTGTCCGATGCCGCCATCACGACGAGTGGTTCGATGACGCCGCCACCGAGCACGGCGCCTGTTACGTGTGCGTGATGCGCGATGCGGCGACGGCCGCGCCAAATCCGTTGTCGATGTTTACGACGGTCACGCCGGCCGCGCAACTGTTCAACATCGTGAGCAGCGGCGCAATGCCGCCGAACGCCGCGCCATACCCGACACTCGTCGGCACCGCGATCACCGGCGACCGCACGAGGCCACCGACCACCGATGGCAGCGCACCGTCCATGCCCGCGATCACGATCACCACCGACGCCGACGTGAGCTCGTCGCGTTTGGCGAGCACACGATGAATGCCCGCCACACCGACGTCTGTGACCCGCGCCACGCAGTCCCCGAGTGCCTCGAGCGTCACCGCCGCCTCTTCGGCAACCGGTAGATCGCTCGTCCCCGCGGTCACGATGGCGATCGTCCCCGTCCCGCGCGGCGCCGGGGTGGCCCCCCGCAGGTGCGCCGTGCGCGCGATCCGGTTGAGCTCGACGCCCGGAATCAGTGTTTGCAAATGGTCGGCGGCATCCTCGCTCAGCCGAGTCGCCAACACCGCGTCGCCGCGAGCCGCGATCCTCCGGGCGATCTCGCCGATCTGCTCCGCCGTCTTGCCGGCACCGTAGATCACTTCGGGAAATCCCTGGCGCAGCGCTCGGTGGTGGTCGATCGTCGCGAACGGCAGCGATTCGACCGGCTCGAACGCGAGCAGCTCGATCGCGCGTGCCACATCGAGCGAACCGTCCGCAACGTGTGCCAACAGGTCGCGAACGTGCTCGCGTCTCACGCGCTCATACCTCGGCGATCTCCAACTCGTCCGCTACCGCACCGGCGCTCGCCGATTCGGCGAGACCTTCCGCACCATACCGATCGCGCAAGGCCAGGTACTCGGCGAAGATTCCTTCGACTTCGCCGAGCGAGTTCACGGCGTGCAGACGCTTGCGCAGCTCGGCCGACGCCGGAAGCCCTTTGACGTACCAGCCGAGGTGCTTTCGAAATTCGATTGCCGCGCCACGCCGGTCCGGTTCGTATGCCTCCGCCATGTGCGCGTGGTCCAGCGCGACGGCGAATCGCTGCTCGACGCTCGGATCGGCGCGCATCGGCCGTCCCTCGAGCAGATCGCGCGTCTGATCGAAGATCCAGGGCTGACCGAACGAGCCGCGCGCGATCATGACGCCGGCGCAGCCGGTCTCGCGCCACATGCGCAGCGCGTCGTGCGGCGTCTTGATGTCGCCGTTGCCGAGCACTGGGATGTCGAGTGCCGCGACGACCGCGGCGATCTCCTCCCACCGCGCCTGGCCGGAGTACATCTGGGTCCGCGTGCGCGGGTGGAGCGTGAGCACGCGCGCCCCGGCGTCCTGGCAGCGGAGCGCGATCGCAACAGGGTCGCGCATCTCCTCGTTCCAGCCGCTTCGGATTTTGCACGTCACTGGCAGCGAAGTGGCGCGCGACACCGCGCGGATCACCTGCTGCACGAGGTCGAGGTCGCGCAGGCAGCCCGAGCCCCCGTTGCGCTTCACGACTTTCTTGACCGGGCAGCCGAAGTTGATGTCGATGAACTCAGGCGCGAAGACGTCGGTGACGAACGCCGCGGCCTCGCCCATCGCCACCGGGTCGGCGCCGAAGATCTGCACGCCGATCGGACGCTCGTCCGGCCCAAAGCGGAGCTTGCTCACCGTGGCGGGGTTCTCCCGGCGAATCCCTTCGGCCGACAAGAACTCCGTCACGACGACGTCCGCCCCAAAGCGGCGGCAGAGGCGCCGGAAGGGCGACTCCGACACGCCGGCCATTGGCGCGAGGTAGAGCGGAACCTCGTACGCGAAGGGAAACGGAAAGCGTTTCATTCCTTCAAGTTAAGAGTGAGCCGAAGTCCAAGCAACATCAGCATTTGACACCCGTTCCGGCCCTGGATAGCTTCGCAGGTTCACGCTGTACCCGCTCTGCGATCAGTACAGACGAATCACATAGCTCACATAGCTCACATAGATCGATGGAATTGCGCGAGTTCTTCAGCGAGGACGCGATCCAGCTCGACATTGCCGGCGAGAGCAAGGACGACGTCCTGCGCGAGCTGATCGGGCTCCTCAAGCTCGACGAGAAGTCCGAAGGGATGCTGTTCAAGATGCTCAAGCGCCGGGAAAACCTCGGCTCGACGGGCATCGGGCGAGGAATCGCCATTCCCCACTGCCGGTCGCTCGTCGTCAACAAGCTGCGCGTCGCCTTCGGGCGCAAGAAGGCGGGTGTCGACTTCAAGGCGATCGACGAGAAGCCCGTCCATTTCTTCTTCCTGATCGTCGCCCCGCCGTTAGAGGTCTCGAATCAGTATCTGCCGGTGCTCGGCAAGATCGCGCAGTTCAGCAAGGAGCCCGACGTGCCGGCTCGCCTGCTCGAGCTCACCGAGCCGAAGCAGTTTCTGGCGCTGCTCGAAGAAAAGGGCGTCTGATCCGCGGCGTCAGCCGCCGCCGGGTCACTCCCACTCGATCGTGGCCGGCGGCTTGGAGCTCACGTCGTAGACAACGCGATTGACTCCGCGTACCTGATTGATGATCCGGCTCGAGATGCGTCCGAGCACATCGTGCGGAAACGGGTACCAGTCGGCGGTCATCCCGTCGGTGCTCGTGACGGCGCGAAGCGCCACGACGTTTTCGTACGTGCGATAGTCGCCCATCACGCCGACGCTTCGCACGGGAAGGAGCACGGCGAACGCCTGCCAAATGTCGTCGTACAACCCCGCGTCGCGAATGCCGTCGAGATAGATCGCGTCGGCACGGCGGAGGACATCGAGCGCCTCGCGGGTCACCGGACCGAGCACGCGAATGCCGAGACCCGGTCCCGGGAACGGGTGCCGGCCAACCATCTCGTCGGGCAGGCCGAGCTCGCGGCCGACGTTCCGCACCTCATCCTTGAACAGCTCGCGGAGTGGCTCGATCAGCTTGAACTTCATGTCGGCTTTGAGGCCGCCGACGTTGTGATGCGTCTTGATCGTCACGGACGGACCGCCACGCGGCGAGGCCGACTCGATCACGTCGGGGTAGAGCGTGCCCTGGACCAGGAACTCGGCGCCGGCGCCGGCGCCACTCGTCGCCTCCTCGAACACGTCGATGAACGTGTGGCCGATGATCTTTCGCTTGGCCTCCGGGTCCTCGACGCCGGCGAGGGCGCCGAGAAATCGGTCCGAGGCGTCGATCGTGACGAGCCGAATGCCCAGGTTGGCGGAGACCATGCGCTCGACCTGCGCGCGCTCGTCGAGGCGGAGGAGGCCCGTGTCGACGAAGACGCAGGTGAGCTGGTCGCCGATCGCCCGGTGGACGAGCGCCGCGGCGACCGCCGAGTCGACGCCGCCGGAGAGTCCGCAGATGACGCGGGCGCCGCCGACCCGCTGGCGGATCGACGCGACTTCGCGCTCGACGAATGCGCCCGGCGTCCAGTCGGGCACCGCGTTGCAGACTCGAAAGAGGAAATTGGCAATGAGCTCGCCGCCGCGCGGCGTGTGCGCCACTTCGGGGTGGAACTGGACGCAGTGGATCGGCTTGGCGGTATGCCGCATCGCGGCGATCGGCACCGACTGGCTCGAGGCCGTGACGACGTAGCCGGGAGGCGGCGTGTCGACATGGTCGCCGTGGCTCATCCACACCGTCATCTGCTCGCCGCGGCCGATCCCCTCGAACAGCCCGCAGGGCTCGTCGACGGTCAGCTCGGCGCGGCCGTACTCGCGGCGGCCGGCGTTGATCACCTGGCCGCCGGAGATGTTGGCGACGAGCTGCATGCCGTAGCAGACGGCGAGGACGGGGGCGAGATCGAGGAGGGCGGGGTCGGCGGTCGGCGCGCCGGGCTCGTAGACGGAATTGGGGCCGCCGCTGAGAATGATGCCGGTCGGCCGCCACGCCCGCACCCACGCGACGTCACGCGTCGGCGGGTGAATCTCAGAGTACACCCGGGCCTCGCGCACCCGGCGGGCGATCAGTTGCGTGAACTGTGAACCGTAATCTATGATGAGAATGCGCGAAGTCACGTATTAGCGTGTGGATATGGTTACGTTTAAATACAAATGATCATATACTATTACATATTGTAATAGATATATGTGCTCAATATTTCCATTCCGGTCCGCTGAGCGACAGAAACTGTACGTGCCGCGAGTCGAGGTCGAGCAGCGCCGCCGACGGAGTGCCGTAGAGCCACCCGCACCCCTCCCCCGGGTTCACGATCAGCGTCTCGCCGCGCGTCTTCATCTCCTGCTGGTGGGTGCTGCCGTGGATCACGATCTCGTGCGACGCGACCGACCGCGCGTTCACGTCACCGATGTCGTGGACGAGCAACAGCCGCCGGCCGCCGATCTCGAAGCTGTGCGGCGACTCGAACAGCTCGGCGCCGAACCCCGCCTGGGCCCGCGACAGCAACCCTTCGTGGTCGCCGTCGTTCCGGCCGAACACGCCGGCCAGCGTCACGTGCGCGTCCTCGAACGCCTTGAGCGCGAACGGCGAGCAAAAATCGCCCGCGTGCAGCACCATGCCCGCGCCGGCTTCCTGGAGCTGCCGCACCAGCTCGGTGATCGCCGGCAGACGATCGTGCGTGTCGGCCAACAGTCCTATCAGCATCAGCGTCCCCCTCCCTGCCAACGTGGTCGGTCGATCTCGCGGCGAACCAGATCGTCGTACGTCTCGCGTGCCGTGATCACCGCGAACCGGTCGCCGTCGACCAGCACCTCGGCCGGCCGCAGCCGGCTGTTGTAGTTCGACGCCATCGCGTAGCCGTACGCGCCTACGTCACCAACGGCGAGGTAGTCGCCGGGCTGAAGGTCGTCCAGTTCGCGGTCGAGCGCCAGGAAGTCGCCGCTCTCGCAGACCGGGCCGACGACGTCGACCCGCCGCTTGGCGTCGCGCTCCCGAACGGCCTGCACACGATGAAACGCGCCATAGTGCGACGGCCGGAGCAACTCGGTCATTCCAGCGTCGGCGACGACGTAGTCCGTGCCGCCGCTGCGTTTGCGATAGAGCACCCGCGCCAGCAGCACCGCGGCGTTGCCGACGACGAACCGGCCGGGCTCCATGATCAACGTCAGACCGGTTGCCGCAACCGCGGGCAGCACGAGCGACGCGAAGCGCGCCAGGTCTGGAGGTTCCTCGGTGTCGTAGCGAACGCCGAGGCCGCCGCCAATGTCGAGATACTCGAGCGTGTCGACGCCTCGCGACCGCAGCTCGTGGAAGATCGCGACGAGCCGCGCGACACCTTCGCGGTACGGATCGACTCGCGTGAGCTGGGAGCCAAGATGCATATCGAGGCCGATCAACTCGACGTGCGGCAGCTCGGCGGCGATCGTCGCGACGTGCACCACGTCGTCGTAAGGGATGCCGAACTTGTGGCCGCGTCCACCGGTCTTGATGTAATCGTGCGGCGTCTCGAGCGTGATCTCGGGGTTGACGCGGATCGACAGGCGAGCGGTCGTTCCGCGCTCTCCGGCCAGCCGGTCGACGATCCGCACCTCGGCTTCGCTCTCGACGTTGATGAAGAGGATGTCGGCGTCGAGCGCCTCGCTCAGCTCGCCCTCTGTCTTGCCGACGCCGCCGAAGATGATGTCGCGCGGCCCGAATCCGGCGCGCAGCGCACGGGCCAATTCGCCTCCCGAAACCACGTCGGCGCCGGCGCCAAGCTCGCGCACGACCTCGAGCAGCCCGCGGCTGGAGTTCGCCTTGAGCGTATAGTGAATTCGGTGCGGCACCGGCTCGAGCATGTGATCGAGCCGCTCGTATCGGTCGCGAATCGTCGCCGCGCTATAGACGTACGCCGGCGTGCCGACAGCGTGGGCGATCCGCTCGAGGGGCACGCCCTCGCAGGAGAGCGCTCCGTCGACGCGGGCAAATCCCGTCGTCAATACGCCTTGGCCCATACGGCTTCGGCGATCGACGGGCGCCCGCAGCGGAGGCACTTGGTCGGCGTCTCCGCCGAACGAAACTCCTCGTCGGGCATGACGCGGATCGTCGCCTTGGTGTCTTCCTTGATCTGCGCTTCACACGCCGCGTCGCCGCACCAGCCCGCATAGACGAACGCGCCGTCGCCGTCCATCAGCCCGCGGAAGTCGTCGTAGCTGATCGCGTGGCGCACGCTGTGCTGCTCGCGCCGTTCGCGAGCGGCGATCAACATGTCCTCCTGGATGCGCATCAGCAGATCGGCCACGTCTTCCCCCAGCGCGTCGAGCGAGACGGGCTTCTTCTCGCGGGTGTCGCGCCGGACGAGCACGCCCTGGTTCTTCTCGAGGTCGCGCGGACCGAGCTCCATGCGAAGCGGCACGCCGCGCAGCTCCCACTCGTAGTACTTGGCGCCCGGCTTCATGCCATCGCGATCGTCGATGTGCACGCGCAGACGGCCGGGATCGCGGCGCTCCCAATCGGCCAGCCGGCGCGTCACGCGGTCGGCCGCCTCGAGCATCGCGCTCCGCTCTTCATCCGTCTTGTAGATCGGGACGATCACCATCTCGATCGGCGCCAGCAGCGGCGGCACGCGAATGCCGATATCGTCGCCGTGCGTCATCACGAGCCCGCCGACGAGGCGCGTCGACACGCCCCAGCTCGTGTTCCAGGCGAACTCCTGGCCGCCATGCTCCGCCTGAAACTTGAGCTCGAACGCCTTGGCGAAGTTCTGGCCGAGGTTGTGCGACGTGCCCGCCTGCAGCGCCTTGTTGTCCTGCATCATCGCCTCGCACGAATACGTGCGCAGCGCACCGGCGAACCGTTCGGCGTCGGTTTTTTGCCCGGTGACGACGGGCATCGCCATCCAGCCTTCCATGAAGTCGCGATAGATGCCGAGGATCTTGCGCGCTTCCTCTTCAGCCTCGTCGTGCGTGGCGTGCGCGGTGTGGCCCTCCTGCCAGAGGAACTCGAGCGTGCGCAGGAAGAGCCGCGTCCGCATCTCCCAGCGGACGACGTTCGCCCACTGGTTGATGAGCAGCGGCAGATCGCGATAGCTCTGCACCCACTTGGCGAACATCGAGTAGATGATCGTTTCCGACGTCGGCCGAATGATCAGTGGTTCGTCGAGCTTCTTGCCTCCGCCATGCGTGACGACCGCCACCTCGGGGGCGAAGCCCTCGACGTGCTGGGCCTCCTTGTGCAGGTAGCTCTCGGGAATGAACAACGGGAAATAGGCGTTCTGATGGCCCGTCGCCTTGAACATCTCGTCGAGCGACCGCTGCATGCGCTCCCAGATGCCGTAGCCGTTCGGCCGAATGACCATGCAGCCGCGCACCGGCGAGTAGTCCGCCAGCTCGGCGCGGAGCACGACCTCGTTGTACCAGGCGCTGAAATCCGCCGCCCGCGTCGTCAGCTTCTTGTCGTCGGCCATGGCGATCGATTGCGTATGTTATGAGAATACTAGAATGCAATAGTCCTCAACACCTGCTCCCACGCCGGCGGCGGCTCCGGGGCCCACGAATACCGCTCCCCGCCCGCGCCGGACGGCCGCAGCGTCAGCACCCAGCCCGCGCCGGCCGACTTCGCCGCCTTGACCTGCTTCATCAGCGGCTGCTCTCGAAGCGCATACTCCACGCTCACGCCCTCGCGCCTGAGGGCCGTCGCCACGCGGCGCACATCCGCGTCCACGGCCGGAGTCCCGCCGGCCACCCAGACCTGTGGACCACCGCCCTTCTGCGGCAAAAGGCCACGATCGCGCAGCAGCTCGGCGAGTACCACATCGCCCATGCCGAAGCCGAGCGCCGGCAGATCGACGCCGCCGAGTGCCTGTAGCAGCGAATCATAGCGCCCGCCACCGCAGATCGCCCGCAGCTCGCCCTTCGCGTCGAACAGCTCGAACACGATGCCCGTGTAGTACGCCAAACCGCGCACGATCGTGAGGTCGATCGTCACCCACTCGAGCACGTCCAGTCCCTCGAGGCACGCGAAGTAGCGCCGCAGCTCGCCGATCAGCGGCGCCACACCCGGCGCCGAGCCGAACCGCCGCTCGAGCTCGTCGAGCGTGACGCTGCCCAGGAGATCGAGCAGCGTATCGACGACGGCGACCGCAACGCCCGCTGCCGCGAGCTTTTCCTTGGAAACCTCTCGCGGTTGACGCGGCACCTTGTCGACCACGGCGAACACCGCGGGAGCCGACGCGTCATCGACGCCGAGAGCGCCGAGGATCGCGCGAAGGAGCCGGCGGTCGGAGACGTGGGCGCGCACGTCGGACGAGGCGAGCCCGCAGGCGCGCATGATCTCGATCGCCACGGCGAGGAGCTCGGCATCCGCCGTGACGTCGCTCTCGCCGATGATGTCCACGTTGAGCTGGAAATGCTCGCGAAGCCGACCGCGCT
>DATNAT010000253.1:0-4565 GCA_035572355.1 Gemmatimonadaceae bacterium
GAAATCGATCTGCGGCGCGATCTCGGTCAACGTGCGCGGGCCCGAGCGCGCCAGTAGGTCGGCAACCGATCCGCCCTCGGCCAGCTCCATCGTGTACCAGGCAACGTCGCCGCGGCTGTCCCAGTCGAAGATCGGAACGATGGCCGGATGCGCGAGCTGCGCGGCGAGCTTCGCTTCGCGGCGAAATCGCCCGACGACGCGCTCGTCGCGAGCGACGTGCGGATGCAAAAGCTTGAGCGCGACCTCGCGGCCGAGCGTGAGATCGCGCACGCGCCACACCGATCCGAACGATCCGGCGCCGAGCGCGGCGAGCACCTCGTAGTCGTCGGCGAGCGCCCAGCGAAGCCGAACTTCCGGCGACTCGTTGGCGTGCGCCGTGCCCGTCTCGTCGAGTGAAAGCATGACCATCGTGCGGCTGCCGACGACACGGTCGATGTCGCGCAGCATTGCGGCAATTGACGGAAAGCGGCGCGACGGATCGGCCTGAAGCGCGCGATCGAGCACTGCGGACATGGCGCGCGGCACTTCGGGACGCAGCAGCTGGATCGGCGGCGCGCCCACCGGCGGTGGATTCTCGCCCGTCATGCTCGCGAAGCAGAGCGCGGCGAGCTGCCATTGATCGGAGAGCGGCGTCGGCAGCCAGTTCCCCATCGTCCACTCGGCGGGTACCGGCATGTACTGAAAATCCGGCGCCATCCCGGCTGCAATCTCGGCTTGAGGCAGCGCCCATTGCCAGCCGATCAGCCAGAGCCGACCCATCGGGGTCGTCCACACCGTCTGCGCCGAGACGCAGCCGTGCGCCGCGCCGAAGTCGTGCAGGTAGCTCAGCGCTGATCCGATCTCGCGCAGCACGCGGAGCGCGCCAGGCACGTCGTCGGTGCCGCTGCGCCGCAAGCGCGCCGCAATCGTTTCGCCGGCGATCCACCGGCGCAGATACCCCGGGCCGCGACGGCTCTCGGAGTAGGTGGCCCAGTAGTGGTACGTGGTCGGCATCGCCGGGTGATTGCGATGCGCCAGATGCCGCGCCTCGGCCTCGAGCCACGCATGGTGCGCCGGATCCGGCGCCGTGACGAGCGACAGCGAGCGGCCCAGCGCGTCGATCGTCTCCTGGTAGTGACGGTGCTGTCCGAACAATCCGTCGGCACCCCAGCTCCACCCGGGCGGAAGCTGCCAGTCGCGCAGATGCGCGGGCACTTCCTGGGTGACGCTGTACATCTGTGAGTCCTTGTCGCTCATCTCACCTGAATGACGAGTGGCATCACAGCTTGGATTCGGAGAGAATCTGCGCCGCCGCGGCGGCGAACTCGGGAACGAGCGCGATGTCGGGAAGCACGGCGACCTCGACGACGCGCACAGCCAGCGGACCGCCTTTGGCCGGCGACGACGACGCGAGCGATGGCACGTGGACCGTGACCGACACGACGCGCCAGAGCGTGCTCGGCCGCGTCATCTCGCCCTTCGCGTCGACCGTGTCGAGTTGAATCACCTCGCCGCGGGCCGGCACGACCTCGGCCTGGCATTCGGCCAGCGTGTGCTCGTGGCGATCGTGGCGGACGACGCGCAAAGTGAACATCGCGGACTCGTGGACGGGACGTGATGCGGTGGAAGCTACGCCCGCCGACTCCGTGAAACCAGCGCCGCGCGCGCGGCGTATAGATTTCCAGATCGCAATCCCTACTGCGGAGGCTCCACGTGTTCGGATTCATTCGTGCCGTCGGCGGTTTGCTCGGCATCGCCATAACGGTGGGCGTCACGCTGTTCGGATATTGGCAGGCCCGCCAGTTCACGCAGAACAAGCTGCGCTTCGTCGACGGCGTGCACCGCGCGTTCGTGCCGGTGATGGTCGGCGTCGCGGCGGCGCTGATCGCCGCACCGGTTACCTGGCTTCTGCCGCTCGTCGGCACGGGCACGGCCCTCCTGTTCGGCGGGGGCGTAGCAATGGGCGTGGCGGCAGGCGCGCGCGACATCCGCAAACGCATCGGCGCCGGCTGACACTTTCGCGCATCGAGAGTGGCCGGTGACAATCCGGCCACTGGCCTCCACGGCGGCCGCGTGACAACGTAGACGCATCGTCTTCCGTCCCACTCACGGAGCGCTCGATGCGTTTCACCGCCTTCGGCACCACCCTCGTCATCGCGTCCATCGCGTCGGGAATCAGCTTCCCGGCGCTCGCGCAAACGCAGCAGGCGCAGTCCGGCGCGCCGCCGATCATGCTCACCCGTTGGGGCCAGCTGGCCCACGACGTCTACAAAGAGCTGATCGAGATCAACACGGCCGATTCGGTCGGCAGCACGACCGTCGCCGCCAACGCCATCGCCAAGCGCTTTCTCGACGCCGGTTTTCCGGCGAGCGACGTCTTCCAGGGTGGGCCGCGGCCGGACAAGGGGAACATCGTGGTGCGCTACCACGGCACCGGTGCGCGCCAGCCGCTGCTCCTCCTCGCGCATCTCGATGTCGTGCAAGCCCTCAAGAAAGACTGGTCGCCCGATCTCGATCCGTATGTGTTCACGGAGCGCGACGGCCACTACTACGGCCGCGGCACGAGCGACGACAAGGCCATGGTGTCGATCTTCGTCACGAACCTGCTTCGGCTCAGAGCCGAACACTATGTGCCCGATCGCGACATCATTCTCGCGCTCACCGCCGACGAGGAGGGCGGCGGATCGAACGGTGTCCGCTGGCTCCTCGCCAATCACAGAGATCTGATCGACGCCGAATTCGCGATCAACGAGGGCGGCGGCGGCGCACTGCGCGACGGCAAGCCGTTCATCAACTCGATCGGCGCGGCGGAGAAGGTGTCCACCAACTTCACCGTGTCGACGGCGAACCGCGGCGGCCATTCGTCCGTCCCGCGCGACGACAACGCGATCTACCAGCTCGCCGCGGCGCTCACACGCATCGGCGCGCACCAGTTCCCGGTGATGCTCAACGAGGTGACGCGCGCCTACTTCACGCGCACCGCGGCGATCGAGACGCCGGAGGTCGGTGCGGCGATGCGCGCGATCGTCGCCAATCCGAATGACGCGGCGGCGTCGGCGGTGCTCTCGCGGGACCCGCGCTACCGCTCGATGCTCCGCACGACCTGTGTGGCGACGATGCTGACTGGCGGGCACGCGCGGAACGCGCTGCCCCAGGCGGCGAGCGCGAACGTGAACTGCCGCATGGCGCCCGGCCACGATCCCGCTGACGTGCGTGCCGGACTCGTCGCCGCGATCGGCGACACCGGCGTCCATGTTTCCGCCGCGCCGGCGATGGAGCATGCCGCGCCCTCACCGCTCACCCCCGAGGTGATGGGCCCGATCGAGCACGCGACGCGCGAGGTGTTCGGCCCGGACGTCGCCGTGATCCCGACCATGGGCACCGGCGCTACCGACAGCAAGTATCTGCGCGCCGTGGGCATTGCCGGCTACGGCGTGTCCGGCCTGTTCGGCGACCCGAACGACGGGCGCGCCCACGGCAAGGATGAGCGTGTGCTCATTCGATCGTACTATCAGAGCGAGGAGTTTCTCTATCGCCTCGTGAAGGAGATGTCGTCGGGCAAGGTGGTGCCATGAGGCCTGCGGCGAACGCCGCGCTGCTATCGGCGCTCGCGTGCGCACCCGCTTTCGCGCAAGCCGCCGCGCCCAACGCATGGCAGGATCCCACCCGCCACACCGCCGGATTCGTTCGCGTCGCGCGGGGCGTGCGTCTTCACTACCTCGACTTCGGGGGCAGCGGTCCGACCGTCGTCCTGCTGGCCGGGTTGGGCAACACCGCCCACGCCTTCGACGATTTCGCGCCCGCGCTCACCGACAAGTTTCACGTCATCGCGCTCACGCGGCGCGGCTTCGGCGAGTCGGACCATCCGCGCGGCGGCTACGACACCAAGCGCCTGGTCGAGGACATTCGCGTCGCAATGGATTCGCTCCACATCGCGCGGGCGAGCTTCGTCGGCCATTCGATCGCCGGCGAAGAGTTGACGCGCTTTGCCGCGACGTACCCGAACCGCGTCGACCGTCTCGTCTATCTCGACGCCGCGTACGACCGCGTCGCCGCCGACTCGGCGTTCGACGCGGTGTTTCCCGTCGCGCCCGACGTGCCGTCGCCGCCCCAGCCGGAGGCGGCCGACACGGCGACGGCCGCGGCGTACGTCGACTTCGTGCACCGCACGCGGGGCGTGAACATTCCTGAATCAGACATTCGTATTCGCTACAAGTACGACGGCTGGAACGAGCAGGCGACGCACGCCTATCAGGCGATCAAAGTCGAGCGGCCCAACTATCGCGCGGTCAAGGCGCCCGCACTGGCCATCTACGCCGTGATCGATTCGGTGTCGCAGATGGAGCCGTGGCAGCGGACCGATCGCGAGCACGCGTCGGGGCTGGCCGAATTGGTGCGCGGCACCGCGTACGTCGAGCGCTCGATCCGCGCCGAGTTCCGGCGCGAGGTGCCCAACAACGAGGTGATCGAGATCCACGGGGCGCACCACTGGATCTTCGTCAGCAATCGGGACGAAGTGTTGCGCGCGGTGCGGGGGTTTCTGGGTGCGGAGTTCCGCCACTAGTTGCACGCGATCGATGCTGGCT
>DATNAT010000254.1:0-2253 GCA_035572355.1 Gemmatimonadaceae bacterium
TGGGGCGTCTCGTCGACCAACCGCCGCGTGCGCGTCTATCACATCACGCGCGCCGGCACCAAGCACCTCGGCGACGAAGTCTCGAGCTTCCAGCGCATGTTCGAGGGCATCAACCTCGTGCTCGCGGGAAGTAAAGCATGATTTTCTTCGATCGCTTGTTTCGCCGCCGGCGCATCTACGACGATCTCTCCGACGAGATTCGCGCCCACCTCGAGGAGAAAGCCGACGAGCTCGTCGCGCGCGGCATGTCGCACGCCGACGCACGCGACGCGGCACGACGTGCCTTCGGCAACGTCACGCGCGTCGCCGAGGCAGGACGCGAGACCTGGCAGTGGCCGGCGCTCGAATCGTTCATCGGAGACGTGCACTACACGCTCCGGCAGGTGCGCCGCGCGCCGGTGCTTCCGCTCATCATCGTCGTCACGCTCGCACTCGGCATTGCGGCGACGACGACGGTCTTCAGCTGGACGCGAAGCATCCTGCTCGATCCCTTGCCCGGCGCCGGCGACGCTCAGCGCGTCATGGCGCTCGAGACCACGTCGTCGTCCGGCAGCTGGACGCCGGTCTCCTGGCTCGACTACGTCGACCTTCGCAAGTATCTCGTGTCGTTCGACGGCATGGCCGCGACGTATCCGACCTCTCTCGCGGTCGGTGACGATCGACACACCGAACGCCAGTGGGGCGAGCTGGTCTCCGCCAACTTCTTCGACGTTCTCCGCGTCCGTCCGGCGCTCGGCGCATTCTTTCCCGCGACGGCCGACGACGCGGAGGGTTCGCGACCGACCGTCGTGATCGGCTACGATCTGTGGCAGAGCCGTTGGCACGGCGACAGCTCCGTGCTCGGGAGCGTCGTCGAGATCAATCGCTTTCCGTTCACGGTGATCGGCGTTGCGCCGCCGGCGTTCCACGGCTCGATGCCGGGCGAGCGATTCGACCTCTGGGTGCCCGCCGCGATGCTCGGGCAGATCGTTCCGACCGGCGGCTGGTGGTTACACGACCGCGGCACGCGCACGTTCCGCATTCTCGCGCGGCTGCTGCCGGGCGTGACGGTCTCCGCGGCGCGGGCCGACGTCGACGCGCTCACGGCGCGCATGCGCGCCGCGAACGCCGAGAACAAGGGCATGAGGGGATTGTTATTGCCGATCTGGCAATCGCACTGGGGCATGCAGGACGCCCTGCGCGCTCCGCTCCTCGTGCTGCTCGCCGCCTGCGGACTCGTGCTGCTCATCGTCTGCGCCAATGCCGCTGGCCTCCTGCTCGCCCGGTCGCTCGGCCGGCGGCGAGAGCTCGGGCTCCGTCTTGCGCTGGGCGCGCCGCGCCGGCGGCTGCTCCGACAGCTGCTCACCGAAGCATCGTTCCTCGCCGTGACCGGAGCGGGGCTCGGGCTCCTCTGCACCGTGTGGCTGGCGCGATCGCTGCGATTGCTCGTTCCCGCGTTCGCGGCCACGTCGCTGCGCGATCCGCATGTCGACGGCGGCGTGCTGCTGTTCACCGCGGCGCTCGCAGCGGTCGTGACGCTGCTCGCCGGGGTCGCGCCGGCGATCCAGGGCTCGCGTCAGACGCTTACCGACGCGCTCAACGACGGCCGGAGCGCCGGCGCCGGAGTGCGCGTCGCACGATTGCGCGGCCTGCTCGTCGCGGCCGAGATGGCGCTGGCCATCGTCGCGCTGACCGGCGCGGGGCTGTTCTACCAAAGCTTCCGACACACGCGCGAGATCTCGCCCGGATTCGATGCGAGTCGCGTCGCGATGGGAACGGTCAGTCTCACCCTCGCCGGGTACGATTCGGCGCGGGGCGAGCAGTTTCTGACCGACGTCGCCGAACGAATTGGCCGGCTGCCCGGCGTGAGCGCGGCGAGCTATACCGACTACGTGCCGTTGAGCATCGGCTCGGGCTCGTGGGAGGACCTCAAGGTAGAAGGCTACGCGCCCCCGGCTGGTGAGAACATGAAGCTGAGTCGCGCGGCGATCGGCCCCGGCTACTTCGATGTGCTGCGGATACCAATGCTCGAGGGCCGCGACTTTCGCCAGGACGACGACTCGTCGCACGCCGCGGTGATGATCGTCAACGAAGCGTTCGTGCATCATTTTCTTCGCGGGCGCGCCGCGCTCGGCGTTCGCGTGCACGGTTGGGGGCGGTGGTTCACGATCGTCGGCGTGGTTCGCGACAGCAAGACGTATCGGTTGACCGACCCCGCGGCGCCCTATTTCTACGTGCCGGTTCGTCAGGTGTACCGGCCGGAATACGGCTACA
>DATNAT010000255.1:0-4684 GCA_035572355.1 Gemmatimonadaceae bacterium
AATAATTATCAACTCCACGTTGAATGGCAGGTCCCGACGAATGTGACCGGCGAAAGCCAGGAGCGCGGCAACAGCGGCGTGTTCCTCGCCACGACCGCCGACGGCGGCTACGAGCTCCAGGTGGTCGATTCGTACAACAACCCCACGTACGTGAATGGCCAGGCGGCAAGCATCTACAAGCAGTACCCGCCACTCGTGAATGCCATGCGGAAGCCGGGCGAATGGCAGACGTACGACGTGATCTGGACCGCGCCAAAGTTCAACGCCGACGGCTCACTCGAGTCGCCGGCGTTCGTGACCGCATTTCACAACGGGGTGCTGGTTCAGAATCACGTCGAGCTACTCGGCGTCACGAAGAACACCGGCTACCCCGACTACAAGACGGCGCACGGCGCCACGCCGATCCTGCTCCAGGCGCACGGCGATCCGAGTCCGCCGATCAGCTTCCGCAACATCTGGGTGCGAGAGCTGCCATGACCATTCCGCGGCGCTTCACTCGGCGCGCGCTCTGCGCCGTCGCGTTCCTCCCGCTCGGCGCCTGTGCACACAAGGTCGACAATCCGCAGATTCAGCTGACCGACATCGGCTTCGTGCTCCATCTGCCGCCGCCGATGCAGCAAGCGCTCGACTCGCTCGCCCCCGGCTTTCATTCGATCGCCAGCACGTCGTATCGGTCGGATGTCGCTCAGGCCGCGGCCGCCGGAGCGGCGTCGAGCGGCGGCATGCCGGCACTCTTCGCCACGGTCGGCGACTTCAACGGCGACGGCCTCGTCGACGCCGTCGAGGAAGGAACAGTCGCCGGCGACTCGACGCTTCGTGTCGTGGCGATCCTCAATGGGGCGAAACCGCATGCCGTCGACGTGGCGCGCATCACCAGCTTCGACGCCGACGCGGTCGGCTACTATCTCGCCCGGCCCCCGGCGGGGCAGGCCGGAGCGTTCGAGCTCGTAGCCTACCCCGACTCATCGACCATCTACAGCTACGACGGCGGCGCGTTCACCGGAACGAAGGTCGGAAGCTGAGCGCGCGGCGAGAGCTCACGTCGCCGGCGCGAGCTGGTTCCCGGGCGTCGATCGCATGATCGCCAGCTCTTCGTCGTTCATGTCGGCGGCAATCTCGCCGAACAGCGGCGTGCTCAGATAGCGCTCGCCCGTGTCGGGGAGCATGCACAACACCGTCGCACCCTTGTCGGCGCTCTTGCACACTTCGAGCGCCGCATGGAAGGTCGCGCCGGCGCTCGTGCCGACGAGAATGCCTTCCTTGCGCGCAAGGTCGCGGCTGGCGCGCATCGCGTCGGGACCGGTCACGGTGATGATCCGATCGACGGCGTGTGCGTCGACCGCGTCGCCGGCGAGCTTGGGGATGAAGTCCGGACTCCAGCCCTGGATCGGGTGCGGCTTCCAGGCCGGATGGCCCGCCGCGGCCGTTCCATCGGCGTTGCGCTGCTGCGGCGTTCCGCTCGACAAGAGCGGCGCGTCGGCCGGTTCAGAGACGACGATCTTCGTCTCGGGCCGCTCCTTGCGCAGCACGCGTGACACACCTTTGAGCGTGCCGCCGCTGCCGAAGCCAGTCACCCAGTAGTCCAGTCGCTCGCCCGCGAAGTCGTCCACGATCTCGCGTGCCGTCGTCCGCGAATGCATGTCGGCGTTCGCTTCATTCTCGAATTGGTGCGGCTCGAACCAGCCGTGTTTGTTGGCGAGCTCGGTCGCCTTCTCGACCATGCCGATGCCGCGCCCCGCGGCCGGTGTGATGACGACCTTGGCGCCGAGGAAGCGCATGAGCCGGCGGCGCTCGACGCTGAACGATTCGGCCATCGTCACGACGAGCGGATAACCCTTGGCGGCGCAGACCATCGCGAGTCCGATGCCGGTGTTGCCGCTCGTCGCCTCGATCACGGTCTGGCCGGGCTTCAGTGCGCCGCGGCGCTCGGCGTCCTCGATCACACCGAGGGCGAGCCGGTCCTTCACCGAGCCGAGCGGGTTGAACGCCTCGATCTTGACGTAGAGGGTCACGCCGGCGGGCGCGAGGCGGTTGATCTTGACGATCGGGGTGTTGCCGACGGTGCCGAGGATGTTGGAGAATTTGGCCATGGTGCTTCGTGCGGTGAATGTGTGATGTGGAGCCGCGTGATCGAGCCGGAGAGAGGCTGGCCGGCGCGGCGAGGACGGGTGCGCGGCGGCCCCTCGCTTGACTCGGGTCGCGCACCGGGCAAGAGTTAGTTTGTGTTTTACGCTCTTGCTAGTACGAGTTCTGCCCGCCGTGGCCGGCCAACCGTTTGTCGGCCCCGGGTCGGCCGACTGGCGGCAATTCTGCTCGTCGGTGCCGCGAGCGCTGCGAGCGCGCAGGCGCCGGCTCTCCCGCCGGTGCACTCCGACTCCGCATCGATCGCTCAGGCGCGCGCCGACAGCGTGCGCCGGCCGTACACGGCGGCCGACATCGCCTTCATGACGGGGATGATCGCGCACCATGCGCAAGCGGTGGTCATGGCGCGCTGGGCGCCGACCCATGGCGCGAGCGACGACGTGCGCACGCTCTGCGCGCGGATCATCAACGCGCAGCAGGACGAGATTCGGATCATGCAGCAGTGGCTGTCCGACCGGAGACAGCCCGTGCCGCAGCCGAATTTCGACGCGATCGCCGCTCACGCGGACACCGGGACGGCCATGGGCTCGATGCCCGGCATGTCGGCGGGCGACACACATCACGAAACACTCATGCCGGGCATGCTGACGCCGGCGCAGCTCGACACCCTCGACCGGACGCGCGGGCCGGACTTCGACCGCACGTTTCTGCGCGGCATGATCCAGCATCACCGCGGCGCGATCGAGATGGTGAAGACGCTGTTCGGCACCCCGGGCGCCGGACAGGACGAGCTCACGTTCAAGCTCGCTTCGGACATCAACGTCGATCAGACGACGGAGATCGCCCGAATGCAGAAGATGCTCATTCGCACGACGCTGGGCATCGGATCGCCGTGACCTGATCGGGCGCCGGCGGCGCCGTCGGTTCCCACCCGCTACCACCGTTGTTCTTCACGCACCTCGAGGATCTCGCCATGACACGCCCCGTCGCGTTCGCCTTTCATCTGTCACTCGCCGCCGCGCTCGTCGGCGCGGCTGCACCGGCCGCAGCCGCCCAAGCGGCCCCGGGCGGGAGGCCGGTCAATCCCGCGAAGACCGACGCGCGGGTCGGCCTGCGCGCCGGCAAGTTCGACGCGGGCGAGGCCGCCTGGAACATGCGCCTGATGTCGGCGACCAAGCCGAGCGAGAAGTTCGTGAACGGCATCAACTCCGATCTCGCGTTCATCGGCAAGTACGCCATTCAGGGCAACTTCAACGGCTACCAGGTTTGGGACTTGAGCGATCCGTCTCATCCGACGCTGCGCACGTCGTACTTCTGTCCGGCGTCGCAGAGCGACGTGTCGGTCTACAAGAATCTGCTCATCGTATCGGCCGAATCGAACAGCGCACGGCTCGACTGCGGCGCCGAGGGCGTGAAGGATACGGTGAGCACCGAGCGGCTGCGTGGCGTCCGGATCTTCGACATCAGCGATCTCGACCACCCCAAATACATCACGAGCGTTCAGACCTGCCGCGGATCGCACACCCATTCGCTGCTCGTCGACCCCAAGGACAAGGCGAACGTCTACGTCTACATCTCCGGCTCGGCCCCGGTGCGGTCGCCGAGCGAGCTGCCGCGCTGCAACACCAAGGCGCCGGCGACCGATCCCAATTCGCCGCTGATGCGGATCGAGATCATCAAGATCCCGCTCGCGCATCCGGAGAAGGCGGCGCTGGTCAGCTCGGCGCGCATCTTTCAGGGACTCAAGGCGCCGCCGACACACGGCGAGACGACGGAAGACAGCCTGGCGAACGCGAAGATGGTGGCCGACGCGCGGGCGCACGGCGGCTACGTCGTCAAGATTGAGGGGGAGGAGACCGTGCTGCCGCCGCGGTTCATCGATCCGGCGCTCGACAGCATCGTCAAGGCGCGCGGCGGCTCCGGCGCGCCGACGGCGGCCGACAGCACGGCGCTGCGCAACGCGATTCAGGGCATCGTCGACAAGGTGGTGGGGGCGAACAGCGACGAAGATCCGATGGCGATCCGGCAATGCCACGACATCACGCTCGATCCGTCGATCGGTCTGGCTGGCGGCGCCTGCGAGGGACACGGCCTGCTACTCGACATCCGCGATCCGGCGCACCCGATCCGCCTCGACGCCGTCGACGACCAGAACTTTTCCTACTGGCACTCGGCGACCTTCAACAACGACGGCACGAAGGTGCTGTTCAGCGACGAATGGGGCGGAGGCGGGGCGCCCAAGTGCCGCGTCAGCGATCCGCGCGAGTGGGGCGCTGACGCGCTGTTCACGATCGACGCGAGCAAGAAGCTGCACTTCCAGAGCTACTACAAGCTTCCCGCGCCGCAGACGCCCGAGGAGAATTGTGTCGCGCACAACGGCTCGCTCATTCCGATCCCCGGCCGCGACGTGATGGTGCAGTCCTGGTATCAGGGCGGCGTCTCGGTGTTCGACTGGACGGACGTGAAGCACCCGACCGAGATCGCCTTTTTCGATCGCGGCCCGCTCGATTCCACGAAGATGATCCTCGGCGGCACCTGGTCGGCGTACTGGTACAACGGCGTGATCGTGAGCTCGGAGATCACGCGCGGCCTCGACGTGTTC
>DATNAT010000256.1:0-11612 GCA_035572355.1 Gemmatimonadaceae bacterium
ACCGGCGTCGTCTCCGGCATCTCCTCGATCGCCGCCCGCACCGCGCTCACGCTGTGCGCCGTCAATCCCAGAGCGCCGTCCGACATCCACCGATCCACCAAACGCATGACCACGAGCCCCGCGCTCACCGCGCGCCAGCTCACGTCGCTCTCGTCCATCGCGCCCAGCTCTTCGAAAAATGCAAGATGCCGCAGCATCCCATCGGTTCTATTCACGCGTCTCTCCGCCGTTGCCGGCTCGTACCTCTGCGATCCCTCGGAGTCTTCCAATGGTTCTCTAGTCATATATCGGCAGATCAAACACGATCATCAAGTCCTGTTTCGTGACACACGCACCGTCGAGTTGTGACGTTTTCCACACGGTCGCCACCATCACGACACTCGAATAACGAAACTCGCAGGCGCTCCCTCCCGCCCTGCCTCGATTCGGAGCGTGCCGCCGCCCGTCCCGCCCCGTCCGCAACATCCAGACGCTCGGCGCGTGCTTTTCATGACGGAATTGGCCCGCGGCGTGACTATCCTCGCCCCCGATCGCAGCGCGCCCGCGGTCGACATCCAATTCGCGGCGGCGCTGCCGGCCCGCCACCTACAACGGCCACCCTAATCGTGCATTACGATCCCAGTTCCCAGCGTTACGTAGCCAGCCCGACCGCAACGGTACCGGGCGCCAGGGCCACGATCGCGGCCTTCACGCCATGGCCCGACGCCGCGCGCACCACGATCAGCACACCGCTGCTCGCCATGCGAAGCCGCCTCGGAATCGCCGTGCGCGCGACGGGGATCCGAGCGGTCCTGCTCCAAAGCTCGCGGATCGAATGGCGCGGTGCCGCGGATTTCCATTCAGCCGCTCAGCTGCGTGACGCGATCGAGGCCGCGCTCGACCACTTGCCAAAACATCGCCTTCGGCCGCGCGTCGTCGTTGCCCTCGGTCCGCGTTGGGCAATGATTCGACGCGTCCCCATGCTCACCCCAGTGGCCGCGACCCGCGCGGCGACTGCGGTCATTCGATGCAACCCGGAGACGTTCTTCCACCACCGGTCCCCGCTGCTCATCGCCGAGTCGGGGCGGGGAGCCGACGGTACGGTGTGGTGCGCGGCGCTCGAGCAATCGGTCGTCGGCGATGCGATCGCCGCGCTCGCCGCACGCGGCCTTCGCCTCCACGCCGCCACGACGAGCATCGCCGCGGTCGCCCAGGGACGCACCGGTGCCTGGGGCCTCGTCGACGGCCCGGATGCGCTCGTCGTCGAGAGCGTGCAGGGCCGACTGCGCACGATTCGGCGCGTCGACCCGATCGCCGCGACTTCGTTCGGCGACGGATTCAGCGAGGCGTGTGACGCCGCGCGGTGGACGGGATCCATGTTCGCCTGGCGTCCGGGCCGCGGCGCACAGCTACGGTGAGCGCCACGCGGCCTGCCGACACGCTCGTCGATTCGCTGGTCGGAGATTCGCCGTCGATGCAGCGGCTCCGCGCGCTCGTCACGGCGGTGGCGCCGTCGCGCATCCCCGTGTTGATCGAGGGACCGACGGGGAGCGGCAAGGAGCTCGTCGCAGCGTTGCTCCATCGCGCCAGCCGTCGCTCCGGGCCGCTCGTCGCGTTCAATGTATGCGCGCTCAGCGACTCGATGTTCGAGGACGCGCTGTTCGGGCACGTCAAAGGAGCATTCACCGGCGCACTGGGCGATTCGCTGGGCTTCCTGCGCGAAGCGCGAGGCGGAACCGCCTTCCTCGATGAGATCAGCGGGCTGCCGCTCCACTCTCAGGCGAAGCTGCTGCGCGCGCTCGAGACCGGAGTGGTGCGCCCCGTCGGCTCGTCGCGCGACGAAGCCACCGATTGCCGCATCGTGACGGCGACGAACGAGCATCTCGACGATCTCGTTCACGCCGGGCGCTTTCGCGCCGACCTGGCGCATCGCCTGAGTGGTGTCGTCGTCGCCGTGCCTCCGCTCGCCGATCGGCGAGAGGACATTCCGCAGCTCGTGCATCACTTCGCGTGTGTCGCCGCGGGCGACGAGCCGGACCGGTCAGTCGTCGTCGCCACGCGCGCCATCGATCTCCTCCAGTCACACGACTGGCCGGGCAACGTTCGCCAGCTGCGCCTGGCGGTCGAGGCGGCGCGCGTCATCGGCGGCGGCGTAATCGACGTCGACGCCGTCGAGACGCTGCTCGCGACGCGGTCGCGCGCGGCGCTCCCCGTTTCGTCGCCGACCTATCTCGAGCGGGAGCAGCTCGTCGCTGCGCTCGCGGCCGCGTCGGGCGATACCGAGCGCGCCGCCGAACAACTCGGGGTGCACCGCGCCACGATCTACCGTCGGATGAAACGCCTCGGCATTCCGGTTCCGACGAGCCGCGTCGCGCCGTCGGTCGCGCGGGCGGCTGCGGGGGCGACGCCTGCTGCGGAATCGATTCGCGGATTTGCGGTTATTCGCGGCCGTTCGCGCGCCGAGCCTGCGAACTCAGCGAACGCGCTGCAGTGGTGAGGAGTGTTAAAGGTATGCTATTTCGTGTTTTATAGAACGCGCTGAATCGGCGCGGGCGTTGCTTTGGTGGCTGCCTGTCGTACTCGCCCACCACCGGAGATCGCCTCAGTGCCCAATCCTCGTCGCATCGTCGGCGCGTTCGCTCGTCGGGCCGTCGTCCTGAGCTTGTCGCTCGCCGCAGTCTACCTCGCGAGCGTCGGCCGGCCAGCGGCCGCGCAAGGGGTGAGCATTCTCGGAACGAACGGCCAGTCGAATCTCTGGCTGGCCGATATCGACTTATTGTTCGGCGATCTCAAGCTGTTGATCAAGAACAACACGGCGTCGAGCGTCACGCTGTCGGGCGGCATCATCGCATGCTCGGTGTTCGATTATACGGTGGACCACGTCGCCGATGACGGCTCGGACGCCGGCTATTGGGACGAACCGTGTCGCATCGGGGCGGCAGGCGGCGTCATCGCCGCCGGCGCGACTGGAACGGTCGAGCTCCTCATTCCGCTCTACGGTCCGGCCGCCGGCGACATCAAGCTCCACGTCGGCAGCGGCTGGACGTGGACGGACAGCCTGATCGTTCACGTCACCGTCACCGATTGGTCAGGCCACTGGACGGCGACGACGTCGCCCTTTCCGGCGGCCACCTATACGCCGTCCCTTCAGCGAGTGGCGCCGCACACCGTGCCGGCGCGAGGGTTCAACGTCCAGCAACAGATCGCGACGAATCGCGGAAACGTCGCCGGCAATTTCACCTTCACGCTCTCGTGCACCGGGACGCTCATCGGCTGCTCGACATATCAGCCGAACGTGACCACCGTGCCGGCCGGCGGCAGCTACATCAGATCGATGACGTTCAACTCCGGGCTTCCCGGTACGGGCGGCACCATCCGGTTGATCATGACCGCGCCGCCGCGTGCGAACGGACTCGTCGAGGCGGACACGAGCGACGTCGTGGTCACGGTGGTCGACGTTGCGCCTCCCACGGTGTACGTCTCGCCGCCCGCCAACTACGACTACACGACGGGGCAGACGCTTCCGTACGCGATCGTCGGCCGCACTGGTACGATCACTGTGAACTCGTGCGACAACGACGGCACGCTCGCCGCGCCGACGTTCACCTTCGGCGGTACACTCCTCACGCCGACCTCGATCGTCGCCGTATCGAATGGTTGTCTGTCGGCGTCGCGCGCGACCTACGATGTCACGTATCCGGTCGGGCTGACCCACGCCATCGCGACCGCGTCCGATGGCGTGCACCAGACCAACGCGTATCCAGCGTTTCTCTACGACGACTCGCTCGACAACGGCGCGCGTCTCAGAGCCGTGCATCCGGCGTTCGAGGTCGCACCGAGCTCGTTCGCGAGCGACACATTCGTCGTCAGCAACCCGGGTTGGAAGACGTCGACCTATTCGCTGCTCGGCTCCTGCGCCGGCTCGACCGCGCCGTGCGATGCATCTCCCGCATCGGTGACGCTCGCCCCGGGCGACTCGGCGCGCGTCGCCGTCTCGTACGGGTCGTACGGAATTCCGAGTTCGCTGACCCGGGTGACGCTGACCGCGCGGTACAGCTCCTACTCAATCACCGATCACAGCGCGTCGTTCACGGCCACGGTCCGGGCAGCGCCTCCGCAAATCACCATCACGCCAGCCGACGGCTCTACCTACTCGGACGTCATGCCGACGGTGCAGATCGACTGGTGCGACGCCGATGACCAGATCGTGCAGCACAGTGTCACCTGGCAGGGCGCGACGCTCGCCGATACCTACGCTCCAACCACTCGAGCCGGATGCGTCGCCGCCGGCCGCTCGATCTACACCGGCCTCGTCGTGTCGACAATGCATCCTGCGGTCGTCGCGGCCGCGCGCGACGCCGCCGGGCACTCGACGACCGACACGGCCACCTATTCGCCCCCGGCGTACAAGTTCGCGCCTGCCGTGTACGCCGATGGCGAGGGGGACGTCTATCCCAGAGCTGCCGTCGGCTATCAGGCGTTCGCCATCTACAACGTCGGCAGCTTCTCCGCGACATACGGCATCGCGGCCTCATGCGGCACGATGGCGGTCTGCGCGCCGACGCGAACATCCGTCACGCTGCTCCCGCGCGATTCGCTGATCGACAGCGTGCGCTTCGTCCTCCCCGCGAGTTACGGCGTGAGCAACACCGTCACCCTCACCGCGACGTACACGCCGGCGGCCGGCCCAGGTGTGAGCAGCACCGCCGCAGTCTCCGCGTGGACACCGCCGGCCGGACCGCTGGTGCGGCCGACGTCGAGCGATGCGAGAACCGTGGTCGTGGAACCGGCGGTCAACAATCAGCTCTTGTTCTCTCTCAGCACCACTCCGATAGCGACAGCTATCGATTTCGGCGTGGCTGCGTCGTGCCTCGGTGCCACAGGGTGGTTCTGCTCCGATGGCAGCAGTGGCTGGGTGCACCTCACTTCGGGATCGCTCAGCGCGCCGGCGTACGTGCGTCCGCCCGCCATCCTCGGCGGGCCGACCGCCCCGCCGGTCACCGTTCGCTATGTCGCGTCGCTCTGGAATTACAGCACGTTGCTCGCCGCCGACACCGGTGTCGTGCAGGCGGTCCTCGCCTATCACACGCCCTCGATCGTGCCGAAGGGAACGGCGATCACCGCCTCGAGCGGGTCGGCGCGCACCGACACGTTCGTCGTCACGAATCGCGGCAACGCTCCGGTGTTGTACGCGGTGACCGGCACCTGTGGAACGTTTAGCGCAGCCGGCTGCGTCGTCGCGCCAACGACCTTGTCCGTCGCGGCCGGTGCGTCGGCGAAGGGCACTATTCGCTACACTCTCCCGCTCGCCGCGGCGCGCACCGATACGATCAAGCTGATTGTGCGCTACCAACCGGCCGGTACGCCGCTCGTCGAAGTCGACACCGGGCGCCTTGTCGTCACGACACAGGACCAGCTCGCGCCGACGATGGCGATCATCCCAACGGAGGGCTCGGTCGTCACGACGCGCGCCGTTTCCCTCGTCATCAGCGTGTGCGATGCCGACGGCGCGGTCAGCACGCCGACGGCCAACCTCAACGGCGTGGCCGCGGCTGGCACCTACGCGACGCTCGTCCAGTCGGGGTGCGCGAGTGCCGGCACACTCACCGTTCCAGCCTTGCTCCAGCCGGGGCTCAACACTGTCGTCGCGGCGACCACCGACGGCGTCCATCCTGTTTCACTCACGCGAACGATCCGATACGACGAGACTGCGGAGCACACGCCGATCGTCGCGGCCCGGCTTTCGTCGGAGCAGGTTGGTGTCAGTCGCGCGTGGGCCGACTCGTTCACCGTCAGAAATCCGGGCACGCTGACCGCGGTGTACGCGCTGACGGCGAGCTGTCCGGCCGGCGTGAGCGGCTGTATAGCGCCGCCGACGCTCGCGGTCGCCGGAGGCGAGACGGCCTCGATCGGCGTCAGTTACACGACGGGGACCGCGTCGGTTCGCGGCTCATTGCGCCTCACCGCCGCGTTCACTGGCGCGAACGGCACCACGGTCTCGTCGAGCGACTCGACCAGTCTATTCGTCGACGCGCTCGCGCCGACGGTGGTACTTGCGCCGAGCGCTGGGGCGAGCGTCGGGCCAGATGCCGTTCTCACCGCGCAGTGGTGCGACGCCGATGGCTCGCTTGCCATACACAGCGCCACAATCGACGGCGTCTCGCTCGCCAATACGTTCACCGCGGCATCGGTCCCCGGCTGCGCCAGCGCCGGGGCGTCGGTCTGGTCGACGACGATTCTCAGCCTTGGCGCGCACACGCTCGCCGCGACCGTCACCGACGGCGCCGGGCATTCCACGACCGCGACGTCGGCGTTCACGGTGACCGTCCCGCCGATCGCCAGCTTCCAGCCCAGCGTCACGCCGAAGTCGACCGCGGCCGTCGTCACGGCACCGGGAGATCGGCGGTCGCAGGTATTTGTGATTCAGAATTCAGGATCACTCAGCGCTCAATACGATCTCAGCGCTGGATGCGGCACCTGGTCGTCCGTCGGCGCCTGCACGGTCGACCGGCCGTCGCTCCTCCTTGCACCGGGCGCGCGCGATTCAGCGCGCGTCACCTACGCGGTCGGGCAGCCATCCACGACTGCGGTGATCAGCCTCGCCGCGCTGCACCGGGATCTCGTCGGGCAGACGGCGGCGGACACGGGATCGATCGTCGCCAGCACGCCGAATCTGCAGACGCTGTACTCGGTCGGCGTAACCCATGGGGCAGACTTCGTTCTGCCGCCGTGGACGACGATCGGGTTCACTTGGACGATCAAGAACAACAGCGCGCAGACGAACACCTACCGGCTCGGCTACAACATGGGGGCGACCGTCCTCGTCCAGGTCTTGGACAGCGTCGCCGTGCTCGCGCCGGGCCAGTCGCGGGCCGTCACCGTCATGGCGCGCACGCCGAACGTGCCGAATTACGTCACGATGGTCACGCTCAACGTCTGGGCGGTTGGAAGCAACGGGCTCGAGATCACAGGCGGCAACCTGCTGGCGCTCTCCGGCATCAACGTCATGGCGCCGGTGCCGTCGTATCGCGTCGTCGCCTCCCAGCTCGGCCAGACCAACGTCATCATCCCCTACACCGGCGGCTCGACGAGTTCGTTCGAGTTCACCAATACGGGCGCCTCGTCGGCGAGCTTCGCCTACCAGGCTACCTGCACCGGCATCGTCGTGAACTGCCGCGTTACCTCCGGCACGCTGTCGGGCACGGTGACGCTCGCGTCTGGCCAATCCCAGAGCCTTCCAGTCGTCAACGACTTCCTGCCGGTCGCGCAGCAGCAGCCCAATGCGACGGGTACGGCGCAGTTGCTGGTCACCGGCGTCGGCACGGCATCATCGGCGACCGCATCGGCGGTTGCGGCCTTCACGTTCCTGAGCCCGCCGTCGCCGCACGATGTGATCGTTGCGCCAACCAACGGGAGTATCTCGGCGCCGCCGAACCAGAGCGGCACAGCGGCGTTCACGATCACGAATAATGGAACGCAGTCCGACGCATTCGCCTATGCGATCGCATGCTCGTCCGCGCTCGCCTGCTCGACGCCCAATGGAACCACTGCGCCGCTGTCGGCCGGCGGAGCGACCACGGTCGCGGTCGCGTACCGAACCGGCTCCGCACCGGGGACCGCGGCGATCACCCTCGCGGCGACCAGCGTCGGCGACCCCACCAGGTCGAAGAGTGGCAGCTACGCGGTCGCTTCGTCCGCTCCAGTTGCGGTGATCGCCATTCGTGACTCAGCAGTCAATCCGCTCGACGCCATCTCGCGCGGCGCGTGCCTGACCATCGCCGCCGGAGAGGAGGCGGCATACGAGTGCGGCGATCTCAGGCTCGTCCATTCTTTCCCCGCCACGACCACGATGAACAGGCTGCGCGCGCCGTCGCTCGTCTACACGAGCGCGCACGCACACCCGGTCACGCTCGTCGCGAACGACGTCACGCTCGACGGAACGGTCTGCCCGCAGCAGGTAACGCTCACCGTCTCGTTCGGCGCCGCCGACACGAGTCAACGCTCGTTCGACTGGACGGCACCGTGCGGTCAGCCCGCGACGCGGCGTCTGGTCGTGCCGATCGATGCGATCGCGCGCTCCCACCCGACAGGCATCCACCGGTACACCGTCGAAGCGCGAATCACCACGGCGGCTGGCACATTCACCGCCACGGACACGACTGCCTCGCTCGTTGTCGTAGACCGATCGAGCGGGAGTGGAAACCACTTTGGCCCCGGATGGTGGCTCGACGGTCTCGAGCAGCTCGTCGCCGTTCCCGGACATGCCGATCAGATGCTCTGGATCGGCGGCGACGGAAGCACCCGACTTTATAGAAGGAGCGCAGTCGACAGTGTCTTTCTCGTCCAGCCGGCGCTCGACCGGCCCGACACGCTGCTGCGCGTGAGCGCCACGCAGTACCGCCGGCTCCTCCCCAACGGAGCCTACGTGCAGTTTGACGGATTCCTTCGCCACGTGGCGACGGTGAATTCGCTCGGCCACCGGACGCGGTTCGTCTGGGATGGCGTCGTGTCGACCCAGCTCGATTCGATCGTGCTGCCAACGCCGACCGCGAGCGTGCGCCGAGCATATGCGTTCTTATATAGCGGCGGGCTGCTCACGGGGGTCGTCGCGCCGCCGTCGCCGATCGGAGCGCGCGTGACCTCGCTCGCCCGCAGCGGGGCTGACCTGGCGATCGCCGATCCGGGACTGCCCCCCGTTCACTATCTCGCCGACGGGCTGGGGCGAGTCATCGTCCGGACCAACCGGCTCGGCGACGGCACTCGCTTCGACTACGATGCCGCCTCGGGCACGCTGCGCGGCGTCGCACTCGACATGGCGCGTACCGGCGGCGATTCGATACGCACGACCTTCTGCGCCGCAGAGGCCGCATCGGTCGCGGCGTGCGCCGCCGCGCCCGCCGATCCCGCCAACGTTCGAACGCTGGTCGACGGTGCGCGGACCGACGTCGCCGACACTACCGCCTTCTATCTCACGCGCTTCGGCGCTCCGGCGCGAATCGTCGACGCGCTCGGTCATTCCCGGCGGCTCGATCGCGAGGACTCGAATTGGCCGATGCTCGTCACTCGCGTAACCGATGCACGAGGCCACGTTGTCATGGCCACCTACGATCCGGCTCGTGGACTCGTGCGCACCACCACGGACGTGGACCCGAACAGCTTGGATGCATCGACGCACACCGGCTCGGCGACGACGACCTACGAATGGGACGCGCATTGGGATCATGCCACGCGCATCGTCTCGCCGGCCAATGTGACGTCGCGCTTCACCTACGATTCATCGACGGGATTGCGCACGTCGCAGTCCATCGGCGACAACGGCGCGCGGCTCGTCACGTTCGGCTACGACGCGGCGACCCGGCTGGTCGCGTCGATCACGACCCGCCAATCGGCCACGCCGACGCGGTACGACTACGACGCCGCCGGCAACCTGCTCCACACGACCACGCCCCGTGGTCTGGTGTCCACGGACATGCGCGACGCCATCGGGCGTGATTCGATCGTCAAGACACCGATCAACGACGTGCCGACGACCGACTGGCGTTATCAGGCGTTGACCTACGATCTGCAGGATCGGGTCGTTTCGACCGCCGATTCGGCGCGCACGAGCGCAGGGAGCTCGCCGTGGGAAGTGCTGCGTGTGTCGACGCAGTATGACAACGAAGGTCATGCGGTTCGCACCACACGCCAGGTGGCGCCCGACCCGCTGCAGCTCGGCGACATTGTGATCGGCGCCGACTTCGACGCCGCGGGCCGGCAAGTCCGGGAGTTCGATCCGAACCGGCTTGGCATTCAGGATACCAAGCGGTGGACGTACGACCCCGCCGGCAACGCGATCTCGACAACGCGCGGCGACGCTGTGGTCACAGCAGAATACGACGCGCTCAATCGAGTATTGCATCGTGTCGTGCCGGGGGCGGCCAACGAGTTCACGCCTCAGGCGGCGACCGACGATCAGCGGTTTGCGTACGACGCCGGTGGCAACCTGGTTGTCGCCACGAACAACAACGCACGCGTCGGCCGCGCCTACACCCTCGGAGGGCGGCTGGTCCTCGACACGTTGCGCATCGCGACGGCAGACCTCGCGTCGGCCGATTTCGGCCGGCACGTCTACCTCACGCAACTCGCGTACGACCTCGCGGGCCGTCGCACGCAGCTCACACCGCCCGGCGGCCTCGGCATCCTGACGCCCGTGGCCTACGGCTACGATGCCGAGTCGGGCGACCTGACGACGATCACGGCGCAGAACCGCGGCACATTCCGATTCTCATATACGCCGGCCGGCCTGCTCGACTCGCTCGTCGAGGCAGACGGGGCGGTGGAGCGGCATTTCTACGACGACGACGGCCGCGAGACGCGGCGTTCGGAGACGAGTCCTGTGCTCGGGGTCATTCACGATGACGCGTTGGGGCTCGACGGCCGCGGCAAGCGGCTGCAAGTGGTGTCGACGGGAATCGGCCGGCCAGAGCAGAGCACATTCGACTACGACGGACTCGGAGCGGCGACGGGTACGAACGGCATGACGATCGAGAGCACGCCGCGCGACCCGCTCGGCAATTCGACGGCGCACGTAAAGTCGACCAGCCTCTGGCAGGAGAACTACCAGTACGAGCCGCACTCGACGCGGCTGCACTACGTCACGCAGCAGCTGAGTGACGATTTCAAGTTCGATTCGCTCTCGCAGAGCTTCGATCTCTCGGGCGATCTCGTGCGCGAGATCGACGACATCAGCGGTCCGAAGATCTGCACCGGAGGGCTCGGGGGTTGCCCGCCGTCGGAGCGCCGCCAGATCGCGGACATGCAGCTGGCCAATGCGTACGACGGCGATGGGCATCTCCTACTCGCGATCAAGGAGACCTCGAACGATCAGAGCGCATTCTGGCCCCGGATTGGAGTCCGCGACGCGAATTTCACCGAGGTCTATCCGCAATTCGAGCGGGGCGTGCTCGAGGAATACCGATACGACGCGCTCGGCCGCCGCGTCTGGACGCGCGCCCATCGCAACGCGTACTGCCCCGGTCCTCGCGAACGAGACAGCACGAGCGTGTGCGTGAGCACCATCGAGCGCACGATCTACGATGGCGATCAGGTCCTGGCCGAGATCCGGCAGCCGGGCGACGACTCGGCGTCGGCGGCGGTTCTCGAGTCGGACGTCCCCGTCGCGACGGCGCCGCTGCGGATGTTCGGGCTGGCCGGCTACATCAACGGCCCGACGATCGATCGTCCGCTGGCGATGGACCGCAACTTCGACGGCAACCTCGAGACCGCGGTCCTGCACTTCCAGTGGCAGGGTTCGGTGGACGTGGCGACGACTTACGACGGTCACCCATTGCAGTGCGGCATGGGTCCGGGTGTGCCGGCGCCGACGGTGCCGTGCGAGGACATCGCATGGCCGGGCGCGACGCAGACGTTCGGGATCGTATTGAATCGCCCGACGCGGAACGCCGCGAGCTGGTGGGGCACTATGGCGACGTTGAAGCAGAACGCGACCGGGAAGTTGGACATGCGGAACCGTCAGTACGACTCGCGGACGGGGCGGTTCACGCAGGAAGATCCGATGGGGTTGGCGGGCGGGGCGAACCTGTATGGGTTCGGGGGTGGGGACGCGGTGAACTACTCGGATCCGTTTGGGTTGT
>DATNAT010000257.1:0-4253 GCA_035572355.1 Gemmatimonadaceae bacterium
CGATATCGCAGCTGCGATGCTTGGAGTCCGAGCTGCGCCGACTGAACACGCAGCGAGCGCACGCCGGGAAGATCGAACGGCACGTCAGCGATGACGTGATAATTGGGCAGGGACTTGCTGTAGCTCGCGCTGAGGTTGGGATTGGGCAGCGCGCGCGCCGTGATGAGCTGCGCATTGGCCACCGCCGTGTCGGCAACGGCGACGCCCAGCCGCGCCCCACGATCGAGCGCCATCGCCAGCGCCGCCGCGCGCGTGAGGGGCGTGGTCTGCGCCAGCAGCGGTGCCGCCTGAGTCGCGCCAATCAATAACAGGACGATTCGACCGCGCATGACCTCGATGCTGGGCGTGAACCGGAGCACGCTAGCGGCCCCGACCTGTCACGACGATGACACCGCGTTCGCCCCGTCGCCGAGCGGAAGCGACACCGTCACCCGCGTCCCCTGCCCCGATGGCGATGAAACCTGAATCGTCGCGCCATGCTCCTCCACGATCCAATGTGCGATCGACAGCCCGAGTCCCGCGCCCTCTGGATGCGCGCCATCCAGTGTGCGCGAGCGCGACGGGTCGCCGCGGTAGAAGCGCTCGAACACATGTTCGAGCTGATCGCCGGGGATCCCGATCCCTCGGTCGGCCACGACCAGCTCGGCTTTCTCGGCCGTCGAGCGAACGCCGACGCGCACGACGCCTCCCGCCGGCGAATACTTGATCGCGTTGTCGAGCAGGATGAGCACGAGTTGCCGCAGGAGCGCCGCGTCTCCCACCACCGGAGCCTCGTCGAACTCGTCGACCTCTACACGCATCGACTTCCTCGCCGCGATCGCCCTGGCCGCCTCGACCGCGTCCGACGTGACGTCGTCGAGAAACACGCGTTCGCGGGCGATCGGCCGCTCGCCCACGTCGGCGCGCGCCAGCATCAACAGATCTTCGACGATGCGACTCAGCCGCCCGGTCTCGCGATCGATCGCCCGCAATGTCGCGACGTAGTCGTCGGCGGCCCGCGGCAGCTGCAGCGCGATCTCGGCCCGGCTTCGCACGACGGTGATCGGCGTTCGCAGCTCGTGCGCCGCGTCCGCCATGAAACGGCGCATGTGCAGGATCGCGCGCTCCACCGGTGCAGTCGACTTACCGGCGAGCAGCCAACCGCCCGCGGCCACGAGGACCAGAGCCCCGAACGCGCCCGCGCCAAACGCCGCGATCAACGAGGCATACCGGTCCTCCAGCTCGATCTCGTCCGCCAGCGCGATCGCCACCGCGTCGCCCGACGGCGTCCGCACCGATCGCGCGAACCCGCGCAGCAAGCGATCGTTCGGTTCGGCGTGGCTCGCGCGGGCTTCGCCGCGCGCTGCCGCGGCGCGCGCCAGCCTCGCGACCCATTCCTCGACCGGGGGACCGGCAATCCGCGCTCCCGCCTTGTCGGTCACGATGAGAACCCGATTCGGGATCATTAGCGCATCGATGCCTCCGCGGGGGCCGCGCGCTTCGATCGCCGCGGCCAGATCGCTCGTCGCCGCACGCAGCGAATCGTCGACGTCGCGGTCCAGTCGGTTGGTGATCACCGCGAACATCGCCCCGCCGAGCACGGCGAGAATTGCGAAGAACGTTCCGACGTACCACGCCGTGAGCCGCAGGCGAAGCCGCCCCAGTGACTGTGGCGCCGCCCTCGCCGGGGCGCCCCGCATCACGTGCCCAACCGGTAGCCGGCGCCCCGCAGCGTGTGAATCAGCTTCACGTCGAACCCGTCGTCGATCTTGCGCCGCAGCCGGCGTATGAGCACCTCGAGCACGTTCGTGAACGGATCGTGGTTCTCGTCCCACACGTGCGCCGTGATCGCCGCGCGGTCGACCACCTGCCCGCGGTTCCGCACGAAGAACTCGAGTAGTGCGAACTCCTTGGCCGTGAGATCCACTTCGCGCCCGCCGCGCCGTACTCGGTGGGCTCGGAGCTGCACCTCTAGATCGGCGATCGTCACGACGTCGGGCAGCTGGTTGGGCGGCCGCCGAGTCAATGCGTGCAGCCGCGCAACCAGCTCGCGAAAGGCGAAGGGCTTCGTGAGGTAATCGTCCGCCCCGGCGTCCAGGCCCCGCACCCGATCATCGACCGTGTCGCGGGCGGTGAGCATGAGCACCGGCGTACCCACGCCGCGCTGCCGCAGCGCGCGGCATACCTCGAACCCGTTGCCGCCCGGCAGCATCACGTCGAGCACGATCACGTCGAACGCGCCGAGCACGGCCCGCGTTCGGCCGCCCGGTGCGGTCGTCTCGCGCGCGACCACGAACCCATGTTCACTCAACCCTCGCTCCAGCACGTCCGAGAGCTCGGGATCATCTTCGACGAGGAGAACGCGCATCGACGCGGCAAGAGTCCTGGTGACGACTGCGTCGCCCGCCTCCGCGCTCATTCGTAGCGAAGCGCCTCGATCGGGTCGAGGGTGGAGGCCCGGCGGGCCGGCCATACGCCAAACACAATACCGACCGCGGCAGCAAAAAGGAACGCGAGGGCGATCGACGAAGCCCCGATCGCCGTGCTCCAGCCGAACGACTGGCGCATCACTTCGGCGCCGCCCACCCCGGCCACGATGCCGATCACGCCGCCCAGCAGGCAGAGCGCGAGCGCCTCGGCCAAAAATTGGAACAGGATGTCGCGCCGCGTGGCGCCGAGCGCCTTGCGGATGCCGATCTCGCGCGTGCGCTCCGTGACCGAGACGAGCATGATGTTCATGATGCCCACGCCGCCCACGAGCAGACTCACGCTCGCGATCGCGGCGAGCAGCAGGCTGAAGATTTGCGTCGTGTCGCTGAGCGCGCTCAGAAAGTCCATCTGGCTGCGAATGCGAAAATCGTCCGGCGCTCCCGGCGGCAAACGATGCGCGCGGCGCATGATCCGCTGCAGCTCCATCATGGTCTGCGGAATGGCGGCCTCGCTTGGCGCGAGTACGTGAATGTCGTTCAGGTAAGGCGTGTCGAAGACGATGAAGCGTCCGGTGTTGAACGGAATGAGCACCTGATCGTCGGGGTCGAAGAACCCGCCGGCCGCTTCGCCCTTGGAGGCCAACACGCCGATCACGGTAAAACCGACGCCGCGGATGCGGATTTCCTTGCCGATTGCGTCCGCGGCAGCGGAGAAGCCGAGGTCGTGCAAGACGGTCGTACCGAGCACCGCGACGCGACGCCGGCCGTGACCATCGTCGTCGGTGAACATGCGTCCGATAGCGATACGGTAGTTCTGAACCTGAAGAAAGTTGGGCGTCGCACCGGTGACCTGCACGTACGTATTGGCGCCGTGATACTCCACTTGGAGATCACGGTCCTGCTGCGGCTGGATCGCCGTGATGAGACGGGCTCTGTCTTTGAGAAACTGGACGTCGTCCATCGTGATCCGATGGATGTCGCTCGTTTCGATCCCGCCGCGTACGACGCGCGTCGGATTTACGGTCAGGCGAGTCGTGCCGAGCGATGCGATGCGCGTCTCGATTGCGCGCCGGGCCCCGGTACCCAAGGCCAACATGGCGATCACGGCCGCGACACCGATGACGATGCCGAGCATCGTGAGCAAAGAGCGAAGCTTGTTCGCGGCCAGCGCGCGCAGCGCGACCGCAACGATCTCTCCAATGATCATGGGCCTGATGATATCACGCGGACGCCCGTGTTGCCTGCGTCCTTCGAGCGGTCTAACTTGCCTCTGGCACGATCGTCCATTACCTGGCAGTTCGGCGCCGCCTCCCGGCGGTCCGTGAACGCCGCCATTTCTCGCCCTTGGCCACAGCAGACGACTCGGCAGCGGAGACGCCCGTCGCGCGGAACAAGCGCGCCCGGCACGATTATCATCTCCTGGAGACGTGGGAGGCCGGCATCGTGCTTACGGGTACGGAAATCAAATCGCTGCGCGCAGGGCAGGCGAACATCACCGAAGCCTACGCGACCGTGAACCACGGCGAGGTGTTTCTCGTCAACGCGCACATCGCGCCCTACGAGCAGGGCAACCAGTTCAATCACGAGCCGCGCCGCACGCGCAAACTGCTGCTGCACCGGCGCGAGATTCGAAAGATGATCGGTGCCGTCGAGCGACAGGGACTCACGCTCGTGCCGCTCGACGTTCATTTCACGCGGGGTAAGGCGAAGGTGACGCTCGCCCTCGGCAAGGGAAAGAAGTTGCACGACAAGCGCGACGATGCGCGGCGGCGCGAGGACGAGCGCGAGATGGCGCGGGCGGCGCGCGTCCGATGATCGGGCTGATGCTCCTGGCATTTCAGGCCG
>DATNAT010000258.1:0-8237 GCA_035572355.1 Gemmatimonadaceae bacterium
GTTTCGGCGATCGCGCTCGCCGAGACTTTGCCGGCGCGCAGCTTGTCCTCGATCGCTTCGGTGAACCGGGTGAACGCGCCCGAGTTCGGCGATTGACGTTCGGCGTAGCGCGACTCGAGGAACTCGACGTAATCGAGCACCTGGTATCCGCGCTCATCCGACAATGTCTCCAACTTTCTGAGAATGCGGTCGCGGAGGTGCTCGTTCATCGTGTGCTCCTGATCGTTCGTCGTTCCGTCAGCCCTTCCAGCGGGACCGAGTGCCCCGCGCGTCGATATGTACGTACGGCGTGCGGTACAAGTGACTGACGTACAATCCGAGCCCGCCGACCAGATCGGGATGCTCGTCTTCCACCTGGTCCACCGCCCGCGCCACGAGCACTTCGTCCTTGAGCGTCACCCGCCCGTCGCCGTCGGCGTCGATTGCCACATCGGCCGCGTCGCCGTACTCGTGCCGGCTGTCGCTCGCCGCGCGCGGAACGGCGCGGTTGTGCGTCGGCGTGCGGAAACCGCTGTGCACGTCAAATGCCACGTCCGGCGCCGAATCGCCCGCCACGGCGAGATGCGCACCCACGCCCACCTTGGCCAGCACCAGCTCGAGCTTGTCGAGCAGCCGCGGGTTGAGCGCGACGTACTTGGGCCAGACGTCGGTCTGCGAATCGTGCGTGATGAACTCGCCCAGCTTGAGATGCGCGCTCACCATGAGGTCGGAGTCGCCCGGCTGCACCTCGAGAAAGCCGGCCGGGTGATCGTGCTCCGCAAAGCGCTCGGCGACGTAGGTGCCAATGCGATAGCCGTTGAGCTTCGAGCCCATCTTTTGGTCGAATGGGACCATCACCGCCACCGTTGGTTCCGGGATGATCTCCCGGTCGAGGCCGCGACGGAGGGCGAGGTGATAGAACCCCGGCTTGGCCGGCGCGATGAACGTCGGGCCGCCGAGCGGCCGCCCGGGTTCGACAGCCACCGAATCGTGGATCGAGACCCATTCGTAGGTGAGCGCGGCAGGATCGCCGCTCACCTCGAGCGGAAATTCGATCCCCTCGCCGGGCAGCGTAAAGCTGAGCCGAACGGCGTGGCTCGCTCCGAAGGCATTGAGCGATGCGTCGGCAGTGAGCGGCAGCTTCGCAAACGGACGCGTCGGCGCCGGATGCGGCGGCCGATAAAATTGGATCACACCCAGCGCCGCGACACCGGCGATGACGAGCGTCGTCCAAGTGGACCGTCCGCCGCGAATCACGCCGCCCTGCTTGGGCCTCAGCCCCACACGACGCCCTGCGCCCGCCATGGCAGACGATGAGCGTTTTGGAATGAGGCGCCGGAAGGCACGGGCAGTCGATCGACCGGCGCGCGGCGAGCTGAGCGGGAAATGCGGCAACGGAGTGACGAAAAGGAAAAGCGCGCGACCGGCCTAGCAGCGAGAGTCGCTGGCCGCGCGGCGCTAGCCCATGATAAGCCGCGCGCGACGAATCGGGAACCCGAGTGTAGATTTCGCCCGCTCACCCTCCCGAACGCCCCTCCCCTCCAACTGCACGCCGAACACTGTGTCCAAGGGTCCCGTGGTGCTGGTCGTTCTCGACGGCTGGGGCTATCGCCCAGAGCGCGACGGGAATGCGATCGCGCTGGCCTCCACCCCGACCTGGGACGCCCTCGTCGCGCGGCACCCGCGCACGCTGCTCGAAGCCTCCGGCCTCGCCGTCGGTCTGCCCGCCGGACAGATGGGCAACAGTGAAGTCGGCCACCTGAACCTCGGCGCCGGCCGGGTCGTCATGCAGGACCTGGTGCGGATCGGCGAATCGATCCGCGACGGTTCGTTCTTCGACAACCGCGTCTTCGTCGCCGCCTGCGACCATGCCAAGCAGCGTGACGGCACGGTCCATCTGATGGGGCTGATTGGCACGGGCGGCGTCCATGCGATCGACACCCATCTGTTGGCGCTGATCGACCTCTGCGCGCGGCGCGGGGTGAAGAAAGTCGCCATCCACGCGCTGCTCGACGGGCGCGACACCATGCCCCGCTCCGCGCTCGGTTACATGCGTACGCTCCTCGGGCGCGCCGAAGGGCGCGCCAAAGTCGCGAGCCTAGGCGGACGCTACTTCGGCATGGACAGAGACAAGCGATGGGATCGCACGGAGAAATGGTATCGCGTCGCGGTCGATGGGCACGGGCCGGAAGGCGACGATCCACTGGCCGTCATTCAAGCCGCGTACGATCGCGGAGAGAGCGACGAGTTCATCACGCCGACGGTGATCGTTCGCGACGGCAAGCCGGTCGCTCCAATGCGTGACGGCGACTCGCTCATCTGCTTCAACTTCCGCGCGGACCGCATGCGGCAGATCGTCCGCGCGCTCACGCTGCCGAACTTCGACGGCTTCGACGTGCACGATCGGCCGAAGATGTTCGTGGCCACGATGACCGCCTACGACCGCACGTTCGATCTGCCGGTGGCCTTTCCGCCGCAGTCGATGGCGAACATCGTCGGCGAGGTGGTGTCGAAGTCGGGCATGAGAATGTTCCGCACGGCGGAGACGGAGAAGTACGCGCACGTCACGTATTTCTTCAACGGCGGCATCGAGACGCCTTTCCCGTGCGAGGACCGGTTGCTCGTGCCGAGCCAGAAGGTCGCGACCTACGATCTGATGCCCGAGATGAGCGCGCCCGGGGTGACCGACGTGCTGTGCGACGCGATCGAGCAGCGCGAGCACGAGTTCATTCTCTGCAATTATGCGAACGGCGACATGGTCGGCCATACCGGCTCGATCCCGGCTACGATCAAGGCCGTGGAGACCGTCGACGCCTGCCTGGCTCGGGTGCTGAAGTCCGGCGAACGCGCCGGCGCGCGGCTCCTCATCACCGCCGACCATGGGAACTGCGAGCTGATGATCGATCCGGAGACGGGCGGGCCGCACACTGCACATACCACCAACCCCGTTCCCTTCATCACCGTCGGCGCCGGTGATTCGCCGCTGCGTTCGGGCGGCGCCCTCTGCGACGTTGGACCCACGCTCCTCGCGATGCTCGGCCTCGAGCAACCCGCGGAGATGACCGGGGTAGACTTGAGACACACAGGAGCGCGCGCGTGAAGACTTGGATCGCACCGATCGTGGCAGCAGCGCTGGCGGCGTTCGCACAGACCGCCGCGGCGCAGGTGGGCTATCTGCCCGACCGCAGCCCGTTTCACGATCTCGAATACTCGCAGGAGCTGACGATCCTCGGCGGCAACTTCCACGCGCATCGCGATCCCGCCGATGTGGGACCGCAGAGCGGCGCCATCACCGGCTTGCACTACGAGTGGCGGGCGAGCGGCCCGGTGCACCTGATCGGCGAGTTCGCGCACATCTCGTCGGACCGGCACATCATCAATCCGTTCAGGGCGGGCGCCGCGCGCGACCTTGGCACGACGAGCCGTCCCCTCTACGCGGTCGACGCCGGAATCGGTATGAGTCTCACCGGCGGAAAGAGCTGGCACCGGATCGTGCCGGAGGTGCAGGCGGGAATGGGATTCATCAGCGATCTCAAGGTCCAGCCGGACACGGGAGGATTCCGATTCGGCACCCGCTTTGCATTCAACATGGGCGCCGGCATTCACTACGTGCCGGCCGGACATTGGCAGGTGCGCGCGGATATTCTCGACCGCTTCTACACCATCGCCTATCCGGAAACGTTTTACACCGCGCCGACGGGCGGAACGCCGGTCGTCGGCTCGACGCAAGCACGATCGTTTTGGACGAACAATCCGGCACTGACTCTCGGGCTGTCGTACCTGTTCTGAGCGCGCATCGCGCTTGGGGCGCCGAGGGCCTCACGATTCCCCCGGGTGTCCCATGGCGCGCGACTTCGAAGATCTCCACAGCCTCGACGATCTGAGCGACAACGAGCTGCGCGGGCTGGTGCGCGAGCGGCTCGAAGCGCACAATGGCCTCGACATCGACGACTTCACAGTGAGTGTCGAGAACGGGCTGGTGATCCTCGCCGGCCGCGTCGGTACCGACGGGGAACGTCTGGTGGCTGAGCACATCGTGACCGACGTCGTCGGCGCGGCCTGTCGCAACGACATCTTCGTCGATCCGACGCGGCGCGCACTCAGCCCCGAGGCGATGGATGAGCATCTCGTCGACGAGGACCGCCGAGAAGGGTTGCTGCTCGGAGACAAGCCCGTGCCGCTGAGCCCGGAAGCCGATACGATCCACGAGAACCTCGACGACGAGCTCTACGGAACGACCGACGTCGGGCACGCGATTCAGGAAGGCACAGCCTGGATCCCTCCGGAGAGCCCGACGCAGGAAGGCATCGTCGAGGGACGCGAGACGGGCGAAGACCACTGACGTCGAGGGCGGCGCGTCGGCAGATTTCCGGCGTGCCATCCTACCTCACGCGGCGCGTCTCCTTCGCCGCCGCACATCGCTATCGCCGCCCCGACTGGTCCGACGAGCGCAACGAGCGCACGTTCGGTCTCTGCGCGCGCCAGAGCTTTCACGGCCACAGCTACGTTTGCGACGTCACCGTGACGGGCGAGGTCGACGCCGAGACCGGCATGCTCGTCGACCTCGCGGTGCTCGACCGCGCGCTCGCCGTCGAGGTGCGGGAGCGCTTCGACCATCGCAACATCAACGTCGACGTCCCGGAGTTCGCCGACGGACGACTCGTCCCGACGGGCGAGGAGCTGGCGCGATTCATCTTCGAGCGCGTTCAACATGCCCTCGGCAGCGCCGCGCGTGTGGTCGAGGTGACCGTCGCCGAGGACGCGACGTTGTCGGCGAGTTACCGGGTCGAGTCACGGTGACCGGCGCGGTGCAGCGTCGAGTTAGCCGTTTCGACGGAGCGTGACGCGCAGCGCTCTCGTTCTTCCTCTTCGTAGTCATCCTGCCAGTCGTGCTCAAATCTCCCCGCCCCCGCCACCGCCTTCGCCGCCCCAGCGCGGCGAGCCGCCGCTTTGCCGAGCAGCTTCGTCCGCTCGTGCAGGCGCACGATGCCGTGCGGCAATCCGAGCACGCGCGCGTCGACGTCGAGCGTGGACTGGCTCGTGTGCGCGCGGGCCGTCCGGCGTTCGATGCCGGTTCGCTGCTCGATGGTGCGGGCGATCTGACGCAAGCCTTTCGACGCACCGCCGCCGCCTTCGAGGGGACGGGCATCGCGACTACGCCGGAGCTCACCGACCTGCGCCGCAGCACCCTCGACCCGACCAAGCTCGTGCTCGGTTGGGCGACAGGCGGCTCGACGCCCGTCGATACGACGATGCGCCTCGCGCGCACGGTCGCCGGAGTCGTCGGCAACGCGGTGCTGTCGCGCGCGGCGCAAGACATCACGTCGAGCATCTCCTTCGCAGCGTGGAAGCGCACGGACTGTCCCTGTTGCGGCGCGTCGCCCGACCTGGCGCTCACCACCCCGAAACGGCGCACGCTCGTCTGTTGGCGCTGCGATACCATGTGGCGCACGGCTCATCGCGGCTGCCTTGGGTGCGGAGCAAACGCGCCGCCCGATCTGGCCCGCGTTCATTCGTCGGTGCTCGACTACGAGCTCGCGATCTGCAACGCATGCGGTCGCTACATCAAAGAGCGCCGCGGACTGCCGTCGCACGAGCTCCTCATCGAGCGAGCGTACACCGCCGGGCTGGACGAAGCCGCGCAGCAGCGAGGGCTTCGCGCCTGACGCCGCCAGCCCCGATCGGCGCCATCGTCGCGGGCGGTGAGAGCTCGCGGTTCGGCGGAGAGCCAAAGGGACTGGCGCTGGTCGGCGGCGTTCGAATCATCGATCGAGTGGCGAATGCGCTGCGCGCGGTGACGCCGCAGCTCATGCTCGTCAGCAACGCGCCGGACTCATCGAGCTGGCTCGGCGACGCCCTCGTCGTTCGCGACAAGCGAACCGAACGCGGCAGCCTCGTCGGCTTGCACACGGCGCTGTCGAATCTGCCGGCCCCGGCCGAAGGAGCGATCGTCGTCGCCTGGGACATGCCGTTCGTCACCGTCGAGCTGCTCCGCCTCCTGGCGTCGACGCCGGCGGAGTCGTTCGCCTCGATCCCCGACGGACCGCGCGGCGCCGAGCCGATGTGCGCGTATTACTCGCGCCGGTGCCTGCCGGCGATCGACGCCGCGCTCGACGCGGGCGATCTCAGGCTGACGGCTTTCATCGAGCGCCTCCCGAACGTTCGTCACGTAGGGGCAGCCAAGGTGGCGAGCTGCGGCGACCCGACGCGGCTCTTCTTCAACGTGAACACGCCGAGCGATCTCGCCCTCGCCGACTCGATGGCGGCCGCGGACGTTCGAACCGCCTGAGGCGCTCGCGCGGCCGGCGCGATCGGCTGTATCCTTCCGGCGCATGCTCACCACCTTGACTCGTTCTCTGTGCACTGCGGCAGGCGTCGGCATTGCCGCGCTTGCCGCGCTCGCCGCCGCGGGCTGCCGGACGCCCGCTGTCGGTCCGTCTCCGATCAGCGCCGGCTCCGATCGCGCGCTGCGGGTGATGATCGACTCGCTCGCCGACGCCGCAGAATTCGCGAACGCGAATTGGGGCATTCTCATCGTCGACCCGGAGCGCGGCGACACCCTCTATGCGCGGAACGCCGGCAAGCTGTTCATGCCGGCATCGAACATGAAGCTGCTCACGACGGCGACCGCGCTCACGCAGCTTGGCCCCGATTATACCTATCGCACGAGCTTCGCCGCGCGCGGCTCGGTTGCCAACGGGACGCTCTCCGGCGACTTGCTCGTCGTCGGCCGCGGCGATCCGTCGGTCAGCGACCACATGCTGCACGACGCGATGGCGCCGCTCCACGCGATCGCCGACTCGCTCGCCGCGCGCGGCATTCACCATATCGCCGGCCGCCTGCTCGCTGCCGGCGACGCCTTCCCCGGCGAGGTGCTCGGCTACGGCTGGTCGTACGATGATTTCGAGGATTCATATTCGGCTCCGATCGACGAGTTGCTGTTCAACGAAGGGTTCAGCGTGCTGCACGTGCGCGCCGGTGACCGCGCGGGCGACCCGGTGACCGTCGACGTGCGGCCGGCGCGCGCCGTGCCGCGCGTTCGCGTTGCCGCCGCCACCGTGACACCCGGCGATTCGGCGGCGCTGCGCGCGAATCCGCTCCACGCGCGCAAGGACAGCACGACGTGGGACGTCATCCTCGAGGGGACGATCGCGGCGCGAGACACGGGGGTCATCGAGGTGACGCATCACGACCCCGACGCCGGGTACCTCGCTGCCTTTCGCGAGGCGCTCGCCGACCGAGGCATCTCAGTCGATGACCAACCCAGCGACACGCTCGCCGCGGTCGACACGCTGGCGACGCTCACCTCGCCGCCGTTGCGCGAGATCCTGAAAGCACTGCTCAAGCCGTCGCAGAACCAGCTCGCAGAGATGGTATTCCGTACGCTCGCCTTCGCGGCGACCGGAGGCGGCCGCGCCGACAGCGCCGCCGCCGTGGTGCGCCGGCAGGTTGCGGAGTGGGGTGTGCCGGCCAGCGAGGCCGTCGTGCGCGACGGTAGCGGCCTGTCGCGCTACGATTTCGTCACGCCCCGCACGCTCGTGCGCGTGCTCGACGCCATGCGCAAGGCGCCGGCGTTCGGCGCCTACTACGATGCGCTGCCGATCGCCGGCGTCGACGGAACGCTTCGCAATCGCATGAAGGGCACGCCCGCCGAAGGGAACGTGCACGCCAAGACGGGCTCGTTCACCGCGGCGCGCTCCCTCTCCGGCTACGTCACCACCGCCGATCATCACATGTTGCTCTTTAGCTTTCTCTGCAACGACTTCACCGTGCCCATTCGGTCGGTGGAGCGGGTGCAGGATGCCATCGCGGCCCGGCTCGCCGGCATGCGCCTCCGCTGAATGGCGTCGACCGTACGAGAAGCGCTCGAACGAATCCTCTCGAACGCCGCTCCGCTGCCCGCCGAGCACGTGCCGCTCCGCGAGGCCCTCGGCCGCGTGCTGGCGGAGGACGTTCGCTCGCCGATCGATCATCCCCCATGGCCGAACTCGTCGATGGACGGCTACGCGGTGCGCGCCGTCGACGTCGCTCGCGCCAAGGTCGAGCTGCCGGTGGTGCTCCCGGTGCGCGAGACGGTGCGCGCTGGGCAGCCGCCGGCGGCTCCCCTCACTGCGGGGCTCGCCGTGAGGATCATGACCGGCGCCCCGGTGCCCGACGGCGCCGACTCGGTGATTCGCGTCGAGGACACGGACGGCGGCGAAGAGCGCGTCACGATCCTCGACGCGCGCGATGCCGGCCGCAACGTGCGTCCGCGCGCC
>DATNAT010000259.1:0-13433 GCA_035572355.1 Gemmatimonadaceae bacterium
CCCGACCAGCGCACGCTCGACGCGAGTGCGTCGCCGACGACGATCGGTTTGGCCTTCGTGCCGGTCGCCGAGAGCGTGACGTCGGCCGTGCCGGAGATCGTGTCGCGGAGCTGGAAGAGCATGCCGACGTCACGGAGCGGCACGTGCGCTGCCCGCAGCTGCGCGAACGCGTTGCCGCGCTCGGGAATGTTTTCGGTGAACGCCACGAACGCGCTGTCGCCATTGCGGACGAGCAACGAATCGAGACGCGAGCCGGTGCCGTCGATCACGAGATGCGCCGGCCGCGCGAGGCGCCAAGAGCTCTTGCCAACCGCCAGGCCGAGCGAGTCGACCAGCACGTCGTCGACGTCGCCCTCGGTCGACCAGTTGCCGCCCAGGCCGACCAGGAGACCGTTGCGACTCAGCGCGCCGACGTCGAACCGGCGGTGCATCGAGTCGCTCACGATGAGCGTGGCGTGTACCGAATCGAGGGCGACGCCCGCGAGCAGCGCCTTGGTCAGCTGAAAATCCACCGTGCCGGCCGGCGAGTGGGTGAGATCGCGCAGATCGAACTTGGCGGTGAGGACGTCTGCGGTCTCGCCTCGGTAGGCAAGGTCGCCGCCGCTGCCGACGGTGCCGCTCACCGACAGCGCGTCGAGCGTGCCGCGGAGGATCCCCTCGATGTCGATGTTGCCGGCCAACGAATCGAGCGCCGCATCGGCGGACTGTCCCGCAGCAGAATCCGTCGGTGCGATGAGTGGACGCAGTCCGCCGAGCGAGTCGATCCGAAGCCGGAAGGCGAGCGAGTCCGGTCGCCCGTGCGGCAACCCAATGCCTCCCGCGCCCGTGGCCAGCAGAGTCCCAGCCTTGGTGTGAACGCGCAGCGAGTCGACCGCGATCCGCCCGTCGGCGAACCGGAGCTTCGCGCTCGACTGATAGATGCGCACGCCCTTCACCGTCGTCGGCTCGAGCGCGAGGTTCGCCGATCCGCGCAGCGACGCCGCCGTCTCGCCGGCAACGTCGACGTCGTAATGCCCGCTCAGCGGGCCAGCAGGGATCTGCGTCTTGTCGAGCAGCGACGCGAGCGCGATGCCGTTGAAGTCGCCGCGGCCGCGCGCGCCGTAGCCGCCAACCGAATCGGCGTCGACATGGCCGTTGAAGCTGAATGCGCCGGCCGGTCCTTGCAGCGACGCGGCGATCTCGAGGTCGGGCGTCGAGCCCTTCACGCTCACCGGGCCGCTCATCAGGCCGTTCAGGTGCAGCGGATACGACCGGCTCAGCATCGTCAGCGACACCGGCTCCGCGTTCAGCGCGAGATCGTACTGCATGTACGGCTCGCCGTAGGTGATCCGTCCGCTGCCGGTCAGCCGTGTCGGATCGCCCGGCCCGTCCTGATGCACCAGATTCGCGTTCGAGAAGCGCACGTCGAGCCAGGACGAATCGAGCGTCGCCGTGCCGGACACCATCCCGCCGAGCCGCGGGAAGCTCGGAAAGAGATACTCGATCGAGCGCAGATCGACCGCCTGCGCGTCGACGTCGAAGCGGTGGAACGCAGTGTACGCCGGCTCGAGGATGTCGAGCTCCCCCTTGCCCGATAGGCGCGACACGGCCCCGCGGACGTGCGCGTCGTCGAACCGCATCTGCGCATCGTCGACCAGGAAGTGTGTCAACGGCCCGCCCCTGCCCTTCACCGTCCCGTAGAGCTGCCCGCGCCAGTCCTCGGCGAACGGTTTGCCGTTGAGCGTTCTCAGAAAATCGAAGTCGACCGGGTCGGCCCGCAGATCGACGTCGCGCACGAGCAGCACGTTGGTCGGCGAGTTGATGCCGAACGACATCTGGCCGGTGAGGTGCGATCCGGTGGTGCGCATGTCCATCGACGTCAGCTTGAAGTCGACGATCTCGGCGTCTTTGGGGTCGTTCTCGATCGCGAGGTCGACCGCGCCGCCGCCGGTGCGAGGCAGCGTGGCGTAGACCCAGTGCACGTCGTCCAGCGCCACCGAGTCGCCGTGAATGGCGATGTCGTAGTGCACCGGATGGTCGTGCCCCCACCAGATCTTTCCCTGGCCGTGGCCGAGCGACGCCGGCATCTCGAACCGCGGCGCCTGGAACCAGATCGAGTCGCCGAGGTGGCGCATGCCGCCGACGAGATTGCGCACCTTGAACGTCGGCTCGTATTCGTCGACCGACAGCCCGGCGACGTGCACCTCCTGCCCGAACTTGTCGCTGTCCGGATCGGCCAGCCGCGCGTGCGTCACGAGACCGCTCGCGCGGCGCCAAGCGTAGGTGCGGCCGTAGCCGTCGTAGGTCTTGGTGACCGCCTTGGCGCTGTCCGCGAGGTGCGCGCGCACCGAGCTGTCTCGTGCCGCGCCGCGGAGGTCGGGGTCGGGATGCCAGGGCATCGTCAGCAGCACGGTGCCGTCGTGTATCGACGCGGAATCGATGACGACGTAGTCGCCCCAGCCGCGTGTGTTGAGCTCCTTCGGCTTGAGAAGCTGCGGCGCACCCGAGGCGAAGATCTCGCGGAAGTTCCAGCTGCCGTTCTCGTGCTGGACGAGATGGAGATACGGATGCTGCACCTCGACTCGGCGCAGGAAGAGCCGGCTGTCCGCCAGGTCGCGTGGATTCCAGACGACCGTCAGCCGGCCCGTGGCGAGGAAGACCTGGCCCCGCTTGTCGAGGATCTCCAGACTGTCGAACGTCACGCCGTTGACGAAGCTGCCGCTCACCTTGCCGAGGTAGACCGTCCCGCCCTTCACGGCGCGCGCGATCAACGGACGCGCGATCTCGCGGATCTTCTCGCGGCCGGCGTTCGTGCGCGTCAGGAAGAGCCCCGTGGACACGACCACGAGGCCCAACAGGACGAGCACGGCGACGCTGACGAGCGCCACGAGCCGGCGGCGAGTCATGCGCGGAGCGAGATATTCGAGGGCTGCAATCTGAGAACTAGAAGTCGGTGCCGATCGAGAAATTCCACGTCAGGTGGCTGAAGAAGCCCGATCCGACGAACGGACGAAATGTCGCCGGACAAGCCGCGGCGTCCTGGACCTGCTCGCCATTTTTCACCACTACTTTCAACGGCGCCGTTCCCGGCGCGGTGACGCAGATCAATGGGGCTTTTCCCGTCACCGGATCCACCGGCGATGGGAAATAGGCGGGGCCGGGCCGGCTGGCGTACGGGTTGTACCCCGCGCTGATCTTGATGGGCCCAACCGGTGAGAAGTATCTGATCCCGAGCCCCGGCGTGATTTCCAGACGCTTGTAGTCCAGATCGGTCGCCGATCCGCGCGTCCACACCTGTCCCGCGTCCAGGAACGGCACGTACTCGAGCAGGTCCGGAACGAACGGATCCCGCACCCGGAGCTCGGCGTTCAGCACCAGCAGCGCGTTGCCACCGACCGGAATCGGCCGGCGCGAGCCGGCCCCCGGCTTGGCCACGTACAACAGCGTGTCCTTGTTCGGCCCGACCGAGTCCACGGTGAACGCCGATCGGTCGAGCGTGTAGACGAGCGGCCCGAGCTGGTTCTGGCCGAACCCCCGCACGTTGTCTGCGCCGCCGGCAAAGAGCCGCTCTTGAGGCGGCGGCAGGCGCGCGCCATGGGTCGCCGAGTCGCCCGACGTAATCACCGACGTGCCGCCCACGATGTACCCGCCGCGAACCCGGAACAGAAAAGTCAGGTGCCGCCTGAGTGGCGCGTACCACGAGATGTCGCCCGTCCCCTTCAGGAACTTGAGTGCGGTATCCGAACCGGTCGCCTTCGGCGACGACCCGCGAATCTCGAACGCCGCGTTGTAGCCTTGCGTCGGCGCGACCACGTTGTCGATCCGCGTCTGCTGCAAGAGCGCGCTCAGGATGCCGAGGCGCTGTCGTTGCTCGACCTGCTCCCGTGTCGCTTCCTCGCATCGGCCGAACACGAAGCACAACACCGCCGGCTCGGCGCGCGTGTGACCGAGCTCGAGCGAATAGCCCAAGCGCAGCGGCGTCGCGAAGCTGATCTGCCGCGTCGCCGACGCGCCGAAGCCGACATCCGTCGCGCGCAGGTACGCCAGGTATTCTCCGCGCCGCTCGCTGTACAGCGAGTACGACGGCACCCAGTGGTACCCGAACAGCGTTGGCTCGCTGAGCGTCGCACCCGCATAGTAGTTGAGCGTCGAGCTGCCGATGCTGTCGCGGTCGAGCGTCGGCCGATAGCAGAGGTTGCGCGTCTGGCTCGTTTCCACCGGACGGCCATAGCCGAGCTTGGAGAGGCGGCCCGTCAGCTCCAGATGCTGCGCGTTGTCGAGAAAGTTCTTGTCGATGAATTGGCTCGTGACGCGGAAGCAGTCGAGCGTACCCCAGCCCTCCGTCTGGTCGTACTCGCGCAGATAGTCCTCGCGCAGATCCACGTTCACGTCGGCCAGGCTGTCGCCATGCCGCCAGGTCGTGTCGACCTCGAGGGTCACGTGTCGGTACGCGCCCAGATTGTACAGGTTCCGCTGCGCGTCGGTCAGCGCCATGTCGCTGTACGGCTGACCGGTGCGGAAACCGAGCAGCCGCAGCACCACCGCGCTGTCGATCTCGCCCGGGCCGTTGGCCGCGGCGTTCGCGCTCGTCACGGCGATCGTGCCGAAGCGCGCGTGCGCTCCGGTCACCGCCTGGAGGTCGACCGACGCGTGATGATCGACCGAGTCGACGTCATAGGATTGGAACACGTCGGCCCGTGGAAAGCCTGAGTTGGCAAGGCGGGCCACGATCGAATCGCGCTCGGTTGCCAGGAGCACGATGCCGAACCGGCCGCCGACCCTGAGCGGCAGGTCGCGCAGGATCGCGGCTCTGTTCGCCAGGGAATCGAGCCCGGAGATGGTCAACGAGTCGAGGATCAGCGGCAGCCCTTCGCTGATGCGAAAGGTGATCGCCACCGCTGTCTTCGACAGCGCCTTCACCACCGTGTCCACCTTGGTGGCGTAGAAGCCGTTGTTCCGGTAGAGCGTCTTGAGCGCGGCGACGTCCGGCGCCAAGCCGTCGACCGGATAGCACCGCTTGGCGCCGAAGATCCGGAAGTGCCGGCGCGTGAACGACGACGGCGTCGTGACGACGAAGGTCGACAGCTGATCGTCGGTGAAGGTCTTGTTGCCGACGAAGCTGAGCGACCGCACCTCGGCCGGCGATCCGTCACGGTCGCATTCGACCTGCTGCGCACGGAGCGGCGCGCTCAGCGCCGCGAACGCGATGAGCGATAGGAGCGCCGCGGGCACCCTCGAGCCCCTGAGCGCGAATACAGAACTGCGCTCCGCCGTCACGTAGGCGGATCGCTCTTTGCAGACATGCCGACCTCGTGAGTCCCGGCCACGTCTGGCCGGGGAGCGCGGATCATCGTCGCCACCACCCGACGCATCGGCGGTGTCAACGCACAATGCGCCCGCTCGGCAATGCCTCCGGCGGGCGCATCTGATTGACGCTTGACGGCGGGATCGGGTAAGTTCTCGCGCCACTGAGCTAGTGTCAATGGAAGATCGCCGACCGCTGCTCCGACTCATCACGTTCGTCGCCGTCGCCGGTTGCATGAACGTCGCGAGCTGCGGATCGCCCCACGCACCGTCGCGCCACGAGCTCATCGACTCGCGCGACGAGTACGATCCGCGCTCGCTCGACCCGGCGCTTTCCGTCGACGTCCCCACTGGGCGCGCCGTCGGCTACCTGTTCGACGGACTCACACGCTTTTCCCCCGACGCCAAGGTCGAGCCGGGGCTCGCCGAACGCTGGGAGGTGAGTCCTGACGGCCGCGTCTACACCTTCCATCTGCACACCGGCGTCAAGTTCCAGGACGGCCGCCCCTGCACCGCGCGCAACGTGCTGCACAGCTGGATACGCGCCCTCGATCCCGCCACCAAGAGCGGCGCCTCGCAGTTCCTCTTCCCGATCGCCGGCGCCAAGGAATTCAACGCCGGCACCGCCAAGACGATCTCGGGCGTGGTCATCCGCGACGACACGACGCTCGTCGTCACCCTCACCCAACCGCTCGCCATCTTCCCCAAGATGCTCGCCATGCCGGTGGCCTCCGTCGTGCCCGACAGCACGCCGGCCAACTTCGGCGAGCATCCGATCGGCACCGGCCCGTGGCGCTTGGTCGAGTGGAAGCACGACGACTACCTGCTCTTCGCGCGCAATCCGACGTATTTCGGCGGCGCGCCGAAAGTCGACTCCCTCCGCGCGCGGATCATCGCCGAACCGAGCACCGCCGTCGCCGAGTACGAGAGCGGAAACGTCGACATTCTGGAAATCCCCGCCTCCGAAGCCGAAGAGTGGGTGAACGACGAGAGCCGCAAGCCGCAGCTGATGTCGACGCCCGCGCTCGAGCTCGTGTACGTCGGCATCAACACGACACGCGGGCCCCTGGCCGACCCTCGCGTACGCCAGGCGATCAACTACGCGGTCGACGTCGGCAAGATCATCGAGCGACTCGTCGGCGGTCGCGGCACGCGCGCCGCCGGCGTCGTGCCGCCCGCCCTCGCCGGATACGACAGCACCCGCAAGCCGTACACGTACGACCCGGCCAAGGCGCGCGCGCTTCTCGCCGCGGCCGGCCATCCGAACGGGATCGACATCGAGCTCTGGACCTCGTCCACGCCCCTCTACCTGCGTATCGCCGAGACCATGCAGGCCTATCTGAATGCCGTCGGCATCCGGACTAAGATCGTGCAGCGGGAAGCGGCCGCCGCCCGCGCGGCGGCGCGGAAGGGGCAGACGGATCTCATACTCAAGGATTGGTATGCCGATTATCCGGACGCCGAGGATTTTCTCTATCCCCTGCTGCATAGCGACAACCGCGGCGCCGGCGGCAACATCTCGTTCTATTCGAACCCCGCCTTCGACTCGGTGGTGACCGCGTCGCGCCGCGAGCTCGACGATGCCAAGCGCACTGCGCTCTACCAGCGCGCCGACTCGATCGCCTTTGCCGATGCGCCGATGCTCTTCCTCTATTTCTACGACGAGCTGTACGCCGTGCAGCCGTGGATCAGAGGCTTCACGCCGCCGGTGATCTTCAACGGCCAGCGGTGGATCGGCGTCACGATCGACACGGCCAGCAAGGGAGGCGGACGGTGAGCCGATTCATCATCCGGCGCCTGCTCCTCGCCATTCCGACGCTGTTCGGCGTGCTCGTCGTCGCCTTCCTGCTCCTTTACGTGGCGCCCGGCGATCCGGTGGAATCCATGGTCGGCGAACGCGCCGACAGCGCGACCATCGCCCGCCTCCGGGCGCAGCTCCATCTCGACGATCCGCTGCCGATCCGGTTCGGCCACTACGTGGCGAGCGTCGTCACCGGCGACCTCGGCACCTCGTACATCACGAACCGGCCAATCACCCAGGACATCCGCGAGCGCTTTCCGAAAACGATGGAGCTCGCCGGCGCCGCCATGCTCCTCGCCACCTGCCTCGGCGTCAGCCTGGGCGTGCTCAGCGCGCGGCGGCCCGGCGGACTGGCCGACAAGTTCGCGCTCGGCGTGGCGTACCTCGGGATTTCGTTTCCGGTCTACTGGGTCGGGCTGCTGCTCATCTTGCTGTTCGCCGTGGCGCTGCACTGGCTGCCGCCGTCGGGGTTCGGCGGGCTCCGCTTTCTCGTGCTCCCCGCACTCACGCTCGGCATGCGCTCGATCGCCTTTCAGGCGCGCATGACGCGCTCGTCGATGATGGATGCGCTCGGCGCCGACTATGTGCGCACGGCGCGGGCAAAGGGCATCAACGAATGGATGGTCACACTCAAGCACGCGCTGCGGAACGCGCTCATCCCCGTGATCACCGTGCTCGGCCTCGACTTCGGTGCGTACCTCACCGGTAGCATCCTCACCGAGACGATTTTTTCGTGGCCGGGGATTGGCCGCTACGTGGTGAACGCCATCTCGCGGCGCGATCTGCCTGCCATCCAGGGCTCCGTGCTCTTTCTCAGCACCGTCTTCGTGGTGGTCAACCTCATCACGGATCTGGCATACGCCAAGGCCGATCCGAGAGTGAGCTATCAATGACGGACCGTCATACCGAGACTCAGATGCCGACCGACTCGCTCGACTCCTATCAGGCCGCCGCTCGCCGCACGATCAATCCCGCGCTCGACGACCGCGACCGCCTGCTCGACGCCAGCGCCGGACTCGCCGAGGAAGCGGCCGAGCTGCTCGGGCTCGTCCGCAAACGGGTATTTCAGAAGCGTGATGTCGACGAACAGCGGCTGACCGAGGAGCTGGGAGACGTGCTCTGGTGCCTGGCCATCACGGCGGACTGTCTGGGGATTCCGCTGTCGAAGGTCGCGGAGGCGAATCAGCAGAAGTTGGCGCGGCGGCATCCCGAAGGCTTCAGCGCGACGAAAGCGAGAGGGCCGGAGAGCTGGTCGCGATCGCTCAAGGAGTAGTGCAGGCTGAGGGGCCCGAACGACGGAACGGCGCGCGATGGCAGTCTTGCAGTTGGCCGTTAGCCGTTTTGCGTGACTGATGGACTCCGACGGGTCGATGGCATTCACGCAAGCGCGCCACTCGATCGGCGCCGGACCCGTCGGGGTCCATCAGTCACTCCGCGCGGCCAACGGCCAACGCCAAACTGCCATCGCGCGCCGTTGCCCCGTCCCGCATCGAGCTATCTCGGGCGACTCAATCCTCTGATTGCCCGAACAACGGCATATTCGACGAATGCCCCGGATTCACCTTCCGCTCCGGGTAAATCCAGTGCACCGCCTGATTCACCGCAGTCGCCGCCTCGGCGAAGCCGGTCGCGATCAGCTTGAGCTTTCCCGGATAGATGGTCACGTCGCCCGCCGCGTAAATGCCGGCGCGTCCCGTCTCCATCATGCTGTTGACGACGATCTCGTCCTTCTCGAGCCTCAGGCCCCATTCGGCGAGCGCGCCGATGTCGCTCACGAAGCCGAGCATCGGGAGCACCACATCCGCCTCCAGCTCCTGCGTCGCCACCTTGTTCTTCACATCGCGAATCACGACGTGCGTGAACGCGTCCGATCCGTTCGCGCAGCGAATGTCGAACAGCTCGTGGAAGGTGTAGAGCGACGCGCTGCCCTGCGCGACCGCCGCCCGGTACTGCGCGACCGTCGCGCCGTGCGCGCGGAAGCGGTCGCTCCGATGCACGATCGTGACTCGCGCGGCGCGCGTCAGCAGCTGCGTTCCCCAGTCGAACGCCGTGTCGCCTCCGCCGATGATCACCACGCGCCGGCCGCGGAACGTTTCGGGATCTGTGACGACGTCGTAGATGCCGCGGCCGTACCATGGCTCGGCGCAGGGCTGCGGCAAACGGCGCGGCGCGAACGCGCCGATTCCCGCCGCGATCACGATCGCGCGCGAGGGAAAGCGGTCCGTCTCCGTGACGAGCACGAACTGCCCGTCCTTCTCTTCGAGCCCGATCACCCGCTGCGACAGATTCACCGGCTGCTGAAAACGCGACGCCTGCTCGGCGAGCGATTTCACCAGATCTTTGGCCAGCACCTGCGGAAACCCGCCGACGTCGAAGATGTGCTTCTCGGGATAGAGCGCGGTCAGCTGGCCGCCGAGCTCGGGCAGCGCGTCGACGATGCGCGACGTCGCGCTCCGCATGCCGGCGTAGAACTGCGCGAAGATTCCCGTCGGCCCGCCACCGATGATCGTGATGTCCGTAGGCTCGTGGAGCATGCGATGAAGCATAGTTGCCGGCGGTACGGTGCGCGCCGCCTTACATTAGAGCCGTCATGAAGATCTACACCAAGACCGGCGACAAGGGCGACACGGGACTCTTCGGCGGCGGCCGCGTCGCCAAGAATCATCCGCGCGTCGAAGCCTACGGCGACGTCGACGAGTTGAACGCCGTCCTCGGGTTCGTGCGCGCCGTCGAGCAGATGCCGCGCATCGACGAGGTGCTCGTGCCGGTGCAGCGCGACCTGTTCGCGATCGGCGCCCTGCTCGCCACTCCCGACCGCGATAAGATGCGGCAGCATCTCGACAAGGCACGGATCGACGACGCTCGCATCGCGGACCTCGAGCACGCGATCGACGACGGCGACGCCGAGCTCGAGCCGCTGCGCTCGTTCATCGTGCCCGGCGGCTCGCCCAAAGCAGCGGCGCTGCACGTCGCACGTACCGTCTGCCGCCGCGCCGAACGTCGGGTCGTCGAGCTGCAGGCCGAGACCGAGATCCCCGAGCTCGTCGTCATCTACCTCAACCGGCTCTCCGACCTGCTCTTCACCCTCGCGCGCGTCGCCAACAAGCGGGGCGGCGTGGGCGAGGTGACCTGGTAGCGTGACGCACGCCGTGCGCGCCACGCGACAGGTCGAGCTGCCGACGTACCGCGTCACGATCGAGGCCGGCGCGCTCGATCGACTGGCCGCCATCGTCCGCGAGGTCGCGCCGGCCTTTCGCTATGCCGTCGTGACCGACGAGATCGTCGCGCCGCTCTACGCCGAACGCGTTCGCGGTGCGCTCGGCCCGCTCGGCGACGTGACGATGATTGCGATCCCGTCGGGTGAAGCGAGCAAGACGCGCGAGATGTGGGCGTATGCCACTGACGATCTGCTCGACAACGGGTTCGGACGCGATTCCGCCGTGGTCGCGCTGGGAGGCGGTGTCGTCGGCGATCTCGCCGGATTCGTCGCCGCCACCTACATGCGCGGCATTCCGTTCGTCCAGGTGCCGACCACGCTCCTCGCCATGATCGACGCATCGATCGGCGGCAAGACCGGTGTCGACACGCGCGCCGGAAAGAATCTCGTCGGTGCTTTTCACCAACCGGCGGCCGTCGTCGTCGACCCCACGGTGCTCGCCACCCTTCCGATCGAAGATCTCCGCGCCGGGTTCGCCGAGGCGATCAAGCACGGCGTGATTGCCGACGCCGCATACTTCGACCGCGTCGCGCGCTGCGCCGCCGATCTCGAGTCGCTCGACGTCGCCGGCGAAGCGATGCTCGACATCGTCGCCCAGAGCGTCGAGATCAAGGCGGACGTGGTCCGGCGCGACGAGCGCGAAGCCGGCGTTAGGAAAACTCTCAACTTCGGCCACACCGTCGGCCACGCGATCGAGCGTCTGGCGCGCTACGAGATGCGCCACGGCGATTGCGTCGCCATCGGCATGGTCGTCGAGAGCACGATCGCCGAGCGGCTCGGCGTCGCCGAACCGGGCACGGCGTCGCGCGTTCTCGAGACCGTGCGTGCCGCCGGCCTGCCCCATGCGCGGCCGAGAGCCATGCCCGCCGAGGACATCATCGCCGCCACGCGCAGCGACAAGAAAGCGCGCGCCGACCGCGCCGAGTACGCGTTGCCCTGCCGCATCGGCGCGATGGCTGGCGCCGAACGCGGTTGGTCGATGCCCGTCGAAGATTCGGTGGTCGCCGAGGCCCTGGGTTGATGCGCTCGATGCGCGTCGTCGCGCGCTGGGTCATGGTGCTCGGCATGCTCGGCTGTTCGCGCGACAGCGGACCGATCACGCTGCCGCCCGTCGTCGTCATGAGCCCGTATCAACTCCCGGGCGTGGTCGTTCGCGGGGCCGAGCGCGGCTGGTGGAAGCTCGCCTCGCAGCCCGTCCGCTACGATGAGCCGCTGCCCGTGGGCGTGACGATGTACTGCCTGAGCGGAACGACGCGGCGCGGCCGCTACGTGCGCCCGGGGATCGTCGCGGCGGATCCGCGCTTCTTCCCGCTCGCGCGGTACATCGAGCTCTATGTCGGCGAGCGCTACCTCGGACGTTTTCTCGTCGACGACACGGGTAAGCGCATTCGAGGGGCGCGAATCGACGTCTGGAGCGCGAGCTGCTCCGAGGCGCGCCGCTTCGGCCTGCAGCACGGCACAGCCGTGCTCGTTCGCCGGGAGTCACCGAAGCCGACGATTCGCCAGGCAGGACAGACCGCGGCCGCCGCGGCGCGCTAGTCTTGCGGCTCGTCGCTTGCTTTGAAGTCGAGCGTCCTCAACGCCGGACTCGGGACCATGTCTTCATTCGCGACGTACCTCATCGGATTTCTGATTCTGATCGTCGGATTGGCGATCGCCGCCTATCTGCTCAACGTGCCGTCGATGTGGATCGGCGTCGGCGTGGTCGTGCTGATCGGCATTGGCGTGCTGAGCGCGACGAGTCGGACCAAGATGCGCGATCCGACGGTCGGTCCAACGACCGGAACGACGAACACGACGATCGTGGAACGTCGGCCGCCGAGCTCGCCGAACGCCTAGCATCTAGCGCGATGTGCCGGTCGCCCGAGCATGGGCGGCCGGTGAGTTCAGGGCCAGGGAGATTGCAGCGAGTGACGAGTTGCGCGTCCGCGGTGATGAACCGCGGAAAGACGCTGAACTCGCTTCTCGGAGCGATCGTACCCAAATCGCCGCTGTGTTCGGTCATGTTGACCGATTACTTCGTATCCAATCTTTTTGCGGCGAGTAACCTGCAAATTGCTAGCGGGGCAACAACATACGCAGCTTTGTGAGCGTAGCCTCACATGGGCCGTGCGGAAATCTGTTGACGCCCCTGGGGACCAACATTATCCTGCCGTCCCCTGCTACATCGCGCGAGCGGACGTGCGCTCGCTCCACTAACCGGCGTAAATCGGGAAGGAGCGTGTATGGAGCAAGTGACCGAGACTCGATCGTCGAAGGGCTATTTCCGATCGTCTCCGTCTACCGCGTTTGATCAATATCTGCAGGACATCCAAAAGCTCCCGCTGATCGACGATCCCGAGGAAGAGCGTCGACTTGCCAGACGAGCCCAAAAGGGCGATGAAAAAGCCGCCGAGCGGCTCGTCACCTCGAACCTCCGGTTCGTCATTTCCTACGTCAAGAAATACCAGGGCCACGGTCTCGATCTGAGCGAGCTCGTCGCGATCGGCAACGAGGGCCTGCTCAAAGCGGTCCGAAAGTTCGATCCGGACCAGGGCGTCAAGTTCATCTCCTACGCCGTCTGGTGGGTTCGCCAAGCAGTCCTCAAAGCCCTGGCCGAACAAACCCGCTCCGTCCGAATCCCGCTCAACCAGAACTCGCAGCTCATCCGTCTCGCCCGCGCCGAGACGATCCTCGCCCAAGTCCTCAAGCGCGATCCCACCGAAGACGAAGTCAGCCGCCTGCTCGAAGAGACGCCCGCGAACGTACGTGCCGCGAAGCAGATGTCGGCGACCGAAGTCAGCCTCGACGCTCCCATTGATAGATCCGATCGCGAAGCTTCCACCTTGGGCGAACGCTTCGCCGGCGTCGACGGCACCGAGATCGAAGAGGTAACCGACTACAAGCTGATGCGCGAGTTCATCGATCGCGTATTCAAGAAGTATCTCACGCCGCGTGAGCGGAAGATCCTTTACCTGTACTACGGGCTGGAGGAAGGCTCCGAGGCAATGACGCTCGAGAAGATCGGTGCGCTCATGGGTGTGACCCGCGAGCGGATTCGACAGATTCGCGAGCGTGCGTTCGAGAAGCTGCGCGAGTCGCCGGACGGCCGAGCTCTCTCGGGTTTCTGGGCGGCGTAAGCTTCGTCATCCA
>DATNAT010000260.1:0-18797 GCA_035572355.1 Gemmatimonadaceae bacterium
GAGTCCGGCGCCGATCCAGGTGACGAGCGCGCCGGTGGTGGCGAGGTTGCGCACGTCGCGCAACGCGCCGCGCAGATCGCCGAGCCGAAGATTGAGCGCGCCGTCGAACAGGATGACGGCGACGGCGAGCTTGACGAGCACCGCGAGCCCCGAGCCGAGTGTCGCCGGCTGAATGAGGCCGGCACCCGACGGCCCGAGCAGCATGCCGATGACGAGCAACGGCACGATGGCGGGAATGCGCCAGCGATCGCCGAGCACCTGGGCGAACAGCCCGGCGACGGCCGCCGCGGCGAGGGTGAGGAGCGCGGGGTCGGCGTGCACGCGAGCGCCGTCCAGCTCAGCGCGACATCGCGATCACGTCACCGTACGACCTGATGGAGCCGGCGTCGAACGCCTTGAGCAGTGCTTGGATGGAGCCGGTGACCGATGCGAGCCGGCCGCCATATCGCGCCGACGCGCCGGTGGACGAGTAGTAGCCGCGGAACCCGCCGATCGAGCGAATGAACGTGCTCGTCGAATCGAGCGGCAGCGTCTCGACGTTCTTATAATAGCGCGACCAGGCGCCGTCGCTCTGAAAGAGATACTGCTCGACATTCGACGTGTAGACGGCGGAGACGACGGCGTGATGGTCTTTCAGATACTGGCCGACGGCGCGGATCGCCTTGGGTCCGCCGAAGTCGCCGACGACGGGGACGAGCAGATTCTTTGATTCAAAATCTTTGAGCCACCGGAAGTTCGCCTCGGTGGCGAGAAACGCCCAGTTCTTGCCGAGGGTGTCCGTGGCCTGCTGGAGGGTGGCGTAGGTCGGCATGCCGCGTCCGAAGCCGCCGCCAAAGTTGCCGTTGGGATAGTTGTACGTGAGCTGCGGTCCCTGTTCGAAGAATGCGTAATAGACGTACGCGATCCCGTTCGAATCGCTGTCGTCGAGGGCGAAGCCGTGGCCCTCGGTGAGCTGTCGGCGGAGTGCCGCGAGGTTTTTGTGGTAGAGACCCGAATCCGACGCGACGTTCTCGTACGCCGCAAAGAGCTGGGGCGCGGTGGAATTGCTGTCCAATCCCGCCGGCCGCGGCCGCGAAAAGAGTTTGGAGAGAAACTCGGCGCGGTCGGCCGACGTTTCGATGAGCGCCTTGTACATCAGGTGCTCGAGCATGTTGCCGCGCCGGATGTCGACGATGAAGGCGATCTTGGGCTGAAGGGCGACGATGTAGGTGAAATTCTGCTCCGGTCCCACGCCCATGTACACGCCGCCCGGCTGGATGCGCTCGCGGAGCGCAGGAATCACCGCCTGAAAGCCGGTCTCGTTGGAGAGGAGATTATCCGAGCGGAAGTAGCCGTTGGGCTCGGACATGCTGGCGTTGAGCTGCCAGAGCTCCTTGTCGGTGAGGCGCTGCGGGATGGTGCTCTGCGCCTGCGCGGCGGTGCCGGTGAGAACGACTGCGCCCGCAAGGAGAATTCGGCGGCTGAAGAAACGAGCGGCGAGCATGAGGTTGTCTCCGATCGAAGCGTTCGGGGGGGCGGCGGTGTGACCAGAACGAGCGCTGCCTGGATTGATAGTGCACGCGGGGCGGTCTTACGTGCCGCGCAACGGCACGCGATACCATTGTATCACGCCCATCACGCTGCGCGCGAACACGGCTGCCCGCAGGCCCTCAGGAGGTGACCGGTGCTCCGGATACCCGAGTCGAGATGGTCAGCGTGGCCAATGCCGGCGGCCCTGCGTTGCGTTGCTTTTGCACTGGTCGCGGCCGGCGGCGCGGCGGGCTGTACGGCGGACCGCATCGCCGGGCCGAAACTGCCCGACACGCCGGTGGCGGCCAAGGCCGTCGCCACTGGCTCGAACTCCACCTGCGCACTCACCGCAGACGGAAAAGTTTACTGTTGGGGGAGCAACAATGCTGGTCAGATCGGAGACTCGACCTTTGCGCCGACGCTGGTCCCGTCGGCGGCGCTGACGACCCAGACGTTCGTCGCGATCTACGCCGGAGAGTTCACGGCGTGTGCGCTCGACCACTCGGGTTCGGCGTGGTGCTGGGGCGACGACCCGTCGCAACCAGGCGTGCCGGTGAGCTATCTCTATTCGCCGCAACGGGTGCACGCGCCGGCGGCCTTTGGATCGCTCACCGTTGGGCGCAAGTTCGTGTGCGGCCTGGACGGAGGCGGAAGTGCGTGGTGCTGGGGAGAGAACGGACACGGACAGCTCGGTGTCGGCGATACCGCGGTGCACGCGTCGCCCACGCAAGTGAAGGGCGGGCTGCACTTCGCCTCGCTGCAGGCAGGTTTCTTTTCTACCTGCGGCCTCACGACGGCGGGCGCCGCCTATTGCTGGGGAGACAATTTCTTCGGCGAGCTTGGCACCGGCGACACGCTGGCCGCGTCGCAGCCCGTGCGCGTCACCGGAGGGCACACGTATACGTCCCTCTCGGGCGGAGCCATCCACCAGTGCGGCGTTGCGGTCGACGGCTCGGCGTTCTGCTGGGGGACGAACGCGTCCGGGCAGCTTGGCGACGGAACCGACACGACGCGCCTCACACCCACGCCCGTGGCCGGCGGACTCAAGTTCACCCTGCTCCGCTCGCACCGCGCGAACTCGATCTTCGGCTCGACCTGCGGGCTGACGACCGGGGGCGATGTCTACTGTTGGGGGTGGAATTCCAAAGGGCAGCTCGGAGTCGATCCGGCGCTCACCACCGATCCGTGCATCTCGATCCAGCCTCCCGGCACCAACAACATCCCGGGAGAGCTGACGTTTCAGTGCTCGTACCATCCGCTCAAGGTCGCGGGGGTGGCGAGTGCGGTCGCGATCGACGGCGGCATGGCGCACAACTGCGCGCTCACCGCCGGCGCGCAGCTCCTATGCTGGGGGCAGAACACGACCGGCGAGCTGGGCGACGGCACGGGCGTGAATCACACCACGCCGGTGTCGCCGGTCGGCGGATTGCGCTTTCCGTGATCGGGTGCGCGCGGAACCGGTGGGAAGGCTCGGGGCGCTCGGGACGCTCCACAGAGATTGGACTACAGATTCTACGAATGAAGCGGATTGTACGGAGAAGGCATTCCAGAACCGCCCGAGGAAGGCTGGATTCCGTGGAATCCGTTTAGTCCGTTCGATCTGTAGTTCAAACTCTTCGACCGCTATTCGGCGGGTCTAGCCCGCGAGCGCCGGCTCGGCTTCGTTGGGCTCTTCGGTCTTCGGCGCGTCCCACTCGTTGCCGCACTTCAGGCATTTTCTGAAGTCGCCGCGGGCTTTGGTGAATTTCATCTCGGCGCCGACGTAGCCGCACTCGGGACATTTCTCGAGGACCGGCTTGTTCCAGATCACGAAATCGCAATCCTCATTCGAGCACGCGTAGAACGCCGTGCCGCGTTTGCGCGAGCGGCGCTCGACCAGCTCGCCGCCGTCCTTGGGGCAGAAGACGCCCGTCGGCAGCGAGCGCGTGCCGCGGCACTTCGGGAAGGTGCTGCAGCCGAGGAACTGGCCGCTGCGCCCGGTGCGAATGACCATCGGCGCACCGCAGAGATGACACTTGTGCTCTGTCATCACGGGCTTGGCCTTCTCGCCCTTGATCGGCCGCGTGTACTTGCACTTTTTCGGATGGTTCTCGCAGGCGAGGAATGGCCCGAAGAAGCCACCGCGCGGCTCGAGCTTGCCGCCGCAATCAGGGCAGCGCAGCGCGGCGACGCCCGACAGATCGTGGGCAACCGCGATCAGCGCGCCGGCGTCGACCTTGTTGAGGCTCTTCGCAAACGGTGTATAGAAATCCTTTAACACCTTCTGCCAGCCAAGGCCTCCCTCTTCGACCTTGTCGAGCTCTCCCTCCATCTCGGAGGTGAAGTCGACGTTGAAGACGTCCGGGAACTGCTTGACCATCACCTTCTCGACCGTTTCGCCAAGCTCGGTCGGGAAAAAGCGGCGCTGGGTGAGCTCGACGTACCGCCGGTCGGCGAGCACCGAGATGATGCTCGCGTACGTCGACGGGCGCCCGATGCCGAGCCGCTCGAGCTCCTTGACCAGGCTGGCCTCGGAGAAGCGTGGCGGCGGCTCGGTGAAGTGCTGGCTCGGCGTGATCTCCTTGCACGGCACGTTCTCGCCGACGTCCACGACGGGGAGCGCCTGCTCGTCCTCGAGCGTTTTGTGATCGCCCTCTTCGTGCGACTCGCGATAGAGGACGAGGAAGCCCTGGAACTTCACGATCGAGCCGGTGGCGCGGAACAGGTAGCTCCGGCGACCGATATCCGGCTGCAACGTCGACGGAATGTCGAAGTCGACGGTGGTGGTGTCGAAGACGGCCGGCGCCATCTGCGACGCCATGAACCGCTGCCAGACCAGCTGATAGAGCTTGAACTGGTCGGGGCTCAGATAGCGCTTCACTTCGTCGGGACGGCGCGTGGGATCGGTGGGACGGATGCCCTCGTGCGCGTCCTGCGTGTTCTTCTTGGAATCGCTGCCGTAGAGCTGCGGCGTCTTGCAGACGAACTCCTCGCCGAACAGGGTGCGCAGGTAGTCGCGCGCCTGAACCGCCGCGCTCTCGGCGATACGCGTCGAGTCCGTACGCATGTAGGTGATGAGGCCGACCGACCCGTCGTTGCCGAGGTCGATGCCCTCGTAGAGATCTTGCGCCACGCGCATGGTGCGCTTGGAGCCGAACGACAGCTTCTTGGCCGCTTCCTGCTGGAGCGTAGACGTGGTGAACGGCGCCGCCGGATTCTTGCGACGTTCGCGACGCTTGACGTCGGTGACGCCAAAGTGTTTGCGCGAGGCGAGGTCGGCGATGATGCGCTCCGCCTCGGCCTGGTTGTGGATCTCGGCCTTCTTGCCGTCGATGTGATGGAGCTTGGCGGTGAAGCGCTGGCCGTCCTTCTCGAGCAGCGCTTCGATCGTCCAGTACTCGACCGGCTTGAACGCGCGGATCTCCCGCTCCCGCTCCACGATGAGCCGGAGCGCGACAGTCTGCACGCGGCCGGCCGAGATTCCCTTCTTTACGGTTTTCCAAAGCACCGGGCTCGCCTTGTAGCCGACGAGGCGGTCGAGCACGCGGCGCGCCTGCTGGGCTTCGACCTTTTTGGTGTCGATCGTCCCGGCATTCAGGATGGCGCGCTGCACCGCGTCTTTCGTGATCTCGTGAAAGAGGACGCGCTTGATCGACAGCGTACCGGTGCCGCGCTTGGGCCGGATCTGACCGGCAACGTGCGCGGCGATCGCCTCACCCTCGCGATCAGGGTCGGTGGCGATGAGCACTTCCCTGCTGTCCTTCGCCGCGCTCTTCAACTCGGCGATGGTTTTTTCCTTGCCGGGAATCGGCACGAGGTCGGGGAGAAAGCCGTTGTCGACGTCGATGCCGAGCTTTTTCTCGGGGAGGTCCATGATGTGGCCGACCGTGGCGCGCACGCGGTAGCCGCGCCCCAGGTACTTGCCGATGGTCTTCGCCTTGGCCGGCGACTCGACGATGACGAGCGTGCCGCCCGGCGTCGCGCCGGTGTCGGTGCCGTATTCGACCGTCGACGCGTTGACCTTGGCGCGACTCCCCCCCCGACGGGCAGCCGCCTTGGTCGCGGCCTTTTTCTTGGCCGTGGCCTTGGTCTTCGCCGCCGCTTTCTTCGTCGCCATTCGTACTTCCTCTAGTCCTAGTGCACCGTCTGGTGTTGATCGCCGTCGCCCGCCTCGATGAACCCCGCGCCCTCGAGGAGAGAACGCAGGTCGTCGAGTGCGATACGGCCATCTATCTGCACGAGCGCTCGCTCGATGATGTGCTCAAGCTCGCCCGCATTGAGCGCTCCAGCACCGCTCAAGGCGAGCAAATGGCCCCATGCCTCCGGGGCAAACCGGCCGCGTTCATGCGGCCCCAACACGCGAAACGTCATGGATGTCTCCTTCATGGACGCTCGGACTGGCCTGAAAGCACGAAGGGGAGGATCGGCCATTCCCGCGGCATCGATCCTCTCCCTGTCGAATCAGGACATTCCGACCGTTCAACCGCCTTCTATATCGATCCTTGATCGATCCTTGGGCCGGATTTTGGCGGCGGCTGCGTAACGTACCCCTACACGACCGCCGAAGCAAGCTCCGACACTTTATCTATAACCTTTTGCAAGGCAAAGAGTTCCGTATCTATCACGTGGTCTGCTGACTCGTACGCGACCGATCTCGCCGCCAGCAAACGCTTGAGCTCGCCGAGTGGATCGGGCCGTTGAAGCAGCGGTCTGGCCGCCTGGCCAGGGCCCAATCGCTTGAGTGCGATCTGCGGCCGCACTTTAAGGTATACGAGCCGGCTAGGGGGGCGGATGATCGACACGACGTCCGCGTTGGTGATCCACCCGCCGCCAGGCGACACGATCATGTTTCCGACCATCGCCAGCTCTTCGGTCAGCTCCCGCTCTTTCGCGCGGAAATAGGGCTCGCCCTTCTCGGCGAACAGTTCGGCGACCCGCCGGCCTTCGCGCCGCTCGATCTCGAGGTCGAGATCGATGAAGCTCCGACCCAGGCGCTCAGCTACCGCCTGGCCGACGGTGGATTTACCCGATCCCGGCAGCCCGACGAGGACGATGTGCGGCCGCGACGGATCAGCGGCCGAGCCGGGCTGCGACGTGCGAAAGGTAGGCGTCATAGTTTCGTTTCATTTCGCCGAGCGAATCGCCGCCGAATTTCTCGACGAAGGCATCGGCCAGCACGAGTGCGAGCATCCCTTCGGCAATGACTCCCATGGCAGGCACTGCGGTCACGTCGCTCCGTTCGGCGACGGCGGACGCAGGCGCGCCGGTGGCGACATCCACCGTGCCCAAGGGGCGCATGAGGGTACTGATCGGTTTCATGGCGACGCGCACGACGAGCGGCTCGCCGGTGGTCATGCCGCCTTCGAGGCCGCCGGCGCGGTTGGTCGTGCGTCGAACGTTCCCGGCGCGCACGCGACCGGGCGCCGGTTCGATCTCATCGTGCACCTCGGCGCCGGTGACGCGCGCCGTGTCGAACCCCATGCCGATCTCGACTCCCTTCACGGCGGGGATGGAGAGAATGGCCGCGCCGATTCGGCCGTCGAGCTTCCGGTCCCACGACACGTGCGAGCCGAGTCCGACCGGCAATCCATCGACCACAACCTCGCAGATGCCGCCGAGAGTGTTGCCTTCGCGCTTGATGGTGTCGATGCGGGCGATCATGCGCGCTTCGGCGTCGGCGTCGAGCGTGCGGAGCGGCGATGCATCGGAGGCGGCATTGAGGTCGGCCGGCATCGTTGCGGGCCGCGCCGCGTCGATCCCGCCCAGGTGCACGAGATGGCTGCCGATCCGAACGTCGAACTCCATGAGCAAACGCTTACAGACCGCGGCGGCGGCGACGCGAGCCGTCGTTTCGCGGGCAGACGCTCGCTCGAGGATGTCGCGGGCATCGGTGCGGTCGTACTTGAGAATGCCGGTGAGATCGGCGTGACCCGGGCGCACGCGCGTCACGGCGCGTTTGCGCGGCACGGGCGTCTCGCCCGATGTTCGCGGGCGCGGCGGGTCGTCGTCCGCCGTCGCCGGATCGGCTGGGGTCTCGTCCGGCTCTGGGCTCATGATCTCGCGCCAATTCTTCCAGTCGCGGTTCGGGATGAGCATGGCGATCGGTGAGCCGAGCGTCTCACCGGCGCGCACGCCGGAAAGGAACTCCACGGTGTCCTGCTCGATCTGCATGCGGCGCCCGCGGCCGTAGCCCTGCTGACGGCGGCCGAGCTCGCGGTTGACGTCGGCCGCGAGGAGTGGGAGGCCGGCGGGCATGCCTTCGAGCAGGCTCACGAGAGCCTGCCCGTGCGATTCGCCGGCGGTGGTGAACTTGAGATGCATGCGAGTAGAATAATGCCGCCCTGGGCAGCGTAGCGACGTTCGAGGCGCCGGCAGCGAAAACCGCCGGAATGCCGTTGTCCGGCACCCCGACGGTTCGTCGTGACGACTCCTGCGCATCGCTGCTCGGCCGAGCGCTACGGTCCCGGACGAATGTCGTTCGCCGTGAGGTTGACGACGACGAGACCCTGATCGCTCACTGCGTAGAGCTTGAGCACGACGTCGGGCGGATCGCCAGGCATCGGAAGCGATGCGCGGAGCGGTCCATAGATCGGGTTCTTGAGCTGGAGGCGCGCGCGGTTCACGTAGTAGGCGACGTCGACGACTTCGATCACCCCGCTCCGTGCACCGACGAAGGCCAGACGCTGCGCCTCGGGTGTGAGCGGACCGTCGGCGGCGGGATGGAAGACCACGCCCGCGCCGTCGTCGAACGAGTCGTACTTGCCTTGCAGACGAAGGTGGAAGGGATCGCTCACCGAGGCGAAGTACGACTGCGTGCCGTGCGAGGCGACCGTGTTGCCGGAAAGGTCGAGGGCGAGACCGAACACCTGCTCCGACGCGTTGTCGGTGAGGTCGGCGATCGTGACCGGCGGCGAGAAGAAGTTCGGGCCGTTGGGTGTCGAGTCGGCGACCATCACGACGCGGCCGGCGCCGGTCTTGTGTCCTTCACCGAAGGCGATCCAGTTACGATTGCCGCTGGCCGCCACGAAGGTGGTGTCGGTCAGGCCGAGCGAAGTGATGTCGAGCCGGAGCTGCAACTCGGCGTCGCTGCCGCCCGCCACCGCCTGCGCGATGGCATTGGTCGGAATCGTGTCGTGCACCGCGATCACGCCGCTCCGCTGGCCGTACGGATGGTCCCAGATGAAGAGCGTGTCGGAGTTCTGCGACGTGGGTAGCGCTGCGCCGATCGCGATCGAGTCGACGTTGAACAGCGCGTAGGTCTGCACCGTTCCCGCGATGACGCTGCCGTACTGCCAGACCTGACGCGGATCGGGCACGGGGAGCGATGGGTCGAGCCAGCGCATCGTGCCGGCCGGCGCGGTCGCGGTGGGGCGCGTCGAGTAGTAGATGCGGCCTCCCTTGGACTGCGCGATGTACTGCGGACGGTCCGAGTAGCTGATCGGGCCCAGTGCGCTCAGACGGATCTTACCAGTGTTCTCATCCTTCTCGACCGTGACCTGATAGACGTACGAGTTGCGGGTCAGGATGCGGTTCGGAAGATCCTCGTGAATCTGCCCCGGATCGGCCGACCCGATGAACACGCGGCTGATGTTCGTACCGCCGGAATTGGCGACGAGCAGCGTGTCCGGGTTGTTCGAGATGAACAGACCCCAGGGCAGCGACCCGACGGGAATGCCGTTCGGCGAGAACGACTTGGTGGTGCCGTCGGAGTGCCAGAGCTCGAGGAGATTGAAATTGGTGTTGGACAGGAAGACGTTGCCGCGGCCGGCGTCGACGGCGATGTCGCCAATCGTGCCGGTGTGAGGCAGCGGGAAGGTCTGACCGTAGACGACGAGCGTCGAATCGACGCGCGCCAGGTTGACGTTGTCTTGCGTGCCGACCTGTGTGGAACTGACGGCGTAGCCGGTCTTGCCGCCCTGATCGACGGCGAAGGCCGTGATGCCGAGACGTTTGCCCTGGAGCGTCGGCGCGAGCTTGAGCGCGACGTTGGCCTGGATGTTGGCGTTGAACGGCGAAGGTAGATCGACCGTGTTAGTCTGGACGATCGTGCCGGTCGTGTCGCGGATGATCAGACCGACATGGGCGATGCCGTCGCCGGTGGCTCGAACGCTCACCGAATCCGAGAACTCGCTCTTCGGCGAGACGGTCTGCGTGACGCGCGGGACCGACGAGTTGGCGCTGCGCACGAAGGCCGTGATCGGCGACGCCGAGCCGGGCTGTCGATTGATGTCGGTAGCCGTGGCGGTCACGGTGATGCGACCGCGGACCGGCGCGTTGGTCGGAATCTTGGCGACCGTGGCGAACGTGACGTCGCGCGGGCCGTTGAAGTAGATCTGCGAGATGGTCGTATCGAACTTGGTCGGCCAGGTGGCTTCGCCCTGGACGCGAATGTCGATGCGATTGACGCCCTGAGTCGAGAGCGCGTGCGCCGTGACACTGAGGCTCGCGCCGCCCGGGATACTGTCACCCTGCGCGGGCGTGATCAGGTCGAGGCGCGGACCGGAGACGATGTTGATCTTCGTGCTCGCCGTGTCGGCGGCGCCCGAAGAATCCGTCGCCGCAACGAGGACAATCAGACTGTCCGTCGACGTATCGGCCTGGCTGATCGGCTGGAGATAGCGGCGGATGGTCGTGTCGCGGAGACCAGCGCGGAAGCTGCCGGCCGCCGGCACGCTGAGCTGCGCGTAGCGAGGCGTCTGGCTGAAGGTGCCGAGGTCGACGCTGCCCTTCTCCGAAACACCAACGATCGTCGCCGACTTGAGCGCGTGCGTGGTGTGGAGATGAACGGTGACGAGGACCGAGTCGCCGACGTTGACGAGGGAGCCGACGAGCGGCGAGTCGATCGCGATCGACAGACTGGCGCCCGGGCCGCCCGGGTTGGGCGAGCCTGGATTCCCGCCACCGTTGTTGAATTGCCCGGTGGTGGGCAGCCCGGCGTCGCAGCTCGCGACAACCGCGACGACTGCGCCAAGGGCGGCTAGACGTACGAGAACGGATCGCATCGTATGACTCCGGGGCCGCCCTTACGGGCGACCCGAATCGGGTAGGCTCTGCCCATCGTCGATGATGTGCGGCGTGATCAGAATGAGGAGATCGCGCTTCGTCTCCTGCCGCGTGGTCACGCCGAACAGCCGGCCGATGATCGGAAGATCGACGAGCACTGGGAGACCGGACTTGCTGACGCTGACGGTGGTCTGCGTGAGGCCGCCCATGACGGCCGTCTCGCCGTCGGCGACGAGCACCACGTTGTCGACGCTCTGCTTGGGGAAGACGGCGCCGACGTCGTTGGACTGGAACTGCACGTCGGAGTTCTCGACGTGCACCTTCATCTGGATCTGGCGGTTGGCGGTGATCTGCGGCGTGACCTCGAGAATGACGCCGGTCTGCTGCATCTGCACCGTGGCGCGCGGGAAGTTCGTGGTCTGCGCGCCGCCGCTCGTGGCACCTGCGTCGATCACGCGAATCGGGACCTGCGTGCCGGCGGTGAGGTTCACCGTGCGGTTGTTGAGGATCGTGCCACTCGGCTCCGCCTGCACGTCGAGGAGCGTGTTCTGCTGGAGCGCCTCGAGGAAAGTGGTGAAGTCGAAGTTGCCCATCGCCGTCGAATAGACGAGCTGCAATGCCGCCGACGGAATGCGCTGCGTGGCGTTGGCGATCGCCGAGATGGTGTTACCGCCGAGGAGAATCTGACCGGCGTCGGTGCGGGCCCGGCCCGTCGAGTCGACGCGCGGAATGATGTCGTTGAAGAACTGCTGCTGCGAACCGAGGTCGTAGCGGAGACCGAGTCCCTCGAGCGTGGTGCGGTCGACGAGGATGATCTTGGCCTTGATGTTGACCTGCGGCTGGCGGAGGTCGAGGCTGCGCGCGTACTGGATCAGATCGGGCAGCGCCGACGGCACGTCGGTGATGCTGACGCTATTGGTGATCGTGTCGGCCGTAACCGTACCGCGCGCCGGACAGGTGATGCTCTGGACGCCTGCGCCCGGCGCCGGCGCGGCGCCGGGTGCGCCGACGGGCTGGCCCACCGATGCCGCCATGGCGCTCGCGGCCGTGATCGGGCAGCTCCGCGTGAGGCGCGGGAGGATCATCGGCGCGGCGGCGTTGGCGCGGGCGTAGTTGAGGCGAATGGTGCGGGTCTCGAGCGGCGTGGTAGCCTGCCGCGCGAGCACGTTCTCGAAGGTGTCGATGACGATGACGCCGTCCGGATTGACGGTGACGTCATAGCCGTTCGCGTTCATGATCTCCTTGAGCGCGACATCCCACGGGAGGTTGTTGATGCTTGCCGTGATCGTTCCCGTCACGCCCTTCGATGGAAGGATCGTGCGGCCGGTGAAGGCCGAGAAGATCGCGAGCACGTCGTTGATCGGGGTATTCTCGCCGCTCCAGGTGATCCGCGGCTCCTGCGACTGCTGCGAGCCGAAGCGCTTGATTTCGGCGGCCGTGGCGCCGTAGTGCTGCGCGGGCTGCTCGATCGGCTCCGGCGCGGCGGGCTGACTGACCGGCGCGCTGACGAGCTGCGTGACGGCCGGCGCAGCGGGCTGCGTGACGGCGGGTGCGGCGGGCTTGACGTGGACCGGGGCGGCGGGCAAGGCGTCGGCCGACTCGCTGGTCAGACGCCAGGGAGTGAACTTGTCGTTTGCGCCGTCGACGGTGATGTGGATCTCGCCATTCGACTGCGTGACGTCGTAGGCGTGCGGCGCATCGAGCGTGAGCACGACGCGGACGACCGTCTTCGTGAACTGTGAATAGCGGATGCGGGTGATGCCGCCGCGTGCGACGCCGTCATAGGCATCGCCCTGGGGCAGCGCGAGTGTCGCGCCGCTCATGTCGACGACGATCTTGTCGGGCTTGGACAGCACGAAGTGCTTGATGCTGACCGAGCCGTCGAGACGAATAACCACATCGGCGCGGCCCGTGGTCGGGACTACGCTGAGCGCGATAACCGTGGCGTCGTTGGGAGTGGTCGGGAGCGCAGGAGCAACTGCAGGACGTCCGCCGACCGCGCCGAACGCAGCGAGCATCGCTGATGCAAGCGTCCGGTGTGGCTTCATTTTCCCCTCGCTTTGGTGGAGTCGCCAAGGACGAGAGAGTCCTGGCGCGTCGTGCCGAATTCGTCGATGGTGAAGACAACCGACTTGAGGCGGATCTCCGAGACCCGCATACGACCCAGCGGCGAACCCGCGGCGACCCGATACAGCTCGTTCGTGCTGAGGTCGCGCAGCGTCGCTACCGAGTGGTGCCCGGAAATGTCGTAGAGAATTCCGGTGAGCCGCAGATCACTCATCGTCGGCCGCAGCTCGTTGGTGGTGAGCAGCGAGACGAACGGATCGCGACGTCCATCGCGCGAGTAGTCGTACGACTCACGCATGATCATGGCGGGCGGGACGGTGTCCGCGCTCGCGATGTTGAGTTTCGTGACCGGCTGGCCCGACTGCGCCTCGCCGGCGGCGGGCTTGCCGTTGGCGCTCTTTGGCGCGCCCTGCTGCACCGCCGCGCTCTGCGCCGGCGCGGACTTGGCCGCGGGCGCCTTGGCTTCGGGATGCTGCTCGGCTTCAACGTGGGCGTTGGTCGCCGCCACGGCGCGCTGCGTCACGGACTTGGCCTTGGAGTAGAGACCCGCTTGCGCGGAGGCCGTCGCCGCGGACGCGAAGACGAACGCGGCGGCGAGGAAGGGCGTGCGCGTCACGGAGCACCTGCCTTGGAGGTCGCGACTGCGGACGGCGGAGCAACGTGCGCGACATACGTCTGCACCTGGAACTTGGCGTCGAGAAGCTGCTCGTCCTTGGCCGGCTTGATCTCGCCGGACGAGCGGCTCGACGTCGCGAGCGAGATGTTGATCGGAGCGACGATGCGCGGGAGCGATCCGACGTTGGCGAGGAAGTCGGCGACCTTATGGTACGGGCCGGTCACGCCCATCTTGTAGCGGTAGGTGTCGAAGCGGTCGCCGTTCATGACGCCGTCGGGCTGCACGTCGGCGAGCTCGAGGCCGGCGCGCCGCGCCGCATTCGAGATCGCCTCGAGGAGCGCCGGCACTTCGTTTTCCGTTGGCACGAGGTGCCGTAGCACGTCGAGCTCGCGGCCGTAGGCCTCGGCTTCCTGTTTCATCTTGGCCGTGGTGCCCTTGGCCACTTCACGCTTGGCGATCCGGTTGAGCGAATCGAGCGTGTCGAGGCGCGCCGAGAGCTGTGTGAGCTCCTGGTTCTTGGGCGACCACACCATCTGTTGGTAGACGACCGCGAGAGCGATCGCCATCATCGCGACCAGCAGCAGCTTTTTGTCGCGCTGGTTCTGTGGCAGGAGAGCCATGGCCTACCTCGCCGAAAGGCTGAGCGGGACACGGCGAATCATCGTCGAGTCCGGCCGGGTGTATCCCATCGTGAGCTGGAACTGCGTCACTTCCTTGCCCTGATCGATCGCCAGCTCCGACTTGTCGAGCTGGACGTTCCCGAGGAAGGGCGAGGCTTCGAGATCTTTCATGAACCGGGTCAGCGCCTGGATGTCGACCGTGCGGCCCATGAGGCGGATCGACACACTGTCGCGCGGAATGTCGGTCGCCAGACGCTTCGGCTTGGCATCCTTCTTTGCCGAATCCTTGGGCGAGGCGACGACGTTGGCCGAACCCTGCGGCGTTCCGGAGAAGCCGAGGACCGTGAGCCAGGTGTACTGCGGCAGCGCGCGGCTCACTTCATCGAGCACGTGCGCCCAGATGAAGCGGTCCTCGTCGAGGCCCTTGATGACGTTGACCTGGCGCAGCAGCGAGTCGCGAACCGCTTCCGAGCGGTGGCGGTCCCTGAGGAAATTCGCGTAGCGCGTCGAGTCGTGGACCGCCTGCTGCTCGCGTTCGGCGAGCTGCGAGCCCGTCGCCGTCTGCGTGAAGTAGAGCAGCCCGACCCCGCCGACGCCGACGACGACCGCGACGACTGCCGCGATCATGAATTTGTCCTTCATGCGGCCGGTGGCGCCGGCGAGCATGGCGCCGACGTTCACCGACTGGCGGCGCCCGGCTTTCTTCTTGCCCGAGCCGGGCAGGAGATTGATCTCGATCATGCGACGTGCCTCAACGCGAGACCGATGGGAAGCATGAGCAGGGGGGCGATCTCGTCGGTGACGAGCGATGCGAGCGCACCGTCGCGCACTTTGAGATTCGCCAACGGGTTAGCCTGCTGCACGGTGATGTGAAGACGCTCGGCGAGCATCTCGTTGAGCCCTGGGATGCGCGAGCCGCCGCCGCAGGTGTAGATGGCACGCATCGCCTGCGCGCGGGAGTTCTGCGAGAGAAAGGTGGCGGCGCGCTCGATGCCGACGGCGATCTCCTCGCCGCGCGTCTCGATCACCGCATCGAGATGCGGCGACCGGTCGTAGCCCTGAAGCAGCGCCTGCGCCTCGTCCATACCGAGACCGCGTTCGCGCTGCAAATCCTCGCGGAACCGCCGCGTGCCGACCGTGAGGTCGCGCGTGAGCAGCGGCACGCCGTCGTCCATGATGTTGATGTTCGTGACGTCGTGGCCGATGTTGACGAGGCCGACGACGCCGTTCATCGCGTCGGGATGATTGACCTCGAAGGCGTTGTGCAGGGCGAATGCTTCGACGTCGACGACGCCCGGCGCGAGGCCGGCGTCGGTCAGCATGCGAATCTTCGACTCGATCAGGTCGCGCTTGGCGGCGACGAGCAACACGCTCATCTCCACGCCATCAGCGTCCGGATCGAGAATCTGGAAGTCGAGCTCCACCGACTCCATGTCGAAGGGCACGTGCTGCTCAGCTTCCCAGCGCATCAGCTCGCGCGCCTGCTGTTCCTTGACGCGCTCGATTTGAATTTTCTTGATGATCACGTCGCGGCCGCCGACGGCGGTCACGACGTCTTTCGCCTTGACGCCCGCTTCGGCGAGCGCGGTCTGAATCGCTTCGGCAACGATGCCGGGATCCATGACCTCGCCTTCGACGATCGCGTCGGCGAGCAGCGGCGTCACCGTCACGCGCACCAACTCGGGTTCGCGTCTCGAGTGATCGACCACGGCAACCTTGATCAACCCCGACCCGATGTCGAGACCGACGGTTGTCTTCTTTCGACCGAACACGGACATGGCGGCTGTGTGACGGTGGAGGGTTCTTCGAACAGAGCGCGGCGGGTACCTGTCACGGTGTCCGGGGACTCGGCGTTCACCATCGAGCCGCCCATCATCTTGACCACCGATCAGCGTCGCGTGACCGTTTTCGTCGGACACTGTGACCGTGCATCCGGCCTCATCATGTCCGTCCCACCGAACACGACCGACCGGGCGACAGGTAACAGTCGCCGGCTGAAGTGATGACTATCACAGGGCTTAGAACAGCTCCCCCCATGCACGCCCGCGCACCGGCGCGGGGCGCACGGCGCGCCGCAGCGCGCGGGCAATTTGACAGGGTGAGTATTCGATGACGCCCCCGGACAACCGAACGCCAACGTGTGACGATTCGAACGCCATCATGGCGCCGCGAACGGCAAGGCCGGCCGACGCCGTGATCGAATCGCGCGCGATGAGAAGGCCCGTCAGCGCGAAGGAGCCCGCGACGGCGACCGACCCGTCGACGATCAACACACCGTCGAATGCGCCCCCGGCGATCGTCGTATCGCCGCGAACGTGAACGACCGGGCCAGGCACGGCGCTGTCCAACGCGGCGAGCTGCGGCGCGGTGAGCAGATACGATGCGCTGTCTCCCGCGGCGTTCGAGACGGCCGCTCGCTGGCCCGTTCCGAGCGATGTCGATGAACCGGGTGCGACGATCACCTCGGCGGAGGGCGATCGCTCGGCACAGTCGGCATCGGTCGCGGTGTCGACACTGAAGGCAACCGCATCGGACGCGACGACTCCGCCGCGCGCCACGATGCCCGCCGGCGCCACGGGCCCGAGCGAAGGAAAGCGAGCCACGAGGTTGATCATCCGCCGCCCCGAGTCGGGACCGCCGGCGCCGAGCGCGGCGACGAACCAGATGATACCGCCCGGCAGTCGCGTGGCGCTCACCGCTGCGGCGCCCCCGTCGACGAGAGGAATTGAATATGATCGTGCTCGACCGAGCGCGAGCTCCGCCAGACCGTATCCGCGCGGATCGGCGAGCACTGTGCCGAGCGCGTAGTCGGCCCCCGCATCGAGCGCGGCGTCGACGCGAGCGAGCTCGGTGCTCCGCTGGGCCGCGACGACCGATCCCACGGCGCCGACGACGAGCAGCCCGAGCACCGTCATCAGTGCGAGCGCGGCGACGAGCGCGATGCCTCGGCGGCGTTGCATCCGTCGAGCGGTCATCGATTGCGCGGAGCAATCATGATACGCGCGCTGTCGCCCCGCGGCCCGGCACCCAGCGTGCGCGCCGGTCGCGTCTGTCCGCGCAGTGCGACGTCGAACATCCGGATCAGCGCGCCGTCGACGACGGGCATCGCGAGGAGCGAGCCGGAACTGTCGCGGTAGGCGAACGCGACGCCACCCACGGCCGCCGATAGCAACGGGCCGGCCACCGGTTGAATCGTGTTGAAGCGCAGCGCGGCAGCGTTCCAATCCCGCTCGCCCAGGTACCACGCCCCATCGGACGCACGGTAGACGCTGTAGCGCATCGCCCGTGTGACCCGCAACGGAGCGCCGACGGCGTCGCTCGGCAAGCTCCCCGAGAGCGTGAGCTGGCTGCGCGGAAGCGCGACGATGGCCGGCGGCAGGCGAGGCCCGCCGGGCGCGCACTGCCCCGCTCGCGCCGCGCCGGAAAAGGCCACCGCGAACGGTCGCCAGGCGCGTGCCGAGTCACCGGCTCCGAGCAGCCACACGGTGTCGCCGATCGAAGCTCCGCCGATCGACGCCGCGTACACCGCGCCGCTGTCGGCGACCGGCGGCGCGAGGATCAGCGCGTTTACCGCGGTGTCGCACACGACACCGCTGGCGATCGTCGCGCGCAATTCGATCGCCGTGTCGCGCGCATCGCGCACGTCGCCCAGTGTGGGCGACAGCGCGCGCAGATCGACCGGCAGAATGGTCGATGCGTCGCGAAGCTGACTGGCGAGCGCCGCGCGATCGGCGAGGTCGGAAAAGACCCGTTGCTCGCGCACGCTGATCGCGGTGAGCAGCCCGAGCACGACCCCGGCGACGGCAAGCGTGATCACCAGCTCGGCCAACGTGAGGCCGGCGCGCGCGCGTGCAACCTGGCGGATCAACATGCTGACCGCGTTCGCAAGACGAGCGTACGCGCGACCGCGCCGGCGCTGTAGTCGACGCTGTCGACGACGTCGCGAATGCGAGGCGCGAGGAGTGCGACGGTCCAATGCTCGGTCAGCCCGCGGCCGCTTGCGCTGCCGGACAGGGGCGCGCACGCCGCGACGGTGAGCTGTTGAAGGCGGTTCGTCGCCGCCTCGATGGCGGCGGCACGCGCACGCACTTCGGTGGTACGCCGGACCGTGACCGCGCCGCCGGCGACGAGGGCCAGCAGCGCAACCTCGAGCGCGAACAGCGCCAACACGAGCTCGACGAGCGTGAAGCCGGGCCGAGTCGCCGCAGCGGGGCGGGCCAACCGAAAAGTCGAATGCGGATCCACGCGGCCAACCTACGCCGCGTGCGATCCGCACTCTCACCGTCTCATTGCATTCCGCACCATTCGAGCGCGGTGCGCCGATCGATCAGCGCTTGTGAACGTCGATCTCGAGGTTGGTGAACCCGGAGCCGTTCAGCGCGCCGGCGATCTTGGCCTGCGTCGTCGACATGTTGCCGTCGTACACGAAGTCCTCGAACCCCGGAATCAGGACGTCGAGATGGAGCGTGGGATACTTGAATGTTCCCGACACCGTTCCGGTGAACGAACCACCCACGCCGGCAAGCTGCGTCGAGCCGGACACGCTGGTGTCGACCTGGGTCAGATTGAGCGACAACGCGTAGCCGTTTTGAGTCCCCGTCCACTCGCCGTCGACGGCCGTGACCGGCGGCAGAAGCTTGTCCCCCCCGCAGGCGAGCAACGATGTAGCCAGAACGAACAGGAGAAGTCGTCGCATGCGAACCCGCAGGGAAATGTGTTGGGGGGGGGCCGAGTCAGGACCGATGCGACCTGCTCGACCTGATCAATCCTCGAACAGCCTAAGCGTATCCCGGGCGCCGGGTCAACTCGGTGGAATCGGTAGGAAAGATACGCCGAGGGGAGGCAGTCGGACCGCCTCCCCCCGGGGGACTACTATAGGTATCGCCGTTCGATCAAGCGTTTCGATCCGTGCAGCCCGTGAAATTGGGGTTGCCGTTGATCTCGTCCTGGGTGATCGGCAGGTTCACGTCCGGTCCGTACTGCGTGCCCCGGTAGTGCTGGCC
>DATNAT010000261.1:0-24102 GCA_035572355.1 Gemmatimonadaceae bacterium
GCAAGGGCCGGCGATCACGCCGGAAATGATCGCGTCGGCGGAAGAGATCGCCGGCGTGAAGTTCTCGGATGAAGAACGCCAGGCGATGGTGCGCAACCTCCAGGGCGCGCGCACGGCGATCGACAATCTGCACAAAGAGCCGCTCGACATGAGCATCTTCCCGGCGATCGTGTTCGATCCCGTGCCGCCGGGCAAAGAGCTCGCGAAGAAGACCAAGGCGGCGACGGTGCGATCGAAGGTGCCGGTGATGGCGCGGCCGGGAAGCATCGAGGAGTTGGCGTACGCACCGGTGACCGAGCTCTCTGAGCTCGTGCGCACCCGCAAGGTCAAGCCCTCCGAGCTCACGGAGATGTATCTCGGTCGGCTCAAGAAGTACGACCCGCAGCTCGTCTTCGTGGTGAATCTGACCGAGGAGCGCGCCCGCAAGCAGGCCAAGGACATGGATTCCGAGATTGCGCGCGGCAAGTATCGCGGCCCACTGCACGGCATTCCCTGGGGCGCGAAAGATCTCCTCGCGGTCAAAGGCTATCCCACGACCTGGGGCGCCGGCCTGTATGAGAATCAGTCCTTCGACTACGACGCCACGGTCGTCAAGCGGCTCGACGAGGCGGGGGCGATTCTCGTCGCCAAGCTCACCCTCGGTTCACTCGCCCAGGGCAATCGATGGTGGAAGGGATACACGCGGAATCCGTGGATCCCCGACCAGCTGAGCCCGGGGTCGAGCGGTTCGTCCGCCGGTCCAGCATCGGCAACCTCAGCGGGCTGCGTCGGATTCAGCATCGGCTCCGAGACCAACGGCTCGATCACATCGCCGGCCCGTACCTGCGGCGTGACCGGTTTCCGGCCGACTTTCGGCCGCGTGCCGCGGACCGGCGCCATGGCGCTCTCGTGGACGACCGACAAGCTCGGGCCCATCTGCCGGAGTGTGGAAGACGCCGCGCTCGTGTTCGACGCGATCCAGGGCCCGGATGGCCTCGACTATTCGGTGAAGAGCTATCCGTTCAACTGGAACGCGCTCAAGAAGCTGTCGACGCTCAAGATCGCCTACATCAAGAACGACTTCGAGCGCCGCTCCCAGGACGGCGGCACGACGCCGATCCCCGAGGCGATGAATTTCCTCAAGGTGCTCGAATCGCTCGGCGCAAAGCCGGAAGCGATCGAGGCGCCGACGCCCAACTACGGCTATCTGGATTCCATCATTCTGGATGCCGAATGCGGCGCGGCGTTCCAGACCGATACGCTGAATGGGCGCATCAAGGAGCTCGAGTCGTACAGCACCTGGCCCAACACCTTCCGCGCGGCGCAGCTCATGCCGGCGGTTGACTACGTGAACGCGAATCGTGCCCGTATTGCCGCGATGAACCAGACCTGGGATCTGTTCTCGAAATACGACGTCGTGATCACGCCGCGCGAGAACACGTCGGTCACCAACATCGTCGGCACACCGTCGATCGTCGTGCCGACCGGCTTCGCGATCCCGCAGAACTTCGGTCGCGGCGGACGGGGCGGCCGCGGTGGTGGTGGCGGTGGGGGACGCGGCGCCGATTCGGCGGCGAGCGCGGCCCCCCCTCCCCCGCCGCCGCCGCAGATCCCGCTGCCGACGAGCATGTACGTCATGGGACCGATCTTCCAGGACGAAAAGAACCTGCTCGTTGCCCACGCGTTCCAGCAGGCAACGGACTTCCACAAGAAGCGCCCGCCCGGATTCGCCTGAGCGCGATCTGCGATCTGACCGGAAAGCCCCCGTCGCGAACGCCGCCGACGGGGGCTTTTCGTTGCGACCGACCACCGGCGCGCGGCCTATCTTCAAGCTCTTACAAAAGCTCTACAGCGCCACGAGGCCACTTTCGCCCGATCCGGTGTCTAATACTGGTACTCGACGGACGGCCGCCGGGGCGAAACCCGGCGCGCTCGATCTCGGTAGTGATTTACCCGGCCATTCATCCCGCGCCAGTTACAACGGACCGATGTCGGCTCTTCCATCTCCCGATTTCGACGCTTCCAAGCGGCCGCGGCCAACTCCGGTGTCCCGGTCGCTGCCGCTTCCGGACTCGCTCGCTCAGACCGGCGAGTACAGCATCTTCGGTTTCGCGCGTCCGGTCGAGCGGTCGGTAGCGCGCGAGCGGACGCGCGGGTTCGCCCTCGTGCTCTTTGCCGTGGCCACGATCGTCGCCGTCCTGTACTCGATCGAGCAGTATTTCTACTCGCGCCTCGTCGGCCAACCGATCCGGCTGAGCCAGATCGTTCCGGCGGAGCTCATCTTCACCTACGCCTGGGCGCTGCTCACGCCGGTGGTGATGTTCACGGCGAAGCGCTTTCCCGTGTGGGGCAATCACCGGGCGCGCAACTGGGCGGTGCAGCTGGGCGCCATGGTGGCGTTCGTCTTCGCCCACGTCGCGCTGTTCGCCGCTGCCACCGCGGTATTCGACGCCAACACGCCGGCGTCGGCGGTGCCGCGGCTCTTCGGGCAATATCTGCTGTCGTGGACGGTCCTCGACTCGCTCGTCTTCTGCTCGCTCGTCGCCGTCCATCACGCGTTCGTCTACTATCGCGTGTCGAAGGACCGCGCCCTCCGCGCGTCGCAGCTCGAAGCGCGGCTCGCCCAATCGCAGCTCCACATGCTGCGCATGCAGCTGCAGCCACACTTTCTGTTCAACACGCTGCACTCGATCTCGGCGCTCATGCACAAAGACGTGCGCCGCGCCGACTCGATGGTCGCCTCGCTCAGCGATCTGCTGCGCCTGTCACTCCAGAACATCGGCGCGCAGGAGGTGGCCTTGCAGGCCGAGCTCGATTTCCTCGAGCGGTACGTCGAGATCATGACGATGCGCTTCGGCGACCGCCTCAAGGTTTCGCTCGACGTCGACCCGGAGACGCGCGACGCGCGCGTGCCGAATCTCTTTCTCCAACCGCTCGTCGAGAACTCCTTCCGTCACGGCTTTGGCGATTTGGGTCAAGGCTCGATCGCGATCACCGTACGGCGCGACGGCGACATGCTGCGCTGCGACGTGGTCGACGACGGCCGCGGCCTGCGCCCGGGCCACCGCGAAGGCGTCGGTCTCTCGAGCACGCGACAGCGGCTCGCCCACCTCTACGGCGAGCAACAGGCCTTCTCGGTGCGCGGGGCGCCGGGCGAGGGCGTCCACGTGACGATGGCCATCCCGTTCCACCCCTACCAGCACCATCAATCCACGGCGGCAGACTGATGAGCGACTCCAACAAGATCCGGACCCTGATCGTCGACGACGAGGAGCTCGGGCGCGATCGCCTGCAGTCCCTCCTCGCGTCGCAACCCGACGTCGAGATCATCGGCGTGTGCACCGACGGGCCGAGCGCCGTCGAGACGATCGAGCGCGAACAGCCCGACCTCGTCTTCCTCGACGTGCAGATGCCCGGCATGGACGGCTTCGAAGTCATCGACACGATCGATGCGGCACACATGCCGGCGGTCGTGTTCGTGACGGCGCACGACGGACACGCCATTCGCGCCTTCGAGATTCACGCACTCGATTTCCTGCTCAAGCCGTTCGACCAGACGCGCTTCGAGAAGGCGCTCGAGCGCGCGCGCGGTCAGGTGCGGCGCGCCGCCGGCCCGGCGATCGACTCGCGGCTCGTCTCGCTGCTCGAGGAGCTGCATCAGGAGCGCAAGTATCCGGAGCGTCTCATCGTCAAGTCCAGCGGTCGCGTGTTCTTCATCCGCACCGAGGAGCTCGACTGGGTCGAGGCGTCGGGCAACTACGTCAAGATCCACACGGCGACCGACGCCCATCTGCTCCGCGAGAGCATGAAGAATATGGAGGCGAAGCTCGACCCCAAGACCTTCGTCCGCATCCATCGCTCGGCGATCGTCAACATCGATCGAATTAAAGAGCTCGAACCATGGTTCCATGGCGAGTACGTCGTGATCATGCGCGACGGCACGCGGCTTACGGCCAGCCGGGTGTTCAGCGATCGGTTGAGCGCGCTGATCGCCTAGCCGTCTCGGGCGTGGGCGGTGGTGCTATCCTTCACGCGGTTTCGCATCACCGTTCACCCAGCCCCGACGGACATGCCGGCCACGCAAGCACAAAAGGGCGCGCGGTTTCGCGAGCTGCATGCGCGAAGCGGGGCGTTCGTCATTCCCAATCCGTGGGACGCCGGCACCGCGCGGCTTCTCACCGGCCTCGGTTTCGAGGCGCTGACGACGACCAGCGCCGGCCTCGCCTTCGCGCTCGGCAAGCCGGACGGCGCGGGTAAAGTGACGCGCGAAGAAACCCTCGCCAACGCGAAAGCGATCGCCGACGCGACGGACCTTCCCGTCGCCGCCGATCTGGAGAACGGTTTCGGCGACGCGCCCGAGGATGCCGCCGAAACGATTCGACTGGCCGGCGAGATGGCGGGGCTGGTCGGCGGATCGATCGAGGACGCGACGGGCGACGAGCGTCGGCCAATCTACGAGTTCAATCACGCCGTGGAACGCGTCGCCGCAGCGGTCGAAGCCGCGCGACGGCTGCCGTCGCCATTCGTGCTCGTTGGCCGCGCCGAAAACTTTCTGCACGGCCGGCCCGATCTCGACGACACCATCCGACGCCTGCAAGCGTTCGAGTCGGCGGGCGCCGATGCGTTGTATGCACCCGGGGTTAGTCGGGCGGAGGATCTTCGAACGCTCTGTGCGTCGGTGAGCCGCCCGGTGAACGCGCTCGTGGGAGCGGTCGGCGCCGACAACGTCCGCCTCTCGGCCGCGCAGCTCGCCGAGCTCGGTGTGCGGCGCATCAGCCTCGGCTCCGCGCTCAGCCGCGCCGCGCTCGGTGGCTTTCTCCGCGCCGCGCGCGAGGTGAAGGAACACGGCACCTTCGGCTTCGCTGACGACGCGGTGTCGTACGACGAGTTGAATGCGACCATGGCGGCGCCGCGATCGCGGGCCGACGGCTGACCCGCCGGTGAGCGAGAGTGTGCTCGCCGACTCGAACCGCCGACGGCCATCGCGTGTCGTTTACGCACTGGGTGCGTTGCTCGGCGCGTGGACGGTGAGCGCGGGCGCGCTGTTCGTGAATCAGATCCTCTTCCGCGGAACGGGAATCGGCCCGGGGCCGGCGCTGGGCATCATCAGCCTCGTGCTCCAGCTGGCGATGATGCTGCTCGTGACGCGCGGTGTGCCCGGCGCGCGTTCGCTCGTGATGCTGTTCCTGATCCTCGCCGCGCTGCCGCTTCCGATGGTCATGCATCTGATCGCCGAGCGGTCGATCGCGTCGGCGGCATACCTGGTTCTGGGATTCCTGTTGAAGGCGATCGCGGCGTGGCTGCTCTTCACCGGCGATTCGCCGGCATGGTTCGCGGCGGCAGGGCGCGGCGCGGCCAGCGGTTGACCTTTTAAGTCGACATATGTAGATATAGCGCATGGCCGCCCCTTTGCGCTCGACTCCGCAAACCACTCGCGTGTTCGACGCGCTGCTCGACGCACCGAAGCGCTGGCACTACGGCTACGACATCAGCCGCACGACCGGCATCAAGTCGGGTACACTCTATCCCATCCTGATGCGGCTCGCCGATCGCGGCCTCCTCGAGACACGCTGGCAGGCGATGGAGTCCGGTACGCCACCGCGTCACATGTACCGGCTCACCGCTGACGGCTTGCGGACGGCGCGCGAGATGACGGGGGCGCGGCGCGGAACACCCCGCGCCGCGTTCGGAGTCTGACCGCGATGACGCTGCCCCGCCGGCTCGCTTCGGGCCTCCTCGCCGTCGCAGCGCGGCTCGGGCCGGCCGACGCGAGAGCGTGGGCCGACGCGATGCGCGCCGAGCTGACCGCGATCGAGGGGGAGTGGGCAGCGCTCCGGTGGTCGATCGGCGGCGCATTGTCTCTGATCGGGTATTTCGGGCTGCGGGCTCTCGTCGCGCGCCTGCGTCGGCCGCCGGAGGCGCAACGCCCGCCGGAGAGACCGCGCGCGGCTGGCGTCGTCGCGATGGAGATGATGTCCGGCGCCGTCGTCGCCGCAGGCATCGTCGCCGCGGTGGTCGTTGCCGACCTGATGGTGCTGCGGATCTCCTGGCACCAGTTCGCGCACGCGCCGATCGCCGAGCGCTTGTTGCTCGTCGGGGCAATCGAAGCGGCATTCGTGTCGGGCGCGCTGGCGCTTCCCCGCCGGCGTCGTCCCCTCGCCGCCGGAATGCTGCTCTGCGGAATGATGTTGTTCGTCCACGTCGCGGCGCATGGTTAACATGACCGCCGCGGCTCGCGCTCATCCTGTCGCGCTCGCGTTCACGGCACGAAACTCGGAGACATCATGACGGACCGCACCAATGGAAAGATCTGTTATGTGGAAATTCCAACGACGGATGTCGCGCGATCGGCCGCCTTCTACACCGCCGTCTTCGGCTGGACGACGCGACGCCGCGGAGACGGCAGCACCGCGTTCGACGATACGACGGGTCAGGTGAGCGGCACCTGGCGCACTGGCCGGCCGCCGGCGGGGGCACCGGGTCTCATGGTCTACATCATGGTCGACGACGCCGCGGCGAGCTGTAAGACGATCGTCGAGCACGGCGGCGAGATCGTCCAGCCGATCGGCGGCGACGCACCCGAGATCACGGCACGATTCAAGGATCCGGCCGGCAACGTCCTCGCCATCTACCAGCCTCACTGACCGCGCCCGGCCGTCAGCCGAGCGCCGCGCGCAACGCGGACTCCACCGTCGGCTGTTCGAATCTGAACCCACACGCGAGCAGCCGCGCCGGCCGCGCGCGCTGACTCGCCAGCAGCGACTCCACGCCCATCGTTCCCAGTGCGAGCCGGATCGCGATCGCCGGAACGGGAATCAGCGCCGGCCGATGGAGCACGCGTGCGAGGGCGCACGCCAGCTCCACGTTGCGCACCGGATTCGGCGAGACCGTGTCGATCGGCCCTTCGAGCGTGGCGTCGTCGACGATCTGAAGCACTGCACGCACCACGTCGCCGAGCGCGATCCAGCTCATCCACTGGCGCCCGCTTCCAATGCGTCCGCCCAATCCGAGGCGGAAGGGCACGAGCAGCTTGGGCAGCGCACCGCCATCGCCGTCGAGCACCACGCCGGTGCGCAGCATCGCGACGCGTATGCCCATATCTGACGCCGGCCTCGTGGCAGCTTCCCAATCGCGACACACGCTGGCCAGAAATCCGGCGCCCGTCGCGCTCCGTTCGTCGAGCTCCTCCTCGCCGCGGTCGCCGTAGACGCCGACAGCCGATGCGTTCACGAGCAGGTTGGGTTTGTCGGACCGCGCGGCAATCGTTCGCGCGATGAGCGTGGTTCCCTGCACGCGGCTGTCGCGAATCCGCCGCTTGGCGTTGCGGGTCCAACGCTGCGCGATGTTCTCGCCAGCGAGATTGATCACGACGGTCGCGCCCTCGAGCGCCGCGCCGTCGATCTCACCCGCGTCGGGATTCCACGCGATCTCGTCGGCGGCGCGCGGCGCGTGCCGCACGAGCCGGCGCACGTCATCACCGCGCACCTTGAGCGCTGTGACGAGCGCCGAGCCTACCAGACCGTGTGAGCCGGAGATGACGATCACCGGCGGCGAATCTATTTGGACTATTGCGCCAGCGCGACTTCGCGATCAGTCACGCTTGCCAGGCCAGCCGTCAGCGGACGGGCTCAGGCTGTTTTGCGTGCCGGCGGTTGGCCGAACACCCGATCGGCGAAGGCCTGTGCGTCGCGCTGCGGCTCCGGAAGCGCGGTGAGCGCGCGCGGCGTGGCACCGACGCGCATTGCGGCGAGCACGCCGGCAATGCGGCCGAGCTCCTGGGCCGTGATGTCTTGGAACTGCAGGCGCGTCGTGACGAGGGCGAGCTCGTTGTCGAGCGCGGCGAGGACGGCGTCGCGATCGGCGTCGCCGGCGCTGCCGAGGCGCTCGACGAGCGCAACGGCGCGGGAGACGCAGTCGAGGATGTCGGTCGTCGCGGTCTCGGTCGTGGCGGACACGTCGCGCAGGCGTGCGTCGAGTTGGCGCAGGCCGTCGGCGCGCGCGAACCCGCCCGGTTCGGTGACCGAATCCTCGAGGACGACCCATTCGTGCTCGCCGGTGTCGGCCATCGAGCGTTTGAGCTCGTGGATCGCTCGATCGACGAGGCGAAGTGATGCCTCGGAGTCGTAAAGGACCTCGTCGGAGTTTCTCATCGCAGGCTGCCCCGGGACGCCGATCACGCCGCGGCGCCGGCGCCCGAGAAGATGCGGTCGATCTTCTCCTTGAGGGTCGATGGTGTGAACGGCTTCACGAGGTAGCCGTTCACTCCGGCGTCGATGGCGGCGAGGATGTCTTCGCGCGCACCGCGAGTCGTCACCATGAGGATCGGTACGCGTCGGCCGGCCGGCGTCTCGCGGACGGACTGGGCCAGCTCGAGCCCGCTCATCTCCGGCATGTTCCAGTCGGTGATGATGCAGCCGACGGTTGGGTCGAGACGCTCCAGCGCCTCCTGCCCGTTCGACGCCTCGATGGCGTCGTGGTAGCCGATGCGCTGCAACGCATTGATCATGATGCGGCGCATGGTGGTCGAGTCGTCGACGACGAGAAACCTCATGAGAGAGTCCTGAAGTCCGGCGTGATCAGAGATCGCCCTGGTCGAGGAGCCGGCGCGCCACCGCGTCGACGACCTCCAGGGAATCGTAGGCGCCGCCCATGATGCGACTCCTGATCCGCGCATTGCGCGCGGCGTCGAGCGGTCGCACGTCGGCCGGAAGGGTGGTCCGGCTCGGACGGTTCGGAGCGTCCGACTCGTTCGAGTCCGCCGCCCATTGCACCTCGCTCACCATCACCAGATGGCGAGCGGCTGGATATTTCGATTGGCTATGCATTCATTGCCTCGCCCCAGAGTATCGGCAGGGCAACGCGGACCTAAACCCTTGATCACAGCCCTCGACGCGGGCCCGGACGCTGGCCTCTAGGAAAAGGTTGCCGCATGTGCTCGCCATGCGTCCTTCCGGCAGCCATGGCAACGATTCTCTGCCTCGACGACGAGCCGTCGGTCGGACTGATCCTCCAGGACACGCTCGAGCGCGCGGGCCACGAAACGGTCGCGGCGAATACCGTTCCCCAGGCGCTGCAGGCGCTCGCCGGCCGGGCGGTCGATCTCATCATCTCCGATTATCGGATGCCGGGCCTCACGGGGCTCGAATTCCTCGCCCTCCTCCGCCAGGAAGGGTACGACACCCCGCTGATCATGCTCACCGGCTACGCGAGCATCGAGCACGCGGTCTCGGCGATCAAAGCGGGCGCGGTCGACTACATCACCAAGCCGGTGCGGCCCGAGCAGCTCGAGCTCGCCGTCAACCAGGCGCTCGAGGTCGTGAAGCTGCGCCGCGAGAACGAGCGCCTCAAGCGCGAGGTGACGGAGTTCCGCAACGAGCGCCAGATCGTCGGCGACAGCGCCCCGATTCGGCGCGTGCTGCAAACGGTCGCCACCGCCGCTCCGACCCGCGCCACGGTCCTCCTCGAGGGCGAGTCGGGCACCGGCAAGGAGCTGTTCGCGCGCACCGTGCACGCTCAGAGCGACCGGCACGACGGACCGTTCATCAAGTTGAACTGCGCAGCGCTTCCCGAAGGTCTGATCGAGAGCGCGCTGTTCGGCCACGAGAAGGGCGCGTTCACCGGCGCGATCAAGCGCGTCGAGGGTGCATTCGAGCGCGCCAACGGCGGTACACTCCTGCTCGACGAGATCTCGGAGATGCGGCTCGATCTCCAGGCCAAGCTGCTGCGCGTGCTTCAAGAGCAGGAGTTCGAGCGGGTCGGCGGTTCGACGGCGATCAAGGTCGACGTGCGGATCATCGCTACGACCAACCGCGATCTGGCGGCGCACGCCGCCGCGGGGCACTTCCGGCAGGATCTTTACTATAGGTTGAGCGTCATCCCGGTTCGCCTTCCGCCGCTGCGAGAGCGCCGCGACGACATTCCGCTGCTCGCCCTTCGCTTCGCCACGCATTCGGCGCAGGAGATCGGCAAAGAAATCTCCGGCCTCTCGCCGGAAGCCGTCGACCTGTTGCAGGGATACGATTGGCCGGGTAATGTCCGCGAGTTGCAGCACGCGGTCGAGCGAGCGGTCATCCTCACCAGCGAGCCGCTCATTCCGGCGCATGCCTTCGACGGCCAGCGCTTTGGACTGTCCGGCGCCTGGAGCGGACCGACGCCGGCGCGGCTCTCGCCCGACGGATCGCCGTCGACGAACGGCGCGTCGCACGGAGTCCCCGCGATCACTGTTCCGCCGGGTGCTGTGGTGCTGACGTCGCTCAATGTGGATGAAGCGGAAGCAAAGCTCATCGCGCGCGCGCTCGAGGTGTCGAGCGGGAATCGCACGCGCGCCGCGGAGCTGCTCGGAATCAGTGTTCGCACACTGCGAAACAAGCTCAATGGGCCCAAGGCCATGGTCGACGGAGGAGGAGACGGATGAACGCACGCGCGACGCTCGTATCGATCGGCACGATCTTTCTCGGCGGGGTGTCTGCACTCGGGTGCGGCGCCCCGTCTTCAGTTAGCGGCGGGGTGCCGGCCGGTTCGGTCGCACCGACGCCGCTCTCTTCGTCTACGTCGACGATGTTCGTCGCACCGACCACCGGTCAGGCAATCCGCGTCGATTGGCCGGCGCCCGCCGCGGGTCACAGCTACACGCTCATGCCCACGCCGAGCACCGTGGCGTGGGGCTGGTACGACGCGGCAGGTAAGCCAGTGCTCACGATGAGCTCGGGCGACGAAGTCGTCGTGCGCGCACTCTCCACGTGCAGCCCGACGTCGCTCGTGCGCGCGGGCCTCGACTCGTCGCGGGTCGAGAAGCTGGCGCGTGACATCTATGCAGCGCGCGCCACGATCAAGCCCGGACCCGGCGGCCACATTCTCACCGGCCCGATTTACGTCGAGGGCGCTGATTCGGGCGACGTGCTCGAGGTGCGCTTCAAGTCGATCAAGCCGGCGATCGACTATGCGTGCAACTCGTTCGGTCCGCGAAGCGGTTTCCTGCCGGAGGATTTTCCCGGCGAGTCACACTCCAAGATCATCGAGCTCGACACGGTCAACATGATCGGGCATTTCGCCAACGGCATCAGCATTCCGCTGCATCCATTCTTTGGCAGCGTGGGCGACGCGCCGCCGGCGGCGATGGGCCGCGTGAACAGCGCGCCGCCCGGAATCCACGCCGGGAATCTCGACAACAAGGAATTGGTGGCTGGAACGACGCTTTACATCCCCGTGTGGACGAAGGGCGCGCTGCTCGAAATTGGTGATGGACATGCCGGCCAGGGTAACGGCGAAGTCGACATAACGGCGATGGAAACCTCGCTGATCAGCCGTCTACAGCTGGTCGTGCGAAAGGACATGCATTTATCCTGGCCTCGTGCCGAGACTCCTACGCATTACATCGCGATGGGGATCGACAAGGATCTGGAACAGGCCACCAAGCTGGCGGTTCGTCAGGCCATCGAGCTCCTCGTGCAGGTCAAAGGGATGTCCCGCGAAGATGCCTACCAGCTCGTGAGCGTCTCCAGCGACGTCGATGTGACGCAGCTGGTCGACGGCACGGTGGGCGTACACGTGATGATCCCCAAGTCGATCTTCACCCGTTAGAACCGGTAGGCAGGGTGTGCCGGCAACGTTTTCTGCCATGCTTACTAGGCAAATGCTTCCCGACCGGAGCATTTTGCCGCCGAGCGACCGGCATTCGACGATTATAGAATTGGAGCACAAGTTTTAGTGTAACTCATTGTGTGCCACAGTGTTAAGAGCGGCGATCCCACGCGGATCGCCGCTCTGTTTTTGTCCAGGCCGCCTGGTCTGCGACCTGCCTTTCCTGAGGCCGCCAACAGCAGCAAGCACGACCGCCGATGCAGTTCGATCGGACCCAAAGCCTCCACTTACGGCCCCTCCTCCAGTGTCCAACCCCCTCCCGCTCCAGCCCATGACGTCGACCGCCGGTGGCGATCTCGCCCCCGACAAGCTGACGCTCGGTGTGCTGCACCGCGTGCTGCAGCGACTGCTCAACGTCGACGTCCCGGCGCGAGACCTCGTGCTGATCCTCGAGGCCATCGCCGAAGTCGCCGAGCATCGCGCCGGGCCGGACCGCAGCACTCCGCGGGAGGTCGCATGAACGCCGAAAGCCGCCGCACCAAGCCCCGTTCGCAGCCCGCTGTCTCCCCCGCCGTTTCCACCCCCGCCAACCCGGATACTCCGATGATGGAGCTCGCCATGGATTCCCGCGCCACCTGGACTGCCTTCGCCAACGGCGACCTGGCCGCACGCGACGCCCTGCTGACCGCGAATCTGAGTCTCGTTCACCACGTCGCTCGCCAGCTCGAGCGCCGACTGAGCGACCAGCTCGACCACGGTGAGCTCGTCAGTGCCGGAACGCTCGGCCTCATGGCAGCGCTCAGCGCCTTCGATCCGAGCCGCAAGATCGCGTTCAGCACCTTCGCGGTGCCGCGTATTCGCGGTGCGATTCTCGACGAGCTTCGCCGCCAGGACCATGTGCCGCGCTCGGTTCGCCGCAAGACGCGCGAGATCCAGGCGGCCCGTTCGGCGCTCGCCGGTAAGCTCTGCCGCGCGCCGGAAGATTCGGAGATCGCGACCCAGCTCGGCGTCGACATCGAGACGCTGTGGAAGTGGCAGTCGGACGTCGCCAGCGCGGTGCGCGTTCAGATCGACCGCCCAGTATCCGATGACAGCGAATCGCCGTCGCAGATCCTCGAGCTACTTCACACGGACAGCGAGAACGGTATCGACGAGCAGATGAGCCGCGAGGAAGAGGTGGCGATGCTGCGCGACGCGATCACCAAGCTCAAGGAACAGGAACGCACGGTGCTCGGCCTCTACTACTTCGAGGAGCTCAAGCTCCGCGACATCGCCGACATCCTCCAGCTCACCGAGTCGCGCGTGTCGCAGATTCGCCTCAAGGCGCTGGCGCGCCTTCGCGAGACGATGAGCATGGCGCTCGCCTCGTAACCCACGATTCCCTTCTCCAGGCCACACGACCATGCCGTCCACCATGTCGCCAATCGACTCGCTGGCCGAAGCGCTTGCGACCGAGCGCCGTCTCATCGACGAGTTGCTCGCCGTGATTCACCGGCAGCGCACGGCGGTCGGCAACGACGACCTCCGCGGCATCGAGGACAGCATGTTCGCCACGCATCGCTTGCTCGTCACGCTGAGCGAGGCGAAGTGCCGGCGGCGCACGCTCAATACGCTGCTCGGTCAGTCGGAAGACGTCGGCATTCTGGCGCTGGACCGCGTGCTCGGAGCACGAATGACGCCCGAGCTGCGCGAGCAGCGCGACGGTCTGCATCAAGCCGCTCGTACGTTGTCGCGCGAAGTTGCCGTGAACCGCGAGCTGCTCCGCGACGCCATGGGCGACGCGGCGAAATCAGCGTAGCGCGGCTTCGCGCGCGCGGCGCGCCTTGAGCGTCGGCAGCCGCATACCCACCGCGCCGGCTTCACGAAACACGTTGCCGCCGAGTCGTTCGGCGAGCACCTCGGCGTGACGTCCGCCGAACGACGCCGGAACGGCGTCGACCGATCCTCCGGCGCCGTCGTCGACGCGAAAGCTCACGCGCACCCACTCCGCGTCGGCATCCGTTGCTGCCACGACGAACCGATCGCGGCTCTTGGCGAGGCGCCGCGCGTCGTAGAGCAGTAGTGACAGCGCGCGCAGCAGCACCCAGCGGTGCACGCGCACCGGTTCGGCGGCGCGCGCCGGAGACGCCGCGACCTGTACGTCCCGCACGTCGTGCAGATAGCGATGAATCGCGTAGGCGTCGGTGAGCACGTCGTCGACCATTAGCGGCTCCTCGCCGGCGGCGGTGTCGCGGTGGAGGAGGTCGATGACGTGGTTGCAATCGCCCAGTCGCTCAATGTCGGACGTGACGGCCTTGAAGGCGGAGCCGTCGGCCGGGAGCTCGCTCAGCTCGGCGAGCTCGATGAGCGCCGAGAGGGTGCCGATGCGATTGTTCAGGGCGTGATGCAATCCTTGCAGGACGTGGTCGAGGAGCGAGAGCCAATCCTCGATGTCGTCGTCAGCGGACGCGTGGGAGCCGCCGGAGGAGATCGTCAACGCGGGTCCCTCGGTCGATGGCACGGTGGTCTGCGGGCGGGCGGGGGCGCGCCGTGAGTCTATGGGGGTGCGGCGCGGAATGGCAACCCATGCGGCGCGCGGGCGGCGGCCAATCGACCGCTCTCCACGAAAGGGCCAGCGGGCCCATCGCGGTCGGCGTACTTGGGGTGAGTGGCGGGCCGCGCGGGAACGTTGGCCCCAGGACGGCGGGTTGATTCGTTAACCTGAGTGTTGGTCCAACCAGTTCCTCGGATTCGACATGTTCCTCGTCGCAATGTCCCTGATTCTTCGCGGCGCCACGACCGCCGCGGTCCCGCCGGCGCCCAACCGGCCGGCCGAGGCCGTCGCACAGCGCCCTGACGCCCAGGTGGAAGTTCGGTTCGACACGTCGCTGGCCAAGCTGTGCATGCCGGCCGACTCGCCACACGTGCGTCCTCGGGTGATCGAGGTGAGCGATTGGTATTCGCGGCGGCTGACGATCCATCGATACGTGTTCTACGCCACCATTCCCGTGTTCGTCGCGCAGTACGAAGCGGGCAAGCAGCTGTACGACAAGAGCCGCGCGGCGCCGACCTGGGCAAAAACGACGCACCGCGTGGGGGCGACGGCGCTGGCCGGGATGTTTACCGTCAACACGGTGACTGGCGCATGGAACTGGTGGGATTCGAGATCGGTACCTCAAGGACGGATGCTGCGCACGGTACACGCGCTCACCATGCTTGCCGCCGATGCGGCCTTCACCTATACCGGCGCCAAATTGTCGAACGACGCGGAGAACAGCGCGGTCAAGCGCCGTGAGCATCGCACGGTGGCGTTGTACGCCATCGGCGCGACGGTGGTGAGCGGATCGATCATGCGATTCTGGAACCGCTAACGTGGTTCTCGAACTGATACTCGTGCCGAAAGCGTTGGTGAACGCGCTCCAGCCGTGGTCGGACTTTTACAGTCACTCCAAGACTGCGGCCGCAGTGGTGACCTATCTGCACGTGGGTGGACTGCTGCTCGCCGGCGGACTGGCGATCGCGGCCGATCGCGGGTCGCTCCGCGCGTTGCGACTCGCGGCGGGCGAACGCTCGCACTACCTGCGGGAGCTTGCGTCGGTGCATCGGTGGGTGCTGACCGGGCTCACCGTAGTCGTGGCGAGCGGCATCGCGCTGCTCACCGCCGACATCGAGACCTTTTTCGGTTCGTGGATTTTCTGGACGAAGATGGTTCTCGTGGCGTTGCTGCTCGCGAATGGCGTGCGGATGACGCGCGTGGAGGACGCATTGCGGCGCGACGCGAGCGCGGAGTCGGCGCATTGGCAGTCGTTGCACCGCGTCGCCGTGACCAGTCTTGGGCTGTGGTTCGTGATCGCCGCGTTTGGCGTGGCGCTCGCCAATTATTCCTGATCGACCCTGAACGCTGAATCTACGATCATCATGACGGATAGAAGACATAGACCCGATGGGCAGTCGAACGACGAGACCGGCGCGGCCTGCGAGGGGTGCGCGCTGGTGGAGCGGCGCGCCTTTTTGCGCGACGCCGGCCTCATGGCGGCGGCGGTCCTGACAGCGCTCGGCGCGGCTCCCGGCCGCGCCGCGGCCGCGCCGCTCGAGTTCGTCACCGCGCTCGGCGGCACGCCCGATCAGAAGAGCTACCCCATTCCGACCGCCGACGGCACGCTGATCGACAAGGACAACGGCACGATCCTCACGCGGTGGCAGGGGAAGGCGTACGTGTTCTCGCTTGCCTGTCCGCACCAGAACACCGCGCTGCGCTGGTACGACAAGGACAGCGCGTTCGAGTGTCCCAAGCATCACTCGCGGTTCCTGCCGGACGGCGAGTACGTCAAGGACAGCGGCCGCGCCACGCGGGGGTTGGACCGCTTCGACGTCCACAAGGACGGGAACAATATCGTGGCCAACCTGGATAAGCTCTTTCAGGAAGACGACGACAACGCGTCATGGACGGCGGCGTTCGTCCCGCTCTGAGCTGCGCCATCTACCTCTCGAATCACCACACGGCCATGTCCTGCAAGGATTGTTTGAGTCGGCGCGATTTTCTCGCCCGGTCGGCGCTCGCCGCGGCAGCGGTCGTCGTCGCGGAAGCGTGCGGCGACGGTCAGATCGGACCGACGAGCGTCGCGCTGGGGAATGGCATCACGATCAACCTCGCGGACTTTCCCGAGCTCGCCACGACCGGCGTGCTCGTCGACGTCGGCCACGAGCGCGCCGTGGTGCGCACCGGCCCGGCGAGCTTCGACGCGCACTCGCGCATCTGCACGCACGAAGGCTGCGACACGGCCGTGGCGAATAACCGGTTCGAATGTCCGTGCCACGGTTCGATCTTCGCGATCGACGGATCGGTGATTCGCGGCCCGAGCACCGGCGAGTCGATCGGCCCGCTGCCCGATCTCGCGGTTCAGTTCAACGCGACCGACAACACGCTGACGATACAATAAGTGCCAACGGGCGAATAACCGTTTCGCGCGCCACGCGTCGCCGGTAATTTGCTTGCCATGTTGATCGGCGTCGCTGGTATGGTGGGCACGGGCAAGACCACGCTCTCGCGGGCGCTGGCATCGCGGTTCGGCCTGCAGATCGCGCTCGAGAGCGTCGACGCCGACAACCCGTGGCTCGAGAGCTTCTACGGCAGCGCCGACGAGATGCGCGCCTACGCGCTCCAGCTGCAGCTCCACTTCCTCGCCACGCGCTTCGCCGCCATGCGTCGCATGCGCGGACTGGGCGGCAGCTGGGTGCTCGACCGCACCTGGTACGAGGATGCCGAAGTGTTCGCGCGCGGCCTGTTCGAGCAGGGGCTCATGACGTCCGACGAATGGACGCTGTACCGTCGGCTCTACGCGGAGCTGCTGCATTCGCCGGCGGCCCGACCGCCGCGGCTGCTGATCTATCTCCACGGGCCGCTCGACTTCATCGTGCAGCGCATCGCGTCGCGCGGCCGGGAGCGCGAGCGCGACGCAGCGTCCGATTACTGGGCCGCGCTTCACGGGCGGTACGCGCGCTGGATCAGCGGATTCGCGCACTGCCCCGTGCTCTCGATCGACGTCCGCGAGTACGATCTCGTGACCGAGCCGAACGCCGTCGAGGAGATCGCCGGACGCGTGCGCCTCGAGCTCGAGCGCGAGCTGCCGCAGACCGAGCTCTGGCCGGCCGTATCGCGCAGGCGCGCTCTAGCCTGACGGGGCGGCGCAGGATAGAGTTGCACCGTGGGCCTCCTCACCAACCTTCTCTTCTTCCCAGTCACTGGTCCCGTCGCGGGGATCAAATGGTCGCTTGGTAAAGTGCAGCAGGTCGTCGAAGAGGAGCTCACCGACGACACGCCGGTGAAGCAGGATCTCATGGAGCTGCAGATGCAGCTCGAGCTCGGCGACATCGACGACGCCGAGTACGTTCGGCGCGAGGCGGAGATCATGCAGCGTCTGCGCGAGGTGCGCGCCTGGCGCGAGCGGTTCGGCAAAGGAACGTCGGGCGGCCCGGTACGCGTCGCTCGCGACGGCGAGCCGCCGGCGGGCGACAGCGGCGAGGAGTGAGCGCGCGCGACGCGCTGCTCGACTCGCTCCCGCGTACCACTCTCGTCGTCGGCAAAGGCGGCGTCGGCAAAACGACCTGCGCCGCCGGTATTTCTGCTGGCTTCGCCCAGAGCGGCGACCGCACCCTGCTCGTCTCGACCGATCCCGCCGCGGCGCTGGCCGAGGTGCTCGGCGCGACCGTCGGCGCCGAAGCAGCGCCGGTGCGTGGCAGCGGCAAGCTCGATGCGCGACAGCTCGACGCGGCGCAACTCCGTCGGGAATTTCTCGATCGCTGGCGCGAGACCATCGCCCAGATCGTCGACGCCGGTACGTATCTCGACCGCGAGGACGTCGACGGCTTGGTCGACGCGGCGCTCCCCGGCGCCGATGAGATATTCGCGCTGCTCGCACTCGGCGAATTGATCGCCGGCGGCGGCGAGCAGTACGCACGCATCGTCGTCGACACGGCGCCGACGGGGCACACGCTCCGGCTGCTCGCCCTTCCCGACACCTTTCGCGCCCTGCTCGACATGCTCGAGCTGATGCAGGACAAGCATCGGTTCATGGTGCGGGCGCTCACGCACCGCTACCGGCGCGGCGCGGCAGACGATTTTCTCGACATGATGCGCGCCCGCGTCGACTCGCTTCGCGCCGCGCTCGGCGACGGCGCGCTCGCCGCGGCGGTCGTCGTGACGCGCGCCGAGCCGGTGGTGCTCGCCGAGACGCGGCGGTACGTCGCCGATCTCGACGCACTTCACCTGCGGGTCGCGGCGCTTGTCGTCAACACGGCGAAAGAGCGGGAGATTGGCGATCCGGTCGGCGACCAGATCCCCCGTTACGTTCTGCCTCGCGCATCGACGCCGCCGCAGGGCCTCGAGTCGATCGAGAAGCTGATGCGTCGAATGTCGCGCGCCGGCACGCTCACGGGATCGCCCGCGCAGGCACACGCGAAGCCGTCGCGTGCCGCGCGGCCGGACGCGGCGCTCGATGGGCTGGTGCGCACCCTCACGATCGTGGCCGGTAAGGGCGGAGTTGGAAAGAGCACCGTCGCCTGCGCGCTCGCCATCGCCGCCGTCGAAGCGACCGGAGAATCGCTGCTCCTCGTGTCGACCGACCCCGCGCCGTCGTTGGCCGACGCACTTGGCGCTTCGGGCGAGGCCTGGGCTAGCTCGGACGCCGAGCACGCGCTCGATGACGTGCCAGGTCTCGTCGTTCGACAGATGGACGCCGGCGCCGCCTTCGCACGGCTGCGCGACGAGTATCGCTCGCGCGTCAACGAGTTGTTCGACGGGTTAGTGGGACGCGGTAGCGGAATGGACGTCGAGCGTGACCGCGCGATCCTTCGCGATCTACTTGCGCTGGCTCCGCCGGGAATCGACGAGCTGTACGCACTCTCTCTGCTCGGCGACGCGATCGCTGCCGGACGCTACGCGCGCATCGTCGTCGATCCGGCGCCGACCGGGCACCTGCTCCGTCTGCTCGAGATGCCGGCAATCGCGCTCGACTGGTCGCACCGGCTGATGCGGCTCATGCTCAAGTACCGCGAGGTGGTGTCGCTGGGCGACGCCGCGGAATCGCTGCTCGCCTTTGCCAAGCGGACGCGCGCGCTCGACGCGCTGCTGCACGACCCGGGGCGCGGCGCGGCGGTGGTGGTGGCGCTCGACGAGCCGGTCGTACGCGCCGAAACGGAGCGACTGGTGTCGGCCATCGCGGCGCGCGGCGTCAGCGTGGATGCGGTGATCTGGAACCGCTTGTCGCCGGGGAGCGCCCCTCTTCCTGCCACGCGGCCCAGGCGACAGTTTTTCGCCGACGAAATCTCTCCACCGCCGATCGGCGCGCGAGCGATTCGCGATTGGGCGCGCCGCTGGCGCGAGCGCTCGTCGGTCTCCTGATCACCGCGAATGTCATCGTCCGCGTCGGGCTCGATCTGGTACGTCTATGGCATCGTGCCGTCGAGCGCGTCGACCGGCGCGAACATGCCGCCTGAATCGGCCGGCCTGGACGACTCACCGGTCTCGCTCGAACCCGACGGCGATGTTGCGGCGCTGGTCTCGGTGCTGCGCGGGCCCGACTACGCTCCGAACGCGATCGAGGCGAACAGCGGGGACGTGGAATGGCTCGGCCCGCGCGCCGTCGCGCACGACCGCGTGCTGACCTGGGCGAGTGATCACGGTCCCGTGGTGCCGATGCCAATGTTCTCGCTGTTCAGTGGACGCGACGCGGTACACGACATGTTGCGCGCGCGAGCCGCCGAGCTGCGCGACGCACTGGCGCGCGTGGCGGCGGGGCGCGAATACGCGCTGCGCGTCTTTCGCGTCGACGCCGAGATGTTGTCCGCGGTAGCGACGCTGAGCCCGCGCTTGCGCGAGCTCGCGGCCTCTGCGGCGGCGGCGGCGCCCGGCCAGCGCTATCTGATCGAGCGCAAGCTCGACGGCGAGCGCCGCACGGAGATGCGCGGCGTGACGCGCGACATCGTCGAGGCGATCGCCGTCGAGCTGGGCAAGCACGCGCTGGCGACGGTGCGCCCGCCCATTCCGCGCGCCGACTCGGGCGACGGTGCGTCCCGCGGCACGATGGTGCTCAACGCGGCCTTCCTCGTCACGCCGGGCGCCCTCGCCGATTTTCAGAGAACGCTTACGGGCCTCGCCGAGCGCCACGAGGCGAACGGATTGCGCTTCGATTTCACCGGGCCCTGGCCGCCCTACCACTTCGTGGGGGGGGGGGAGCGGCGATGACCGATGACCTGGAAGAGCTGGAAACCGAGCAGCTCGTGCTCGGCGACCTGATCAACCACGTGCTCGACAAGGGTGTGGTGATCAGCGGCACCGTGACGATCTCGATCGCCGACATCGATCTCCTGATGGTCGATCTGCGGTTGCTGCTCACGTCGGTCGAGACGTCGCTGCGGCACGGCTTCGGCGGCGAGGGTGAGCGATGAGCACTCACCTGTACTGCATCGTGCCGAGCGACTCGCCTCCTGCGATACCGCGCGGGTTGGTCGGGATCGACGACGAACGGGTGCGGCCGATGCCGATCGACGACGTCGTGGCGTGGGTAAGTGACGTCGAGCGGCGGCTGGCCGTGTCGGTCGCCGGCATTCGGGCGCACGATGCCGTGGTGGAGGCGGCGCTCGAGACGGGCGTGACGCCCGTTCCGGCGCGCTATGGCCAGCGGTTCGACGACGACGACGCCTGCCGCGGCGCTCTCGAGTCGCGCGCCGCGTCGATTGGAGCGCTGCTGGATCGAGTGCAGGGGTACGTCGAGATGACGCTCATCATCACGCCGTCGACCGCCAAGATGCTGCGCGATCTCAAGCCGCTGGTTCCGAAAGTGGATGACGACGCCACACCGGGGGCCGGACGCGAATACCTCGAGACACTGCGGGCCCGCGAGGCGGCGACCGGGGTCATTCGGCAGGCGATCGACGAGCTGGCGCAACGGCTGACCGAGGCGGCGCGCCGACATGTACATCGCTCCGCGGTGCACGAGCAGTTCACGCGTCTGCCGCTCAGAACCCTCTCGCACCTGATCCCGCGCGACGCGGTCGATCAGTACAAGGAGACGCTTCGCCCGGTGCCGACGACGCGCGAGTTCCGCTTTCTCGTGATCGGCCCGCGGGCCCCGTACAGCTTCTGTGCGTTGAACGCCGGCGACGGCGGTGCGCACGGCATGAAACTGGCGGACTGAGCCATGGTGGAGAAGCCGGCGGGCCTGTCAGCCGAGGAAACGGCGGCGCTGCACGCGATCGCGCGGGCGCTGCCGGAGCGGATCAACGCCGATCCGGAGCATGTGGAGCAAGGTCTTGCGCGGCTCGTCTTGACGGTGATAGAACTGCTGCGCGAGGTTTTGGAGCACCAAGCGATTCGCCGAATGGACGGCGGCAGCCTGACGGACGCGGAAGTCGAGCGGGTCGGGCTGGCGCTGTTGAAGCTGAACCATCGAATGGACGAGTTGAAGGCGATCTTCGGTCTAACGGACGAGGATCTCAACATCGATCTCGGACCGTTGGGCCGATTGCGCTAGCGCGCGGTCGGTCGGCGTCCGAACGGAGCGACCTGATTGCCTGAGCTCGTGAACCCGACGCGCACGCACGGCCTCGTCGACATCCTGGACCGCGTCCTGGACAAAGGGCTCGTCGTCGCCGGCGACATCAAGATCAATCTGGCGAACGTGGAGCTTCTGACGATTCAGATCAGACTCCTCGTATGCTCGATCGACAAAGCCGAGCAGATTGGTCTGAATTGGTGGCGGAGCGACCCGCGGCTGAGCAGCGGCGCGCGGTCTGCGTCGGTCGCGGGCACCGCCGAGGTCGAGGCGCGGCTGGATCGGATCGAGCAGCAGCTCACCCGACTGGTCGCGTCGGGCCGGAGCGGCGGCGCGCCGCCCAAGCCGAGCCGCAAGCCGTGACCGCCGCACGTTGACGCATCGAGACACACCGGACCCCAGCCTCAAGGACGAACGCCCATGGCCGTCGAACGTACACCGAGTGGCAGTTCCCTCATTGACGTCCTCGATCGAGTACTCGACAAGGGCATCGTCATCGACGCCTGGGTCCGTGTGTCTCTCGTCGGCATCGACCTGGTCACGGTCGAGGCGCGCATCGTCGTCGCGTCGATCGACACGTACCTCAAGTACTCGGAGGCCGTCGGCATCACGGCGCCGGTGTCGCGCCCGCGCGAGCTCGGCGGCGGCGACGAGCTCGAACGCATGCAGCGTGAGAATGCCGAGCTGCGACGGCAGCTCGAGCTGCGCAACGGCTGATCGCGCGGGAATGGCGTAGCATGTCTGCAGTCGGAGACCGCGATGTCGCGGGTCTCCTCTCCGCACTGGCGGAAGCTCCGGACTACGAAGCGGCGAGCTCCTATTTGCTGTCGCAGCTGGTCGAGATCGCCGCGTCGTCGCGGGGATGCATGTTTCGTCTCGATCCGGCTCAAGACGTCATGTCGCTCGTCGCCTGCGTCGGCTTCGACGACCCGCAGCCGACGTCGACGGTCGCGCTCGGCGACCTCGCCAATCCGATCGTCCTCGCCGCGCTCGCGTTGTTCACGATTCGCGGCGACGGAACGACGATCAACGGCCAGCTCGACGCGCTCGCGCCATGGGTCGTGATTCCGCTCGTCATGCCGCGGGCGCGAGCGGCCCGCGAGCGGATGTCCGCCCACCGGGCGCGCGACATCGCCGCGTCGCTCGCCGTCGAGGTGCTGCGCGACTCCTCTGATCGGCACGACGTCGTGCCGGCCGGCGCCGTCATCCTACAGGGTCCGCTGGACGGCGACGCGCTCGACGCGGTGAGCGAGATCATCGCCGTCGCCAGCCCGCTCGTGGCTCGGCTGGCCGCGCTCTCCGACGCCGGCGATCTCGTCGAGCGGCTCACGCAGCAGCGCGACCGGCTGACCCTGATGGTCGATTCCCTTCCCGACCCAGTCGTCATCACGAGCGCGTCGAACGACATCATCGTCCAGAACGACCGCGCCGAGCGGCTGCTCCACGCGCGCGACGACGATTCGGCGGGCCGGCGCCGCGCGATCGAGCTCAACAACCTTCTCTTCACGTCGTTCCTCTCGAAAGCGGCGATGACCGGCGGGCTCGCCGCCGGTCCGCGCGAGCTCAATCTCGTCGATCCCGACGAGGGGAACGACCTGTTGTTCGAGGTCCTGGCGCATCCGCTGGGAGAGCGCGTCGGACCCGAGGACGCCGTGCTTTCGGTGTTGCGCGACGTCACCGATCTACGCCGCGCCGCCAACGAGCTCGAACGCCAGGTGCAGCGCGTGCGGCAGGGCGAGGTCACCGTGCGCGGCGAGCGCGATCGGTTGAATCTCGTTCTCGAGAACGTCGCCGACCCGATCCTCGTCACCGACGAACGGTCGAACATCATTCTGATGAACGACATGGCGGAGCAGCTGTTCGAGATCCGGGAAGCGGAAACGCGCAACCGCCGCGAGCTCGCCGCCGTGCGCGGCAACGACACGAAGTTCACGTCGTTCATTTCCGAGTTCGCGCTGCTCGACGACAATTCGCGCCGCGAGCGCATGTCGCTCACCCAGCCGCGCACCGGCATGGATCTCCCCGTGGAGGTCGTGTCGGGCAAGGTGCGCAACGAGCGCGGCGAGCCGATCGCGATCGTGTCCGTGCTGCACGACCTGACTAAACAAGTTGAGAACGAGCGCCTCTATGAAGCGCTCAAGCGGTTCAACACCGAGCTCGAAGGGCGCATCCGCGAAGCGACAGCCGATCTCGCCGAACAGAACGCGCGGCTCCAGTGGCAGTCGCAGGAAGTCGAGCGCGCCAACCGGCTCAAGTCGGAGTTTCTGGCGAGCATGTCGCACGAGCTGCGCACGCCGATCAACGCCTTGATCGGCTACTCCGCGCTGCTGCTCGACGGCGTGCTCGGCGAGGTGAACCCGAAGCAGCGCGACGCGCTCTCTCGCGGACGGGCCGCCGCCGAGCATCTGCTGGCGCTGATCAACGACATTCTCGACCTGGCAAAGATCGAGGCCGGCAAGATGCCGCTGCACCCGGAAGACGTGCCGCTCCGCGAGATCACGCTCGAGGTCAC
>DATNAT010000262.1:0-3451 GCA_035572355.1 Gemmatimonadaceae bacterium
CGCCGCGATCGCGAACAGATAGAGGGTGCTCCGGATGTAGATCGAATCGCGAGGGCGCTGCAGCAGGATCTGAAAGTGCTCACCCGCCCCTTCAGACCGCGTGCTCAGCGAGTCGAGCTCTCGCTGCGCAGCTTCAACCGTGACGCCCGGCCTCAGACGCGCGATCACAGCGGCGGACGGACCGCTGTGGGGAACAACAGCCGGGAGCCAGATGTCGGTCGTCGGCTGGAGCGCGGCGGGAAGCCTCAAGGCGTCGCGCGCCACACCGATTATGGTGTATGTCGAATCATCGAGCGTGATGCGGCGGCCGAGCACGGCGCGCGACGCGGCGAACCGCCCTCGCCACAGGTGCTCGCTGAGGATCGCGACGCGCGCGGCACCGGCCTGAGTCTCGGTCGTGTCGAAGTTGCGCCCGAACAACGTGCCGACGCCGGCGAATCGCATGAAGCCGGAGCCGATCTTCGCCGCGAACAGCGACACGGGCTCGGTACCCGAGGTGGTCAGTTGGACCTGCTCCGCGGTGTACGATTGCAGATCCTGGATCGACCGGGCGCCGTGCCAGGCAATCACGGAGCGATTGCTGGGGAACATCGTGTACCCGGCTTTCGCGTCATGCCGCCAGGGGATCACGACGCGATCGGCGGCGGGATACGGAAGCTGATTGAGGATCAGTCCTTCGAGAACGCTGTACACCGCGGTCGTCGCGCCGATGCCGACGGCGAGCGTGAGCACTGCCGCCGCAGTCCATGTTTTCTGCCGCGCCAGCGTGCGTAGCGCGTAGCGCAGATCCTGCACGAGCCCGTCGACGACGAGCGCGCGATCTGCCCGCCGCTGGCGCCGGCTGGCGATGACGACGCACTCGCCGCTGTGCCGTGCGAGATCGCCGAGCCGCCGCTCGGCGGCACTGCGCGCCTCGTCCGGACTCATGCCAAGCGCGCGATTGCGTTGCACCAACATCTCGACGTGAAAGCGCAGCTCGTCGTCGACATCGGCGGCAACGCGGGTCCGCCAGAAGTGGAGATAGCGGCGCCAGGTGGACGCTTCGTGGGCGCGCGGCGGCAGCCCTTCAGGATCGCGCACGGTCACGCTCCCTGCGGCGCCGTGACGAGAAGCTTGGACACGGCAGCGCTGTAGCGGTGCCAGTAATCCTGCGACGCGCGCAGCTCTTTCTTGCCCGCGGGAGTGAGCCGATAGAACTTGGCGCGGCGGTTGTTCTCGGTCATCCCCCAGTCGGCGCGAATCAGGCCGTGCTCCTCGAGGCGATAGAGCGCGGGATAGAGCGAGCCCTCTTCGACGGCGAAGGCATCGGCGGTGCACTGCTCGATCCAGCGGGCGATGGCGTAGCCGTGGGACGGACCCCACGAGAGGGTCTTGAGGACGATGAGGTCGAGCGTTCCGCGAAGGAAATCGATCGTCGGTGCGGCCATGGCGCTTCCATTGGGGTTTCTAGGGATATACCCCGGCTTCCTAAGGGAAGCAAGTCCCCGCCCCGCTCAGGGGAAGGCGCGCTTGGTCCAGATGACGATGGCCCCGCACAGGTTGTGATTGCGGTGGTCCAGAAACTCGGGCGGCATCGACATGACACGCGTGTATACCTCGACCGCGGCCATGTCTTCGGTGCCGATGTCGATCGTCCGGTCCATGTCCGACAGCTTGCCGTCGATCCACACGCTCGGGGTACACCTCTTCCCGTCGCCTTTCACGTCGGGGAAGGTGACGGCGATTCCTCGCGCGAATGCCACTTGCTTGCTTTCTACGTCAGCCAGCTCCTGCAGCACGCTCTGCAGCGTTGGATGCTTCGCGAGCGTCGTCGAGTCGCGAAAATGCCCGATCCCCAGCGTTCGCCGATGCTCGAAGGCGGCGACGTTCATCTGCCAGACGGACCGGGCGGCTTTCACGTTGACGGTCGACAGGGTTGTCACCGTACTCATCGCCATCGCGACCCGCGTCGTGTCGCCCGGATAGACGTCGGCCAGCGCGTCGGTCGGCGCCATTCCGACAAAGCGCGCCTCGAGCTGATGCGTCCCATCCGGCGCGTCGCGCATCACGAACACCCCACTCGAGTCGGTGCGCGCTTCGATGGAATCGTCCATCGTGACCAGCGCACCGGCGACTGGTTTTCCAGGCGGCACAGTGACGACGCCGATCACCACGCCGTGCCCTGCACTGGCGCCGGTCGATCGCCCGCCGAGCACGAGGTCGACGCGCCGGATGCGATTCCCGTTTGGAATGAGGCTGAACTGCCCGCTCGCGACAGCCGCTGCGGACGCTGGTCCCGCGCCGCTGACTTGAAATAACTCTGATGAGGGAACGTCGCACACGCGGAAATCCCCCGTCGAGTCGCTCACGGCGTCGGCACGCCACTCATGCTCGGCGACGCCGTGCGCCTTATCCGCTTCGACGCTCGTCCACCGAACGGTCACCGTCGCACCGGCCAGTGGGCGCCGCGTCGTCGCCGAGCGGACGGTGCCGAACACGAAGCCGCTGTCGGCGGTCGGCGGCTCGCCGTCGCACTCGAAGCGCCACAGTCGGTCGAACGACGGGGTCGACAGCAGAATGGTGTCGCGGCCATCGGTCACCTGAATTCGGCGCGATGCGCCAGACAACCCAAGGGTGTCGAGACGGGCGTGCTGCATGGCGACCACGTATTCGCCGGGAAGGACGCGGTCGAAGTGGAAGCGGCCGCGGTCGTCGCTCATCGTCGACCGGGTGCCTTTGCCGGCAGCGGCGAGCGTGATGAACGCTCCGGCCAGCGGTGCGCCGCGAATGCTGTCGGACGCCACGCCGACGATGGCGATGCTGTCTGACGAGCGGCTCGCGGGCGCGCGCTGCGCGCCGCCAATGCCCATGGCGGCACAGAGCCAGGCACTCGCCAGAAACATCGCGCGTTCCAGAAATCGGAGCACCGGTATTTCCCCAGGACGCTGACAGCTACTACGATGCGTCCGGCGGTGCACGCCGACAAGGCTAGGCGGTGGTCGACCTTTCGAGCTTTGTGATTCGTCCGCCGGCAACCCATTCGACGACGTACAGGTCACCCACCGGAGTCGCTGCGACCGAGTGCGGCGCCACAAATCGTCCCGCCTCCATCAGCGCGCGGTCGTTCGGGAAGCCGTCGCGGGCGCACACGGCATCGTTTTCGCCGAGAATGCAGGCGACTCGGTCGTCCGGGTCGAGCACGGTGATCCGAGACCGGTACGGCGCCTCCGGAACGAGCGTGTAATCGCCGTCAGGGATGAATGCGCAGGGACTCGCGTCCGGAAAGTCCGCGAGCACGCGTTTGAACGCGCCATCGAGATCGAACACCTGGACGCGGCGGTTCATTCGATCGGCGACATAGAGCTCGGGCTCGGGCTTTCTGGTGTCGACGAAGATGCCGTGCGGATGCCGAAAGCGGCCCGCGCCGGCCGTTCCATCGATGCTGCTCAGATACCTGCCGGTCCGGTCGTAT
>DATNAT010000263.1:0-6274 GCA_035572355.1 Gemmatimonadaceae bacterium
AAGTTCATCAAACAGATCGGCAAGCCGGGCGACACGGCGCCGAACAGCCTGAGCATGACCGACTTCGCCGGCGTGGCGATGATGTCGTTCGACCCGAAGACGAACGAGGCGTACGTCGCCGACGGGTATCGCAATCACCGCGTCGCCGTGGTCGACATGACGACGGGCGCGATCAAGCGCTTCTGGGGCGCCTACGGCAACAAGCCCGACGACGCGCGCCAGGCGCCGTACAAGGCGGGCGAGCCGCCGGCGCAGCAGTTCGGCACGCCGGTGCACTGCGCCATGCTCTCCAACGACGGCCTCGTGTACGTGGCCGATCGCAAGAACGACCGCCTCCAGGTCTTCCACACGGACGGGAAGTTCATCACCGAGAAGATCATCGCGCCGAAGACGCTCGGCGACGGTTCGGTGTGGGAGGTGGCGTTCTCACCGGACGCGGCGCAGAAGTATATGTACATCACCGACGGCAAGAACGAGCGCATCTACGTGCTCGACCGGAAATCGCTCGACGTGCTGACGACCTTCGGCGATGGTGGCCGGCAGCCGGGCGAGTTCTATGGGGTGCACAGCATCGCGGTGGACTCGAAAGGCAACATCTTCACCGCCGAGACCTATGAGGGTCGGCGAATTCAGAAATTCACATATAGGGGCATCGGCATGGTCCCGCGCGAGCAGGGCGTCGTCTGGCCGAAGCGGTGACGCGTTCGCCGGCTCGCGGCTCGCACGCGCCTAGCGTGCCGCGAGCCGTGCGAGCAGCGACTCCGGCTCGCGATCGACGATCAGCGAACCGGCCTGCACGGAGCCGATGAACCCCTCGCTCACGGCGCGCTCGATCTGGGCGAGGAGCGGCGAGTAGTAGTCGTCGACGTTGAGGATGCCGCACGGCTTGGCGTGGATGCCGAGCTGGAGCCAGGTGACGACCTCGCAAAACTCGTCCCAGCTGCCGAAGCCGCCGGGCAGCAGCACGAACGCGTCGGCCAGATCGGCCATCAGCTGCTTGCGCTCGTGCATCGTGCCGACGACGTGCAATCGGGTGAGCCGCAGGTGCGCGATCTCGCGTTCGACCAAACCGCGCGGCATCACACCGATCGCTTCGCCGCCCGCGGCGAGCACGGTGTCGGCGAGCACGCCCATCAGGCCGACGCGTCCGCCGCCGAAGACCAGCGTCGCGCCGCGCCGAGCCAGCTCGCCGGCCAGACGCGCGGCAGCATCGCGGTAGGCCGGCCGCTCACCCTCGCGCGATCCGCAGAAGACGCAGACCGATCGCATCACCGCCGCGCCGATGCCGCGAGCGGCGGCGTGGTCGGCGGAGCGTGGCGCCACTTGGTCGCCTGTTCGTAGCCGTAGGCGAGCTCGATCAGGTGCGCCTCGTCGAAGGCGCGGCCGTAAATGGTCATCCCCGCCGGAAGCGTGTTGTCGCGCGTGAAGCCGATCGGCACGGTGATCGCCGGCATCCCGGTCGTCGGCGAAAAAACCTGACTGTTGTCGCCGGCCGGCGTGTTCAGGTCGCCGATCAGTCGCGGCGGATTGCTCCACGTCGGATAGATGAGCGCGTCGAGGCGCAGGCTGTCCATGCGCTGCGTGACGGCGTCGCGCAGGCCGACGCGCACGCGCTGTCGGGCGAGACACGACGCGATCGAGTCGGGCGCGACCGACACCGAGTCCGCCGCCTCGAGCCGCACTTCGATCGACGGGTGATAGCGGCGCGTGCGCACGACGTCGTCGAGACTCTTGATCGGCGCGCGCCCGCCCTGCTCGGCCAGCCATTGATTGAACTCGTACTTGAATGGATTGCAGCCGCTGCTGCCACGAATGCGGCCCGAGCGTTGAATGGAATCGAGCTGCGGGATCAGCACCGTGTCGATCACCGTTGCGCCGGCGCGCCGTAGATCGGCCACGGCGCGCATGAAGACCGCGTTCACCTCCGAATCGAGCGAAGGCCGTTCGTACGCTTGACGGAGGATGCCAATCCGCGCCCCGCGCAGCTTGCCCGGCACGAGCGACGCGAGATAGTTCGGCACCGCACGCCCCTTCATGACCGCGGTGGCCGTGTCGTTCGGATCGTAGCCGGCGACGACTTGCAGGACCGCCGCGGCGTCGGCGACGGTGCGCGCCATCGGGCCGGCGACGTCGGCGAACAGACTGAGCGGCACGATGCCGGCCCGGCTGGTCAAGCCCATCGTCGACCGAATGCCGACGAGCGCCTGGTGCGAGCTCGGTCCGCGGATCGAGTTGCCGGTGTCGGTGCCGAGTCCGACTTCGCCGAGATCGGCGGCGACGGCGGCAGCGGTGCCGCCCGACGAACCCGCCGTGACGCGATCGAGCTCGTACGGATTCCGTGTGTAGCCCGGCAACAGCGAGTTCACCGTCTCGACGGGGCTGAACGCGAACTCCGCCATGTTCGACTTCGCGAGCACGATCGCGCCTGCCGCTTTGATGCGTTGGACGAAGAATGCATCGGTCGTCGGCTCGTAGCCTTTGAGCGCGAGATTGCCCGCCGCCGTCTGCAGCCCGATCGTCTGGTAGTTGTCCTTGACGATCATCGGGATGCAATGCAGCGGACCAACCAGCTGATGCGATGCGGCGAACCGTGTGTCGAGCGAATCGGCGATCTCGACGGCGCGCGGATTGACGACGGTGATCGAGTTGATCGCCGGGCCGCGTTTGTCGTAGGCCGCGATTCGGCGCAGATAATCGTCGACGAGCGCATGGCAGGTGAGCGTGCCGGCACGCATTGCGGCATGAACGGCGGCGATGCTCGTTTCGTCGACCTGAAACGGAGCCTGGGCGCGCGCCGGAACGAGGGCGGCGCCGAGGAGCGGAAGCAGCGCGAGGCGGGCTGGGAACATGGGGGGAGAGGCTGGGGTTGCTGGATTGTACCGCCTTTCACAAATCCTTCACAACCTCACGCTGTCCGAATTCCCTTCCCGGACGAATCTTAGGGGAAGAGACGCACTCCTCTCGACTCCAGGCCCCCGTTGCCTCGCTGGCCCCTCTTCTTCCTCGCCGACGCCCCGCCCGGCCGCCGCTTCCGGTGGCCGCTCGCCGTGCTGCTCGTGAGCATTGGCCTCACGGCGGTGGCGGCGATCGAGGCGCAGCGTACGCTGCGATCGCAACACCGGGTGGCGGAGCGCGCGCTTCGCGAGTACGCCAACTTCGCGGCGTGGAGCTACGCGCAGCACCTGTCGGACACGCTGGCGGCGATCGGACAGGAGCTGGTCGGCGCGGTGAATCATGGCAGCGGCATGCACGTGAGCCCGCAGGTTCCAGACGCACAGGATCTCGAGTTCTATCTGCCGCACGACAGCCGATGCGACTGCCACACGACGCACGCCGGCCCCGTTCCCGAGAATTTCTTTGCGTTCAAGATCGGCGATGCGTCGCTCGATCTCGGGCCGCCGCCCGACGCGGCCGACGGCGCCGGCTGGCGGATGTCGATGGGCATGGGAATGACGGACGACATGCGCATGGAGATGGGCATGGACTCCGCGGCCTCGCAGCATCGACTCGACGTCGCGCACGTCGACGAAGCGTCGGCGCACGAACGCCGCTGGATCATCGACTCGCTCACGCGACGGGCGCGCGGACTAGGTCGGCCGTATCGCGGCTATACGCTCGTCGTCGGCAACGTCGATCGACAGCCGCGCGTGCTCGCGTACACCCTCATGCCCACGGCGTGGGGCGACACGATGGTGTACGGAGGCCGCTACTCCAGCGCGAGCCTGGTCAGCCTTTTTACCGGCGTGCTCGACGGACGCGGGCTGCTTCCCGAGACGTTCACTCACGGCCGCGGCAATCGCGACATCGTCGTCGTTCGGGTGCGCGATCAGGCCGGACATTCGCTGTTCGATTCGGCGCCCGGTGTCGAATCGGACCTTGCGGCGCACGTCGACCTGCCCCCCGCGGCGGGTGCGCTGTCGCTCGACGCGGTGATTCGACCAGAGATTGCCGGCACCCTCCTCATCGGCGGACTTCCGGCGTCACGGCTGCCTTTGCTTCTCGGCCTGCTCGCGGTCGCCGCCGCGCTGTCGATCGTTGCCGTGACGCAGCTGCGACGTGAGGGCGAGCTCGCGCATCTGCGCGCCGACTTCGTGTCCAGCGTGTCGCACGAGCTGCGCACGCCGCTGGCCCAGATTCGACTCTATCTCGACACGTTGCGTTTGGGCCGGGCAGCCACCGACGAACAGCGAGACTGGACGCTCGGCCACATCGAGCGCGAAACGACGCGCCTGTCGTATCTCGTCGAGAAGGTGCTCCGGTTCGCCACGTTGAGCTACGATGATGCGACACCGGTCGAGCCGATTGACACGGGCGCGGAGGTCGCGCGCGTGGTTGCGGAGTTCGAACCGCTCGCGGCATCGCGGCGCGCGTCGATCGCCGTCGAAACATCGCCGACGCCGCCGCTGCTCGTTCGGCCGGAAGCGGTGCGCCACATCGTGATCAATCTGTTGGACAACGCGGTCAAGTACGGCCCGGCCGATCAGACGGTGCACGTGTCCGTGGCGCGGCAGAACGGAAGCGTCGAGATCGCGGTGAGCGACGAAGGGCCCGGCGTACCGTTGGACGAACGCGAGCGGATCTGGCGGCCGTTCATGCGCGGCGGTGCGGCGCGGAATCATGGCGGCAGCGGCATCGGGCTGACGATCGTACGCCAGGTCGCCGAAGGACGAGGCGGCGCCGTCCGCGTGGAATCGACGCCGGGAGGCGGCGCGCGGTTCGTCGTGTCGCTGCCGATCGAGCCGCCGCCCCTATCCTGAGCGCAATCATGTCTCGCATCCTCGTCGTCGAGGACAACGCCGATCTCGCCGCCGGCATCGAGTACAATCTGTCGCTCGAGCGGTACGACGTGCGCGTCGCCGGCGATGGCAAGGAGGCGATCGCCGCAGTCGGCGAGTGGCGGCCGGATCTCGTGCTGCTCGATCTCATGCTGCCCGGTGCCGACGGCTATCAGGTGCTGCAGGCGATTCGCGGCGCCGGAAACAAAGTGCCGGTGATCATTCTCTCGGCGCGCGGCGAAGAGGCGGACAAGGTGCGCGGCTTCCGATTCGACGCCGATCAGTACGTGACCAAACCGTTCGGCATTCTCGAGCTGCTCGAGCGCGTCGCCGCGCTGCTCCGGCGGAGCGAGCGCGATCGCGGCGGCCCGCCGACGCAGCTCGCGTTCGGCGACGTCGTGGTCGATCTCGGAGCGCGCACCGTGATGCGCCGCGGCGAGGCAGTGGCGATCACTCCCAAAGCGTACGAGCTGCTGCTGGCGCTCGTCCGCCGCGACGGCACGGTGGCGAGCCGCGTCGATCTCCTGAAAGAGGTCTGGGGCTACGGATCGTTCATCATGACGCGCACCGTCGACTCGCACATCGCCGAGCTGCGCCGCAAGCTCGACGACCCGAGCGAGCCGCGGCACATCATTACCGTGTGGAAGGTCGGCTATCGGTTCGTGCGGTAGCGCCGAACCGCTGCGTCAGCTGGCCAGCTGACGCAGCGCGGCCAGCGCCTGCACGGTTTGCGGCGACTGGGTGGCGACGTCTCGCATCTGCTCGACGAGCTTGCTGTCGCGGTCGTAGAGATCGTTGCCGAAGTTGAGCTGGCCGTTACGCACGAAGGTCGTGAAGTAGACGATGTACACCGGAATCTTGCGCGGCAGATTGACGGTGTGATTGTTCGGCCCGTCGTTCATCGCCGTCTCTACTCGATCGGCCGACCACCCGAGCACCCACTGCGCCAGCTCGGCGGGTTTCTCGAGGCGGATGCATCCGTGACTGAAGGCGCGCACGTCTTTCTTGAACAGCTCGTCGTTCGGCGTATCGTGCAGATAGATGTTGAAATCGTTCGGGAACATGAACTTCACCAGACCGAGCGAGTTCTTGGGCCCGGGCAGCTGGCGCACCGCACGACGGCCGTGGTCGTCGTAGATCTGCATGTTGTTGCGCGAGAGATAATCGGGATCGTCGGCGATCTTCGGGAAAATTTCCTTTGCCGCGATGTCCGGCGTCACGTTCCAGTACGGACGGAACACGACGAACTCCATCGAGTCGCTGAACACGGGCGTCGCCTTGTCCTGATACTCCTGGCCGACGATCACCTTCATCTCCAGCGCCTGCTGGCCGCTGTCGTAAGCCGTGAGATGGAACTGCGGCACGTTGACCACGATGTATCGGCTGCCGAGCGAACGCGGCATCCAGCGGTATCGCTCGAGGTTCGAAGCGATCTGCGCCAGACGGTAGTCGGCCGGCACGTTGAGCGCGTCGAGGGTTTCTTGGCCGAGCATGCTGTC
>DATNAT010000264.1:0-5878 GCA_035572355.1 Gemmatimonadaceae bacterium
ACGACGAGCATGTGCGTGTCGCTCTCCAGCGGCGTAACGAGAATCTGTCCGTTCGGCAGATCCGTGATACCTCCCGGCCGCAGGTACTGCGCGTGCCCGCCCATGTAGTACTGCGCGCCGAGGTCGAGCATTACGTTCACCTTCCGCGCGTAGACCGGCACGTACACGCCCCCGCCGGCGACCCACGACTTGGTGTGGTCATGCTGGTTTGTGGATGACAGACCGCTGTCGTTGGTTCCGTCGATCGAGCTCTGCGTGAAGAAGAATTGCTCGCCGAAACCAGCATTCACGTACGGCCGTACGCTGCCCCTCGGCCAGGTAAACTGCGGGCCGATCGAGATCGGGACGATGTAGTTGTCGGTCGATACCTTGACCTGCACGCGTCCATCGAGAATCGGAAATCGCTTCGATTCATTGCCGTAGTCGACGAAGTCGACGTCGGCGCGCAGCGCGAGTATGCCGTCGCGGTCGAGGCTGAAGAGATACGCGGCGTTGCCGCCATATCCCAACCCGATGTTGTCGCCGAACTGTCCCGCCGGCCGATTCTGAACGATCGAGAACGACCCCGCGCTGCGCAGCGCGAACTCACTCGGCGGACCATCAACATGCGTCCGACGGCAGGCACAGGTAGCTGTGTCCTGAGCGGCCAGCGAGACGGTGTTGGCGGCGGCGACCGCGCAGGCCAGCGCTACGGCGGCAAATCGAGACGTCGACATGGGCTCTCCGAGACAAAAAAACCGTGATGTCCCGGTATTGTACGCAATTCAACCAGCCCGAGTTTCGGCGTGAAACGAGTGACGGCGTCCGACCGATGGTCGAACGCCGTCACTTGTCACGACAGCGAGGCCGCCTCAGGCGGCCGATGCGAAGACACCAACCAACCGCCTACCAGATGGTCGCCCGCTTGTCCGCCGGCCGCACCATCGCATCGCCCTCCTTGCAGCCCCACGCCTTCGCGAACTCCGGCATGTTGCTCAGCGGCCCGTTGACCCGCCACTTGGCCGGCGCGTGCGGGTTCGTGTTCACCTGCGCCTTGGTCGCTTCGTCGCTCTGCAGCGTGCGCCAGACCTGCGCCCACCCGAGGAAGAAGCGCTGCTCTGGCGTGAACCCGTCGATCTTGCCCGGCCGCCCCTTCTGCGCCAGCGCCTTCTCCATCGCCAGGTACGCGATCTTGAGACCGCCCAGGTCGCCGAGATTCTCGCCGAGCGTGAGCTTGCCGTTCACGTGCGTCGTCGAGTCGACCACGGTGTAGGCGTTGAACTGGTCGACGACGCGCTGTGCCTGCACGTTGTACTTGTCCGCGTCGGCCTTGGTCCACCAGTCGCGCAGATTGCCCTTCGCGTCGAACTGCCGGCCCTGATCGTCGAAGCCGTGCGACATCTCATGGCCGATCACGGCGCCCATCGCGCCGTAGTTCACGGCGTCGTCGGCGTTCGGATCGTAGAACGGCGGCTGAAGGATTCCGGCCGGGAACACGATCTCGTTCCAAAGCGGGTTGTAGTAGGCGTTCACCTCCGACGGCGTCATGCCCCACTCGGATCGGTCGACCGGCTTGCCGACCTTGGCCCAGTTGCGGGCGATCGCCCATTCGTTGACGCGTCTCAGGTTGGCGATGTATTCGCCCGGCTTCACATCGAGCGCGGAGTAGTCGCGCCATTTGTCGGGATAGCCGATCTTGCGCGTGAACGCGTCGAGCTTGGTGACGGCCTGCGCCTTGGTGCTGTCGCTCATCCAGTCGAGCTGGCCGATGCCGTCGTGCAGCACCGAAACCATGTTGTCGACGATCGACTTGGCGCGCGCCTTGGCCGCGGGGCTGAAGGTACGGCCCACGAACTCCTGGCCGATCGCTTCGCCGAGCGAGCCGTTGGTGATCCGCTCGCAGCTCTGCCACCGCGGGAGGCGCTGCTTCTGGCCGGTGAAGAGCTTCTGAAAGTTGAAATTCTCATCGGCGAACCGCTTCGGCAGCGCGTTGGCCGAGGAGTTGAGGAGGCGCCAGCGGAGCAGCGTTTTCCAGTCGTCGAGCGGGATCGACGTGAGATAGCCGTCCATCGCCTTGAAGAAATCCGGTTGGGCGACGTTGACTTCCGTGATTCCCGCCGGCGCGCCCTGCGCCGCCATGAACGCTTCCCAACGGATGTGCGGCGTGAGCGAATCGAATGCCGCCACGCTCATCAGGTGATAGACGGCGTTCGGGTTGCGCATGCTGACGACGTCCATCGAGGACTGCGCGAACTTGGTCTCGACGTCGAGCACCGTCTTCGCGTCCGCCGCGGCCTTGGCGTCGTTCTCGCCGGCGAGCTTGAACATGTTCGTGACGTGCGTGACGAACGCGTTCCGGATGCGCTGCATGCTCGTGTCCGTCGACACGTAGTACTTCTTCTCCGGCAGGCTCAGCCCGCCCTGCCCGGCGCTGGCAATGACGCGATTGGAGTTCTTGAAATCCTGGCCCGCACCGACGCCGAACGGCGCCAAGCCGTCGCTCTTCTCGAGCGCGGTGAGCGCGGCCGGGAGATCGGCCGGGGACGAGATCGCGGCGATTCGCGCCATCGATGCCTGGATCGGCGCGGTGCCGAGCCTCTCGATCGTCACCGTGTCCATGCAGGCGCCGTAGAACGCGCCAACCTTGAACGGATTCGACCCGGCTTTGGCCGTGCCCGCCGCAACTGCCTTGGCGTCGCCTTCTTCGATGCTGCGCACGACCGCTTCGTTCTTGTCCTGCAGCTCCTCGAACGCGCCCCATTCGCCGTAGGCCGCCGGAATAGTGGCGTGTTTGAGCCAGCCGCCATTGGCGAACGTATAGAAGTCGTCGCACGCCGCGCAGGTCGTGTCGAGGTTCGCGCGATTGATCGCGTGATTCGCCTGGCCAGCATTAGTTGACGCCGGAGCGCGCTGCGCCGCGGCTCCGGCCGCGAACACAGCGAGCGCGGCCGTGGCAAGTTTGACGGAAAAATGTCGCATAGCGAAATGGGGTTCTGGGGGGAGGGGGCAGGCCGCCGAGCGGCCGGCTGGATGGGCGTTCGCTCATTCAAACTAGTTGACGTACACAATACCGTTACAACCGGTTTCAGTTTCCCCGCTCGTCGGGGGCGAGGGACATATTGCGCGCGGCCGGCCGGGTGAGAGATTCCATCACCAAGCCCAGAGCCGGCCGTTCTCCCACCTTCCCGCTCGCTGCCTCACACATGTCTCACGCGCGCGTCTCCGCGGTCGCCGCACTGCTGGCCGGGCTCGGTTTGCCGGGCCGGCCCGCCGCCGCACAGAAGACGGCCCTGGCCCCCCCCGAGCCGGCTTCGCGCGCCGAGGTTCGCCCGCTCGCCTACACGCGAATCGTTCTTCCGAACGGTCTCGTCGCGCTGCTCAGCGAGGATCACGCGGCGCCGCTCGCCGTCGTCGACGTCTGGTACCACGTCGGATCGAAAGACGACAGGGCGGGCCGCACCGGCGTCGCCCATCTCTGCGAGCATCTCATGGCGCTCGGCTCACCGAATGTGAGCGGGCCGCAGCGCACGCTCTATCAGTCGATCGGCGGATCGTCACCGCATTGGGCGAACACTACCGAAGACATCACGCACTTCTACGCGGCGGTGCCCGCGAACCAGCTGCGCACGGCGCTCTGGATCGAGGCCGATCGCATGGCGGCTCCGATCGCGCAGGTCGACGAGCAGCAGCTCGACGGCGCGCGTGCGGTCGTGGAGCAGGAACGTAGACAGAACATCGAGAACTTTCCCTTTGGCGTGTACCGCGAGCTCACGGTGGCGGCGCTCTTTCCGCCCAGCCATCCGTATCACGTCACGGCGCTCCCGCCCGTCGCCGATCTCTTCGCGGCGTCGATCGGCGATTTGGAGTCGACCTGTCGCCCGTACTATGTGCCGAACAACGCCGTGATCGCGGTCAGCGGCGACTTTGATACGCGGACCGTGCGTGCCTGGCTCGACGAATACTTCGCGTCGATTCCGCGCGGCGCCCCGGTGGCGCATGTCGGCGTGCCGGCGGTGAGGCTCGACGCCGAGAAGCGATTGGTGCTCGAGGACAAGCGTGCCGCGCTGCCACAGCTGCACATCGACTGGCCCGGCGCCGGGTTCGCGGCTCCCGATCGCCTCGCGCTCAACGCGCTGGGCTCGGTGCTGTCGCTCGCGCATTTCGGCCGACTGTCGCACGCACTGGTCGACGATCGACATCTTGCCGTCGCCGTGGCGGCGGACAACTACGATCTCGAAAGCGCAGGCGTGTTCGAGATCGTCGTCGTACCGCGGCCCGGTGCGTCGCTGACGACGATCGAAGCCGTCGTCGACAGCGTGCTCGACGCGCTCCCCGCATCGCCTCCGACGGCGGCCGAGCTGGCGCGGTTCAACGCGTACAACGCGGTGACCGCCGTGGCATCGCTCCAGACGCAGTTCGCGCGCGCCGACACGCTCGCCCACGGCGAGATCTTCGCCGGCGATCCCGTCGCCTATGCCAAGCAGGTCGCGGCGGCGCGCTCGCTCACGTCAACCGACGTCGAGCGGGCCGCGGCGCGCTATCTGACGAAGGGCCGTGTGGTGATGAGCCTCGTACCGGCCGGCAAGCTCGATCTCGTGAGCCGGCCCGAGTTGCCGTTCACCAACGTCACACCGGCCGCCGCGGGCGGAACAAAGCCGTGAGCGCGCTCCGAAAGCGCTTCGCTGCCGGCCTCCGTTGCGTGCTTGGCGCCTGGGCTTCGACCGCTGCCGCCCAGTCAGCGCGGCCGGGCCGGCCGGAGCCATTGCCGGAACGGCCATTCAAATTTCCGCATATCGGAACGCATACACTGCCGAACGGGCTCCGGCTGCTCGTCGTCGAGGATCATTCGCTGCCGCTCGTTGCCGTGCGCGCCGTGCTTCCGGTCGACTCGACGGCCGATCCGTCGGGGCGCGAGGGGCTCTACGCCGTGACCTTGGGCGCCATGCGGGAAGGCACGGCGACGCGCACGGCCGACCAGCTCGCCGATGCGTTCGCCGAGCTCGGACGAACGGTGGCGCCGACCGGCTTCACCGCCCTCGCGTCTTCGTTCCGTCATGGGCTCGAGTTGATGAGCGACATGCTGCAGCATCCCGCTTTCGATTCGGCCGGCATCGAACGACGAAAGGCGCTGCAGGCGAGCGCGGCGGCGCGGCTGGCGCAGGCAGCGGTGACCGCGCCGCGACAGATCTTCTACGCGGAGCTCTCCGGTCCGAGCGATGGCTACGTCCGTTCGCTGCGTCCGACCGCGGCGAGCGTCGGCGCGATCACACCGGCCGACGTCGCGGCCTTTTACGCGCGACACTTCGGCCCCGCCGGCACGACGATCGTCGTGGCGGGCGACGTGTCGGACGCCGCCGCGCTGGCCGCGGTGACGCGACTGTTCGGCGGGTGGCACCGGGCGCCACCGATCGAAGCGGAGAGGCCGACCTCGCCCGCGGTGCATGAAACGACGATTTACCTGCACGACGCGCGAAGCCCGCAGACCTATCTGTACATCGGCGGACGCGGGCCGACGCGATCCGAACACGACGCCGTCGCGACCGACGTGCTGTCCGCCGTCGCCGCGTCGCGGATGCAACAAACGCTGCGCGACAAGCGTTCGTTCATGTACTCGGGCACGATGGGTGTGATCTGGCAGCGTCCTCCGCGCACTGCGGTGCTCGTCGGGTCGACGGTGGTCAACGCCACGAAGGTGGACAGCGCGCTCGCGGAATGGATGTCGCTGATCCGCGGGCTGTCGGTCGGCGCGCCGACCACGCCGGCGGAGCTCGACGCCGCGCGCCGGCTGCGGGTCGGCTCGCTGCCGGCGCGTATGGACGGCCCGGATTCGCTCGCCGCCCGACTGGTCGATCTCGCACGCGACGCGCTGCCGATCGACTACTTCGATCGGTATGTCTCG
>DATNAT010000265.1:0-6486 GCA_035572355.1 Gemmatimonadaceae bacterium
TGCCCATGGTGCGCATGAGCTTCGTGTCGATCAGCGTGCGGTCGGCGGTCTTGGTATCGACGCGGTAGTAGTCGGCGTGTCCGCCGCCCCATGCGACTTCGCCGCGATAGGTCGTGTCGATGCGGCCGATCGCCCAACGCGAATCCGCGGTTGGCGTGACGGTGCGCATCGTCTCGTCGGCGACGCGCGCCAGCTTGCCCGATGACAGGTCGAGTACCGCGGGCAGCGTGGCGCGCCGTTCCTGCGCCAGCCGAACGATCTGCACCGACTGCACCTCGGGGTCTTTCCAATGCCAGACGTCGACGTTCGCCTGCGGCTCGGTGGATGCGGGCTTCTCGGGCTCTTGCTTCTTGATGCCGGTGTAGACGCGCGAGCCGTCGTGCGTCCAGCGAAGCGCCGTGAGCTCGCTCACGACGTAGCCTTTGGGGAAAGTCGCGTCCTTTGCTGGATCGTACTCGACCGCGTTGGCCGACGACGCCCCGACGTCCGGCCAGACGAGCAGCGCGTTGTCGCGCTGGGTGCCGTCTTTCGGCTTGTCGCCGCGGAGCACAGCGAGCCCGCCCCCCTTGGGACTCCACGAGAGCTGCGCATAGTTCGCCGCGCTCGTGTTGAGCGCGATCGAGCGATTCGTTGCCAGGTCGACGAGGTAGACGCCGTTCCCCAACCGATCGGCCGCGTCGACGGTATAGGCGAGCCGGCCGCCGGCGTCGTCGAAGTCGTACTCGTCGACGTTGCCGATGTTTTGGGTGATTCCGCTGGCGAGCTCGCGCAGGACGAGATCGGCGCCGTCGTTCTTCGCGGCGGCGTTGGCCTTGTTGGCGCGTACGGCGAGGAACTTCGAGCCTTTCGAGAACTTGAATGAGCTGGCGTCAGGCACCGGGTACTTGTCGCCGGTGGAGAGCTCGAGCAGCTCGAAGCGGCGCACCGGACCTGCCGCGGAGCCATCCGCGGGCGGTTGCGCTCCGCGGCCGCGGCCACCGCCGCCTCCACGTCCGCCGCGCCCGCGACCGGCGGCTTCCGGCGGGCTCACGAAATAGCCGACCCATCGCGAGTCGTCGGAGAACTGCGGCGCCGAGCCGACGGGGATCGTGTACGTCTTGGCGCCGCCGTCGAGCGCGCGCACATACAGCGTGCCGTCGCCCTCGTTCGGCTGATAGACGTATGTCATCCAGTTGCCGTTGGCGGACAGCGTCGCGCTGGCAATGCGATTCCAGCGGCCGATGTCGGCGAGGCCGAGGACTTTCTTCCCGCCTGGATCGGTGTGCGGCTCGCCCTGCGGCGTGGCGGAGGCGGTGTTCTGGGCGCGCGCGGCGACGGGCCCGAGAGCGAGAAGCGCGACACCCAGCTGCAGGGCGAGCGCGCGGCGGAAGACGGCGTTGGTCGACATGAAAGCTCCGGCGGGCAAAAGGAGGGCGGTGCCGAATATACGGGCGGGGACGGCAGAGCGCTCGGGGCCGGGGGAACCCGAGTTTTCCCGTCGTGTAATGTCTCGAAAGACCGACGCCGGTCTGTTGCCCTCGCGAACCCTCGATCAGCCTCGCCATGCAGCATGCCGTGTTCGTCGCGCTGTCGTGCGCGATCGTCCTCCCCGCCGCCGCTTTGGCTCAGGGTCCAGTCGGATCCCGCGTGTTGCGCCCCCTCGCGCTCCGCATTGGACTCAGCCGAAGGTTCTTCGCGCGGTAGGCGGCTTCGGCGTAGCCACGGCGAACCGGGCATGCCTCTGGCAGTGTGTCATATCGCACGACTCACGGCCAGCCATGCTCCTCACCGAACATCAAACGATCGCCCTCGAACGAACCGCGAACGACATTCGCGAGTCGATCATCGAGATGCTCGTCGCCGCCGGATCCGGCCACACCGCCGGACCGCTCGGCATGGCGGACATCTTCACCGTGCTCTACTTCCACACGCTGCGCCAAGATCCAAAGAATCCGAGCTGGGACGGGCGCGACCGCCTCATCCTGTCCAACGGACACATCTGCCCGGTCCTCTACGCGACGATGGCGCACGCGGGATACTTCCCGATCGACCTGCTGAAGACGCTGCGCAAGTTCGGCTCGCCGTTGCAGGGGCATCCGCATCGCGAGTTTCTCCCGGCGTTGGAGACGAGCTCCGGCCCGCTCGGCGAAGGGCTGTCGCAGGCGGTCGGCATGGCCATCGCCGACAAGATGGATGGCAAGCGCGGTGAGCGGCGGATCTACTGCCTGATGTCCGACGGTGAGCTGGAGGAAGGCCAGAGCTGGGAAGCGGTGATGCTCGGCGGCAAGAACGCGCTCAACAATCTCGTGGCCGTCGTCGATCGCAACAACATTCAGATCGACGGCTTCACAGAAGACGTCATGCCGCTCGAGCCGCTCCACGCCAAGTGGGCCGCCTTCAACTGGCACGTGCTGGAGATCGACGGCCACAACCTGGAAGCGATCGCCGACGCATTCCACGCGGCCAAGAGCATCTACGACAAGCCGACCGTGATCATCGCGCACACGATCCCCGGCAAGGGTGTCGTCGAGTTCCAGCGCGATTATCATTGGCACGGCAAACCGCCCAACGCCGAGCAGGCGGCGATGGCGCTCGACGAGCTCCGAAAGCTGGGGAGCGACATCGACAGGAAATCGGCATCGTGACGGCGACCGCTCGTTCAGAGCTGAACGGCGCGCTGCATCTCAACCCAGCCCTGTTCGACGACGACGTCCAACAGCTCGCGATTCGCAAAGGGTTCGGCCATGGCCTCGTGCTGGCCGGCGACGCGGACCCGCGCGTCGTCGTGCTGTCGGGCGATCTCACCGAGAGCGCGCAGGCGGAAGCATTCAAGAAGAAGTTTCCCGGCCGGTTCGTCGAGCTCGGCGTGGCCGAGCAGAACATGGCGTCGGTGGCGAGCGGCATGGCGGCGATGGGAAAGATTCCATTCATCACGTCGTACGCGATGTTCAGCCCGGGCAGAAACTGGGAGCAGGTGCGTACCACGATCTGCTACAACAACCGGCCGGTGAAGATCGCCGGCTCGCATGCCGGCGTGTCGGTCGGCCCGGATGGCGGTACGCATCAGGCGATCGAGGACATCGCGATCACGCGCGTGCTTCCGCGGATGATGGTGATCTGCCCCTGCGATGCGATCGAAGCGAGAAAGGCGACCGTCGCGGCGGTGTCGACCGACACACCCGTGTATCTGCGGCTGGCGCGCAACGACACGCCGGTGATGACGACGGACGACACTCCGTTCCGCATTGGCGAGGCGCAGATCGTGTGGCAGGCGCGTGGAGCGAAGGTCGGCATCATTGCAACGGGCGCGCTGCTCCACAAGGCGCTGCTCGCGGCGCGATCGTTGGCCGAAGACGGCGTCGCGGTCGAGGTAATGAATCTCGCGACGGTCAAGCCGCTCGACGACGCGGCCGTCGTCGGGCTGGCGCAGCGCACGGGTCGCATCGTCACCGTCGAGGAGCATCAAATTTTCGGCGGCATGGGATCGGCGGTCGCCGAGTGTCTGGTGACGCACCATCCAGTCCCGATGCGGTTCGTCGGAGTGCATGACAAGTTCGGACAGTCGGGGACGCCGGAAGAGCTGATCGACTATTATGGAATGGGACGCGACGCAATCATCGCCTGTGTGCACGCCATCCTCGGCGGCGCTGGAGCGGCCGGACGGGGATGATACGTTTCGGCGATGAAAACGAAAGTCCGCTGCCGCTGGGTTCCGGCCGACAAGCCCGACTACATCGCATACCACGACGACGAGTGGGGCGTACCGGTGCACGACGACCGGTTGCTGTTCGAGATGCTGATTCTCGAGGGCGCGCAGGCAGGGTTGAGTTGGTACACGATCCTCAAACGGCGCGACGGCTACCGGGCGGCATTCAAGAACTTTGAACCGTCGCGCGTCGCGCGGATGACCGACGTCCAGCTGGAGCAGGTGCTCGCCACGGGCGACGTGATCCGGAATCGCCTCAAGGTCTGGTCGACGAGAAAGAACGCCAAGGCCTTTCTGGCGATCCAGAAGGAATTCGGCTCGTTCGACGACTACGTATGGCGATTCGTCGGCGGCCGGCCGAAGGTTCGGCGGCCCAAAGGCTCGGGTGACGTGCTGACAGCATCACCGGAGTCGGACGCGCTGTCGAAGGATTTGAAGAAGCGCGGTATGAGCTTCGTCGGGTCGACGATCATGTACGCGTACATGCAGGCGACCGGGATGGTCGACGATCACATGGCGGGCTGCTTCAAGAGTCGGCGCGCGAGGTAGCGGTCGACGCAAGGTCTGCATGCACAACGCCCTCGGTCGCCGCGAGGACGACCGAGGGCGTTGTTTGCGAAACCGGTTGTCCGATCAGACAGGTGGTTTCGCGACGGGCGGTTTGGCAAGCGGCGGCTTGGCGGCCGACGTGTCGGCCTTCGGCGACGCGGCGTCGGGCTTGCTCAACTGCGCTGCGAGCTGCTGCGCGGCGGCGAGATGCTTTTCGACCACGGGAAGCGTCGCGCTGACGTCGCTCCGTACGTCGGCGTTCGTCGCGGCGGGGCTCAGCGTCTTGAGCGCGTCGATCGCGGTTTGATGCAGCTCGATCTGGTCTTGGACGAACGCACGGTCGAACGCCGCATCTGGCGCCATCGAGGTCAGCGTCGCGAGCTCGCCGACGAGGTGCGCGCCGGTGGTGTCCGACGCATTGGCTTCGCGGCCGATGTCGCCCTCGGCGGCGAGCTTGTTGAGCCGCGCGATGTGCGCCGTCTGATCGGCGATCAGCTGATTCGCGAACTCCTTGACCGCCGCGTTCTGCGTGCGGGTGGCCGCGAGCTGCGCCATCGCGACCTCGATCGAATCGCCGACGATCATGTGATTGACGAGATGTTTCTGCGTAAAGGTCGCGACATCGCCGCCGGAGGTCGTCGTCGCCTGCGCAGCGGCGGCCGATCCGGAGAGCGCGGTGAGAATGGCGGCGAGCGCCACGCGGCTGGTGCGCGAGAAGCGGACGGTGTCCATGGAACCTCCAGTACGTCGAACGACCATGAGGCTGAGCCGAGAACTCCAGTGCGGCGCATCGACGCGATCGCACGGTCTCGGCGGGCGAGTGGTAACGCCGCGGTCACCGCAAAGCACGCACCATGCGCCACGCGATTCGCGTGGCGCAGAGCATTATCACGAAACCATAATGAAAATACGCCGATGCGGTGACTGCGGTCACGTAGGCATCGTGACTTCGCGTTGGCCGGGTTCGCCTCGTGCCGTTGTGCGCGCTTAGTCTTTTTCCGGTCCCGGCTCGATCTCGCCGCCGCCGCTTGACGCGGATCCGAACTTGGGCGCGGTGAACCATCCCTTCGTCGTGCGCGGCGGATTCGCGTTCGGCGTCAACCCGTCGCGCGCGCCTTCCTCTTCCGGCACGTCGCTGTCCGCGGCGTGCTGCGCGTCGCGCTCGACGTCCCGCGTGTCCTCTCGATCATCGTTGGAATCGTCGTGCAAGTCGCCCGTGCGGCCGATGTTGCTCATACGCCCTCGCTGCTAAGAGATGGCACTTCGGAGCGCATGGCCCGTGCCCACTGACGCTGCGATATTCGGTGCATGCGAATCGCCTCCCTCGTCGTGCTCCTGCTCGCCGGCGGCTGCTCGTCCTGGCAATCGTGGCCGCGCCATCGACCGGCGCCGACACCTGCGGTCACCACACCCGCGCGTCCTCTCCCTGCCCCGCTCCCCATATCGCACGACTTCGAGCGCGCCGTCGCACGCGGCACCCGCACGCGCACCGGCAAGCCGGGCCCGCGCTACTGGCAGCAATTCGCGCGGTATCACATCGACGCCGAGCTCGTGCCCTCGTCCAGTCAGATCAACGGACGCGAGACCGTGCGCTATTTCAATCGCTCTCCCGACTCGCTGCCCACCCTCTGGATCTATCTCGACCAGAATCTGTTCGCGCCGTCGTCGCCGCGCGTCGTCTCGGTGCCCGTGACGAGCGGTACCGAGATTCTTCGCGTGTCGGCGGCAGGCCAAGCGCTGTCGCGCCAGAATGCCGGCGTCGGCTACTCGGTCGACGCCACCGTGATGCGGGTCGGGCTGCCGAAAGCGCTCGCGCCCGGCGACTCGATCGATCTCGACATCGCGTGGGATTTTCAGCTGCCGCCCGACGGCGCGCCGCGCGAAGGAACCACGGGCGATCTGTTCATGGTCGCGTACTGGTATCCGCGGCTCGCCGTCTACGACGATGTCGGGGGATGGGAGCGCGATCCGTACCTCGGTCAGGGCGAGTTCTACATGGACTACGCCGACTTCGACGTGAACATCTCGCTGCCGCAGGGTTGGTTGGTCGGAGCGACCGGCGAGCTGACGAATCCGAACGAGGTCCTCTCGCCCCAGACGCGGTCGCGGCTCGCCGAGGCGCGGCGCAGCCGATCGGTGGTGCACGTGGTGCGCGAGCAGGATCGCGGGGCCGGCGCGGCGAAGGCGACGACGACCGGCTTCGACGGCGTGCTGACCTGGCGCTTTCGCGCCCGCAACGTGCGCGACTTCGA
>DATNAT010000266.1:0-8545 GCA_035572355.1 Gemmatimonadaceae bacterium
GTGGCGCAGAAGGTGGCGATGATGGCGGCGAACACCTTCGCCATGGAATCGATCGCCGGACTGACCGTGGGCCTTGCAGAACGGGGGAACTACGACATCAGACTCGAAGCGGCGATCGCCAAGATGTACAACACGGAGCATGGCTGGCGGATCGTCGACGACGCGCTACAGATTCGCGGCGGCCGCGGCTACGAGACGGCGGACTCGCTGCGCGCGCGCGGTGAGCGGCCGATCCCGATCGAACGCGCGATGCGCGACACGCGGATCAATCTGATCTTCGAGGGCTCGTCGGAGATCATGCGGCTGTTCATCGCGCGCGAAGCGGTCGACCACCACTTCAAGACGGCGTTCGCACTCGTCGACAAGGAGTCGTCAAAGGGCGAGAAAGCGGCGGCGTTCGGCCGGGTGATGAAGTTCTATCCGGCGTGGTACCCGGCGCGGTGGGTGGGCAAAGGGCAGATGCTCGGCGCGTTCGGCGAGTTCGGCAAGCTGGCGGGCCACATGCGCTACGCCGAGCGGCACACGCGAAAGCTGGGACGGGCGATCTTCCACGCGATGGTGCGGCTGGGTCCCAAGCTCGAGCGCCGACAGCTGGTGCTCTTTCGTGCGGTGGACATCGGCGCCGAGCTCTTCGCGATGGCGGCGAGCTGCGTGAAGGCGCGGATGCTGGCGAAGGAAGGGAACAAGGAGGCGACGGCGCTGGCTGATCTGTTCTGCCGCGCGGCGCGCCAGCGAGTGGATGCGCTATTCGAGAACTTTTACGGCGCCTTCGATGGCGAGATGTACCGCGTGGCGCAGTCGGTGATGCGCGGCGAGCATGCCTGGCTGGAGGAGGGGATCATCGGGCTGCTCGAGGAAGAGGAGAACGGGACGGGGGAGCGATTCCGCGAGCCGGCGGGGGTGGGGGCGGCTGCACTCTAGGACCGATCACCGCGTCGGTCGCGCGCGGCTCGCTTCGCGCACCGCGCGGACGATCTGGTCGATCTCCTTCGGCTCGCCGACGATCTCGTAGACCGTCTCGTCGATGCCGACGATCTCTTGGACGCGCCGCAGATTGACTGTCGTCAGCACGAACTGCCGACCCTTGAAGCCTGTGGCGCTGCGCAGGTGGTCGAGGAATCGATAATTCTGCTCGAAGGGCGGCGCGACGTCGTAGACGATGACGCGCGGATCGTTCTGTTTGAGGAACGAATCGATGTTCGCCTCGCCGCGCTTGATGTCCTCGACGTGGATCACGAACACGATGAAGCCGGCCGCCTCGAGGTTGACACGCAGCAGGCGAATGAGGTCGGGGCTGGTGTTGACGACGGCGACGGTGACCGGTGTGTCCGACATGTGCTTGCGGAAATGCGAGAATCACGCCGGGCGGGGCGACCGCTACTTAGTCCAGATCGCGATCGTGCCGCAGTTCGATTTGCCGGTGAAGCGAAGCGGGCGGACGGCGTCGGACGGGTAGACTTCGACCTTCTCGATCTGCGAGCTGCTAAACGGCACGGTCGCCCGCGGAAGGGTTCCGGTCTCGATCGGAGGCCCGCCCATCACCTTCGTGTTCCACTCGTGGCCGTCGACGAAGTAGTTCGGCGTGCACCTCCCGCCGGTCGCCGAATGCATCGATAGCCCTGTGCCGGGAATGATGCCGGGCAGCTTGCTGAGTAGATCCCCGATCGTCGTGCTTGGGTGCGACGCGATGACGTCGTCGCGAAGACAGGACACGTTCGCCGCCTCGCACCGATGCTCGAACCCGTCGCGCACGCCGGCATCCTTTGAAATGTCCGGCCTCGCAGTCGACAGCACGGTCGGCAATTCGGCGACGGCGTGTTTGAGCACGACGGTCACTGGCGTGGTGTCGGTGGGACTGACGACGCTCTGCCAAGGCTCGTAGCCGAGTTTCCGCACCTGAACCATCGAGCCTTTGGGGCGAAGGAACCAGAGCGACACGGTGCCGGTCGCGCTCGTGAGCGTGTGATCGCCCGTCAGCACGTCGACGACATCGGCGCCGGCGACGGGGTCGCCGGTCGTTTCGTCGTAGACACCGAGGAGGCGGCCGCGAGGCGTCGCGACATGCCCGCTGTCTGACCGCGTGCGCTGAGCACCGACCGGCGCGCCGAACACTGCAACGCCGACCGCGATCGCTCCCAGCATCCGTTTGGAGATCTGGGCTGCGTTCAGCACGCTACTGCTTGCTCGCGCCGCCGAGCAGATCGCTCGCCTTGTCGAACGCGGCTACCGCCGCGTCGACCTCGGGGTCGGTGAGTGCAACGAGTCGATAGTACCCCGCCGCACCGAACTTGGTGAACGCGATCGAGACCACCAGTGCGTGCGACAATGTCGTGGTCGACGCCGCGTCGTCCGGTATGACGATACCGCTTTTCGCCGCGTATGTCTTGAACCCGGCCAGCGCGTCGGGCGCCAGAGTCGGCGAGGCGGCGAGCGCGTCTACCGTGCCGACTGAGCTCCCCGCGCTCGCCACGTACCCGGCTCCCCAGGTCATCATGAGCCCGAGCTCGCTCGCGCGGGCGAGCCACGTGGGCGCAGCTCGCCTCGCCGGAAGCGCCACATCGGGCACGATGCCGCCGCCTCCGTGCTCGACGCGCCCGCGATCGGTCTTGCACGACGGGCGATCGCCTGCCGCTGCGCCACTCGCGCCGTCCGACTGTCCGGCGTCGATGTAATAGTCGCGCCGCGACTGGCCGCGGTACTCGCGTTGGATGATTCGACCGCACGGCGTCCGGAGCTCGCCGACGACGAGCGTCATCACCGAGCCGTCAGTTAGCGGAAAGGTCTGCATGAGAAGCGACTTGCCGAAGGTCGTGCGGCCAACGACGAGCGCGCGGTCGTGATCCTGGAGCGCGCCCGCGACGAGCTCCGACGCGCTCGCCGTACCTTCGTCGACAAGCAGCACGATCGGATAGCGGCGCTCCGACGTGAAGAACGATCGCTGGACCCGAGCCGTGTCCGTCACCTCTTTCTTCCGGCCGGCCGCGGTGTACACGATCGCGCCGCGCGGTAGAAACTCGCTGGCGATTCGTTTCGCTTCGTCGACGCGCCCGCCGCCGTTTCCGCGAAGGTCGAGCACGAGGCGCTTCATCCCCTGCTTCTCCAATCGATCGAGCGCACCGTGCAGATCGTCCGCGACTTTGTCTCCCAGAAACGTGGTGACGCGCACATAGCCGGTCTCGTTCGCCAGCATGACGGCGACGGGCACCGCGGACACGTCGTCGTCGACTTTCTGCCGCGCGACAGTGCGTTCGAGGCGTACGATCGTCCCGTCCGGGCGCCGTCGGCGAAGGAGCAGCGTTGCCGTCGAGCTCTTCGGGCCGGCCAGCGCGGTTTGTAGCTCGTCGTCCGACGACGCAGCGATCGGATGGCCGTCGGCGGCGACCAGCTCGTCGCCGGGCAGAATGTCCAGCGCGGCGGCCTTGCTCCCTGGCGCGACCGACGACACGAGCGGCGCGCCGCCGACGAACTCGAATTCGATTGGGATCGGCACGAGACGTCCGGCGCGCATCGCCGCGGTCTTCGCCGAGTCGAGTCGCGTTGCCGGGATCACGTACGAGTGCGGGTCCGCCGCCTCGACCATTCCCGAGATCGCCGCCATGAGCAGGTAGTGCGGGTCGAGCGAGTCGGCGTGGTTGACGCGGATCTGATTCAGTACCTGGCTGAAGAGCTGCAGGTCTTCGGCGACGCTCCGCCTGCGATAGCCGGCGCGCAGGGAATCTTGTGCCGCGCCGGGGCGCGGCACGCCTACCGCAGCCAGTGTGCACAGGGCGGCGGCGAGCACCGCGTTTCCTCGTCTGGTTCCTCGTGAGCCGAACATTGTCAAAAGCCGCCGGCCTTGAGTGCGGCGATGCGCCCTGCCGCCGACTCTCGCTTTGCGTCGACCTGCGGCGCGATGGCGAGGAACGTCGAGTACTCGGCCATGGCCGCGGCGCCCTTGCTTTGCTGCTCGAGCGCGTAGCCGAGCATGAAGTGTGGCGCGGCGTACGCCGGGTCGAGCTCGATCGCCTTGCGGAGCTGCACTTCCGCTTCCGGCGCTTTGCCCGTGGTGGCGAGTGCGAGGCCGTAGACGTAGCGGGTGGCCGGATCGTCGTCGTGCACCTGGACCGCGAGATCGAGCTCGGTGAGCGCGGTCGCCGTGTCATGAGATCCGATCGCCATGAAGGCGAGCTGCATGTGCGCCGGATAGTACGAGAGGTCTTCCTGGAGCGCGCGGCCAAACGCTTCGCGAGCCGCGTCCGCGTTGCCGAGCTTCTGGTAGACGGCGCCGATGCTCTGCTCGGTGAGCGCTTTCGATTGGTACACGTAGATCAGGTCTTTCGCGTCCTGCTTCCGCATGTCGTCGAGCGTTGCATTCAGCTCGGTCAGCGCCCTGTCGAGCTGGTTCGTCTGATAGAAGACGCGCGCCCGGTCGATACGGAGCGGCCAGTTGTGCTTGTCGGCGTGAATCGCCTCCGCGTAGAGACGGAGCGCGTCGTCGAACCGACTATCGCCGTAGGCGAGCCAGGCTTTCATCCCCGGCGATGCCGTTTTCATCTCCTGGTCGATCGCGTATCGCGCCTCGCTCGCGCTGGCGACGCCGTCGCGCTCGTACTTCGACGCGATGTCGTCGGCGATGCTCTCGAACAGCTGCCGGTCGAGCGTCTGAGAGACGAACGGGTTGATCGTCAGCGCGTGATAGAACAGTGAGTCGATGCGTTTGATGTCCGACGACTGGATGGTCCGCCGGTCGCCGTTCCAATAGTTGAGGAGACGCGAGTGATTGGTGAGCAGGAGGGCGATGCGGCGGGCGTAGAAGCCGTCCGCCCAGGCGGGATCGAGGCGTGTCGTCCAGTACAGCGCGTCGGCCGCCTTGTCCGGGTCGTTGCGGAGGTTCTTCATCGCGAACGCGTAGTAGACGCGCGCGTCGTTGCTGTCGAGGCCGACCGGCAGCTTGGGGCGCTTCGGCTCCTTCTGGGCGAAGGTGGCGGAGGCGGCGAGCGCGAGGAGGGCGACCGCGAGGGTGATCGATCGATGGAGCATGGTGCCGTGGTCCTTGGGGGGTGGTGATGGAAGAGGGCGACGTACTGCCGACTACGACCAACACGCGCGCGCCGATTCTATACGGGGTCGGCGTACAACTGCAAGAGGTTGGGATTAGGCTCCGTTAACGAAACGATGCTCTGCAGCGTTCTTCAGAGGGTTGGACGAGGCCCTCCCTGGATCGTGACGCGGCCATGACGAGCGCATGACGCGGGTATGACGCAGGGCCGTTCGGACGAGACGGACGAACCCCGCTCGCCGGCCCCCGGCCCGGCTGGGACGCGCCAGGTTGACCGCGCGAGCCGATGACCGCATACTGTACCTAACCCGCTTAGGTAAAGGCGCCGTGCCGGAACGCGTCACCGTCGTCCCCGGGACTCTCGAGCTGCTCATCCTCCGCGCCGTCTCGCTCGGCGAGCTGCACGGCTATGGGATTCTCTCGCGGATCGAGCAGATCACGAACGGCGCCTTGCAGGTCGAGCAGGGAGCGCTTTACCCCGCACTCTATCGTCTCGAGCAGCGGGAGTTCCTCGCCGGCGAATGGCGGCTCGGCGACAACAACCGCCGGGTCAAGGTCTATTCGCTCACCCGCGCTGGCCGCCGCCAGCTCGCCGACGAGACCGATTCCTGGACCGCGTTCGTGCGCGCGATGGCCGCGGCGCTGCGCGCACGGCCGGCGGAAGGCTGATGTTCGGACGACTCGTGGCGTTGGCGCGCGCGCCCTTTCGCCGCGCCGCGCTCGATCGGGAAATCGACGACGAGCTCGCACTCCATCTCGAGCTGCGCGCCGTCGACCTCGAGCGCCAAGGATTGTCTCATGTCGAGGCAGTGCGGCGCGCCCGAATCGAGCTCGGCAACGTCACGAGCGCCGCGGAGCGAGCCCGCGCCGCGTGGGGCACGGAATGGATCGACCGCCTGAGCCAGGACGTGCGCTATGCCGTGCGCGGCATGGGGCGGCAGCCGATGTTCAGCGCCGTCGCCGTGCTGTCGTTGGCGTTCGGCATAGGCGCTACGACGACCGTCTACAGCGTGATCGACGCGCTCGACTTCCGTCCCTTGCCGTTTCACGATCCCGATCGGCTGGTGTGGCTGGGCGAGGTCACGCCCAGGGGGTACGACATGTGCTCGCGCTGCGCCTGGTGGACCGCATCGCCGACGCTGCTCGATTGGAAAGCGCAGAGCGAATCGTTCGCGGGTGTCGCCGCGGCGGAATACGGCGAATTCGCTTGGCAGCACGACGATGTGAGCGAACCGCTGAGCGCGCAGAGTGTGACGCCCGGATTCTTCGAGCTGCTCGGCAGCCGCACGATCCTCGGGCGCGGCTTCGCGGCGAGCGACGCGGCGCCCGGCGCCGAACCGGCGATCGTCGTCTCATACGAATTCTGGCAAAAGCGTTTGCACGGCGACCCGCAGGTCGTCGGACGGCGCCTCGCCGCACCGCCCGGCCAGCCGGGCGCAACGATCATCGGCGTCTTGCCGCACGCCTTCCGATTCGAAGGTGAAACACCGGTCTGGCTTCCGCTATCGCTCGATGCCGGTGCTCACCGCACGACGCGGCCGCTGAGGGTGATCGCGCGGCTCCGACCCGCGGCGTCCGTCGAATCGGCCGACGCGGAGCTGAAGACGATCTCCAACCGGCTCGCCGCGGCGTTTCCGGCCGACTACCGTGGTTGGGGCGCGCAGGTACAGCCGCTCCGCTCGCTGCTGACGACCGGTACTGGCCACGCACGGTTCATTTTGTTCGCCATCACGACGCTCGTGCTCATCATCGCAGTGTTGAACGTGGCGGGATTGCTAATCGCACGAGGTGTTGCGCGCGAGCACGAGCTGGCGATGCGGAGCGCGCTCGGCGCGGGGCGCGGTCGGCTGTTCGCCCAGTTGCTCGTCGAAGGCAGCTGCGTCGGATTGATCGGCGGCGCGCTCGGCGTGTCGATCGCCGCGTGGGCTATCCGACTCATCCCGGCTTGGTTAGCGATCAGTGGTACCGGGATCGCCGTTCACATGGATGCGCGAATCCTGGCCTTCGCGCTCGTCGTGTCGATCGCCGCCGGGCTGGGCACGGCAATCGCTCCCGCACGGCGTGCGGCGGCCACGAACGCAGGCGGCTCGGCGCTGATCTCCGGTCGACAGCGGCCATGGCAGGCTGGCCGCGCGCCGCGGTGGCTCGTCACGCTGCAGATCGCGTTGGCCCTGATCGTGTCCTGCGTGGCGAGTCTGTTGAGCCGCGATTTCATGGAAATGCGATATCTCGACATCGGATACGATCCGGTAGGGCTCTACTCCACGTCGGTGCTTGGCGACGGGCAGCGGCCACGCGATCCGATTGCTTGGCTGGCAACCGCTGAAGCGGCGCGGCAGCGCGTCGCGGCAACTCCTGGTGTCGCCGCGGCGAGTCTCGAGTACGAAAACGCGATGCACCCGAGCATCGTTCGCCCCGAGCGCGGTACGGAGGCTGAAGCGTCGCAGACGCCGTTCGTGAAAGCGGTCGACGTAGACTATTTCACGACGTTCGGCATGACATTCGTTGCCGGTCGCGGTTTCGGCCCAGAGGATTCGCGCGGCGCGCCGCTGGTCGCTGTCGTGAATCGAGCCGCGGCCGGGGCGTTCTGGCCGCATCAGAATGCGGTCGGCCGGCAGGTCTTCCTCGGCGACAGCGGGAGCGCCGGCGAGCTGCTTACCGTGGTCGGTGTGACGCGCGATGTTGAGCGGGGAGACCTCAGCAGGCGGCACTGGGCCATCGTCTATCGACCGATGGCGCAAGCGCGGTTCTACCACGCCGTCTCCGCCCTGTACGTTCGTGTCGCCGGCGACAGCCCGAGCTCGCTCTCCGCCGCCGAGCGAGCCATCCGCGAGACGACCGGCCGGCGGACCGCGCCGTTCGCCTCCGATGAGGAAACACTCGATGGCAGCGTGGGCGGACGCCGCCTCAACGCGATTCTGCTCGATTGCTTCGCTGCGTTCGGTCTCTTCCTCGCGGCCCTCGGCATCTATGGAGGCGTGGGCTACGGCGCCACGCGACGAACGCGTGAGCTTGGGATTCGCATGGCGCTCGGCGCGCGACGCATGAGCGTCGTTGGCCTCGTGGCACGCGACGCGTTCATCCAGTCCGCGGTCGGCGTCGCGCTCGGCTGCATCGGGGCGTACTGGGCGATGGGCGTCGTTCGCGCGTCGGGGCTGTTGGCGACGCCGATGCCTGTCTGGCTGTTATTGGCGGCAGCGTCGGTCGTGATGGTCGTGGCGTCGGCGGCGACGCTCCTGCCGGCAGTTCGCGGGACGCGAGTCGACATCATGCGATCGCTGCGCAACGAGTGAGTCGCCACCGATCGCCGCGCCGCGTTACAAGAGTTCTCTAAACCCCGTCTCCGCTCCGGCCGGCCGTTCCGCTACGTCCGGATGGAGCACGTGCGCCAACAGCTCCACGCCGTCGACCAAACGCGGTCCGGGCCGCGCGAAGTACGAGTTCGCGTCGACCGCGTACATCCGCGAGGCGGTGAGCCCGAGCCGCCCCGCCTGCGTGATCGCGCCG
>DATNAT010000267.1:0-4178 GCA_035572355.1 Gemmatimonadaceae bacterium
CACATGAGCGTGCCGTGTAGTCGCCCCAGCATTGCCGGCGGCTCGTCCCTCTCTTCGAGACTCGCGCACCATGCCGAACATGACGGGCGAATTTCCGCGCGCGATTCCGCGGCCCGTGTGGCTCACGGCGCGGGCTCGGAACGCCGTGCATCGTCCGATCTTCATCGGCGCGGTGAGTCTCGGAACATTCGTTGCCGCGCTGGTCGCGCTGGTGTTGGCACCGCCCCAGCTCAAGCATCCGGCCTCGACGGTGCCCGCCTCGAGCGTTGCCAAGCCGGACAGCTCGCCGCTGATCGCAGCACTACTGCAGGCCAGCGCGCGCCTGAAGACGGCCGACTCCTCGCTCACGTTTGCGCGCGAGCACATCCAAGCGCAGGTCGTTCCGAAGGTCGACAGCATGAGCCCGCGCCTCGTTGCACAGCGCGACTCGCTCTCGAATGCGGTGAGCGATCTGGACGCCCTGCTCACTCGCGCCGAATCGGCTCCGGTGTCGGCCTCATACCGCGCGCTGGCCGAATCGCCGCGGCTCGCCGCCACGCCGCGAATCAAAGCGCTCCTCGATTCACTCAACGACGTCGAGCGCGATCGAGCCGCGTTCGGTACGACCGGAGGAGCTGATCCGGTCTACGTCGCGCTGACTGCGCGCTCTGCCGAGATCGGCCGTTCGATTCAGGCCGCGGCGCAGACGGAGCGCGACGCGCTGCGCGATCAGGTCTCCAAGATCAGCGTGCCCGCACAGCCGCAGGTCGTGGCCGCCGCCCCGTCGGTGGACACAGCCGGGTGGGTCGCCGAGCGCGACTCGGCGCGATCGCTCGTCGCGCAGGCCACGACCGCGCTCGAGCAGACTCGCGTCAGGGCCAGAGCGTACGACGCCGAGCTCGCGCGCGAACGAGCGCAATCGGCGTTCAACGCGCCTCCCGTGGCCTTGCTCGCCGCGGCGCTCGTGTTCGGCGTCGTCCTCGGATTTGGTTCGGCGTTCGTCGACGAGATGCGCCATCCTCGCGTGAGCGACGAGCACGAGGTCGAGCGCGTGACCGGCGCGCGAGTCTTGGCAACGATTCGACCACGTCCACGCGATCCCGACCGCCGGCGCCGGCTCGCCGACAAGCAGGCACCGCCCTACTTCGATCCAGCCGCCGACGCGTATCAGTTGACCTATCTGCACGTCGCGCGGGCCGGCGCCAGTCGCCTGATGCTCACGATCGCCGGCGCGGACACGGGTATTGCGGCGGTCGTTGGCGCGAACGTCGCCGCGATCGCCGCCGATGAAGCGCGGAGCACCATCATCATCGACACGGAATCGCGCACGGCGCCGGTCGCCGCGGCGCTACGCATTCACGCCGAACCCGGGGTCGCCGACATCGTCGAGCGTCACATCGACTGGCCGGAAGTCACGGCCCAGGCGATGGTCGGCCGCGACCGAACGATCGACGTGCTGCCAAGCGGCATCACTCCGACTCGGCTCGAAACGTCCGCGGTGACGGCACTCTTCCGCCAGGAGGCCTCTCGCCTGTCGCGGCACTACGAAGCCATCGTGATCGTCACGTCGATCGAACAGGCGATCGCCGGACTACCCGGCGTGCTCGCGATTCCGGATACGATCCTTTGCGCGCGCGTCGGGCATACGCGGATCGCGTCGCTGCAATCGGCGATCGACGGCGTCCGCAGCGCCGGTGGAAACCCGCTCGGCATCGTGCTGTGGGACGCGGTGTCGCCGGCGCTGCCGACGCCGGAGCGCATCGCCGACGCCCCGCGACCGCTGCGCACCGAGGAGATGCGCGCCCTCACGACGTCGACCTGACGCATTCCAGCGCTGCACTTCCTGCGGCGCGCCGGTCGAAGTAGCATCCGTCGAGTGTGGGCTGACACGCTGTTGCACGCCGAACAGCAGCATCTGCTGCGTCTTCTCCTGTGGTCCGGGTTGTCGATCCTCGCCGGGACCGCGGCGGTCACGACGATCACCGTCCGGCGGTTGCGGTCGCCGCTCCTGGCGCAGTTCTCACTCCAAATGATCGGATGGGGCCTGGTGCTCGGCGCGATCGCGGCGTTCGAATGGCATGGGCTGCGCCTCCGTGACGTTTCGGGCGAGATCCACCTCGAACGCATCCTGTGGTTCAATCTCGGCCTCGACGCTGGCTTCGTCGGCATCGGCGCCGTCCTGGCGGCCGCTGGCCGCCTGCTCGCGCGAAACGTTGGCGCGGCGGGAGCGGGCGCCGCGATCGTGATGCAGGGGCTGGCACTTCTTCTCATCGATTTGCAGCTCGCCGCCGTAGTATCCAGGTAACGATGGCGGAAGTCACGCTGGACCTCAGACACGCGCCAAAGGATCGCGCGTACGCGCAGCTGTATGCGCACATCATCGCCGTGCTCTCCGGCATCGACGACGACGTGACCGGCATGGCCACCGTCGCGGCGCTCGTGCACCACGCGTTTCGCCACCTGTGGACTGGATTCTATCGCGTGGTGGGCCCGGATTTGCTGCGCGTCGGACCATATCAGGGCACGCTCGGCTGCCTCGAGATCCGATTCGGCAGCGGCGTCTGCGGCACCGCCGCCACCGAGCGACGCACGATCGTCGTGCCGGATGTCGAACGCTTCCCGGGCCACATCACCTGCGACACGCGCGCGAAATCCGAAATCGTCGTTCCCGTGTTCAATAGAAGCGGCGCGCTGATCGCAGTGTTCGACATCGACTCGGAGCGGCGCGGCACCTTCGATCAGCAGGACGCCGACGGCCTCGAGCGCATGATGCGCTGGTTCGCCGGAGACGGGCGCGGTTGACGCGCCCGGTCACGTGCAATAGGCTGGGGAAGAGGCCATGACGATCACCGGGTATTCCGATCGCATCAACCACGCGCTGGCGTTCGCGGCCAAACACCACGACCAGCAGGTGCGCAAAGGCACGCGCGCACCGTACGTGACGCATCCGGCCAACGTCGCCATCATCCTCACACGCTACAGTCGCGACGACCAGGTGATCGTCGCTGGAATTCTTCACGACGTGGTCGAGGATTGCGTTCGCGAGGGCTACACGGCCGACATGCTCGGACGCCGCATGGCGGACAAGTTCGGCAGCGAGGTGCTGGAGACGCTCCTCATGGTGGCGCATCGCAAAGTGGACGACGCCGGCGTTGAGCTGTCGGCCGACGAACGGCGGACCGATTTTCTCGCGCGGCTCGACAAAGCGAACGATGCCGCGAGGTGGGTGTGCGCCGCCGACCGATTACACGACGCAAGCAGCATCCTCGCCGATCTCCGGCGAACAATCGATCCGGATGCGGTCTGGAGCCGGTACAGCAGCGGCAAGTTGGCAACGATTCTCGACTATCGGCGCACCTACGACCGGCTGCTCGAAGTCGGCTTCGCCGGCGAGATCATGCGCGAGCTTGGCGACGTCATCTCGGAGCTCGAGCGGTGGGCCGGAGACCGCGCGCCCGACGCGCGTCACGCTCCTCAGACCGCGTAGCGCGACGCGACGTAGTCGTCGAGAATCTTCAGAAAATCCGGAACGATCGTCGCGCCGCGCAGCGTGACGCGGAGCTTGCCGTCGACATAGACCGGCGCCTTGGGCTCTTCGAACGTTCCCGGCAGCGAGATACCGATGTTGGCGTGCTTCGACTCGCCAGGTCCGTTCACCACGCAGCCCATGACCGCGACCTTCAACTCCTCCACCCCAGGATGCGCGGCGCGCCAGACCGGCATTTGCTCTCTGATGTAGGTCTGGATGTCTTCCGCCATGTGCTGAAAGAAGGTCGACGTCGTGCGTCCGCATCCGGGACAGGCCGTCACCTGAGGCGAGAAGCTTCGCAAGCCGAGCGACTGGAGGATCTGCTGCGCGACGAGCACCTCTTCGGTGCGATCGCCGTTCGGCTTGGGCGTGAGCGAAACGCGAATCGTATCGCCGATGCCTTCGGCGAGCAGGAGCGACAGGGCCGCCGAACTGGCGACGATTCCTTTCATGCCCATCCCGGCTTCGGTGAGGCCGAGGTGCAGCGGATAGTCGCATCGCGCCGCAAGCCGCCGGTAAACCTCCACCAAGTCATCCACGCCCGAGACTTTGGCTGAGATGACGATCTGATCGTGGCGAAGGCCCACGTCCTCGGCGAGCTCGGCCGACTTGAGCGCGCTGGCCAACATGGCCTCGATGTAGACCTCCTTCGCGTCGCGCGGGGCGGCGG
>DATNAT010000268.1:0-3305 GCA_035572355.1 Gemmatimonadaceae bacterium
CAGCACCCATCGGAAGTGGTGAAGAAAGGCGACAGCGTCGATGTCGTAATCTTGAATATCGATTCGGAGAACAAGCGCATCTCGCTCGGCCTCAAGCAGGCCGAAGAAGATCCGTGGCTCCGCATCGGTGAGACCTATCCGGTAGGCACCGATCTCACGGGCACCGTGGTCCGGCTGATGGACAAGGGCGTCGTCGTCGACATCGGCAATGACATCGAGGGCTTCGTTCCGCTCTCCCAGCTCAGCCCGAACGAGAAGCAGGTGAACAGCCCCGCCGACATCGTGTACGAGACGATGAAGCTCGACATGCGCGTGCTCGAGGTGGACCCGATCCACCGCCGCATCGTGCTCGGCGTGACGAACATTCCGGAAGACCAGCCGCCGCGTCCGGAAACGCCGTCGAAGATCATCCCGATGGAGTCGGAACACGACATGGGATATCCGCCGGTCGATCTGTCGAGCGCAGAGGCCGAAGCCGAGTAGCGAACGGAGGGCCCACCCGCGCTCCGCGAGCGAACAAAACGCCCCGGCCCATTGGCCGGGGCGTTTTGCCGTTTCGATCGCACGCACACGCCGGAACCGCCGCGTTCACGCCTCGCGGGGCCGTCTACGTAGCACGACGTATTCGCCCAGGTCTTTCCGCCGCCGATCGTTCATGCGTACCGATGCCCCCACCGGGTACGGAGGTTCGCATGACAGGCTCGACCTGGGCTCAGATCGATGCGCTGGCACGGCTCGCGCCGACGCCGCACAACACGCAACCGTTTCGAATTCGTCCGCTCGACGAGCGGCACGCCGAGGTCGTCGTGCTCGCCGATCGGCTGCTGCCGCGCGAAGATCACGGCAATCTCTACATGGCCAGTGCCTTCGGCATTCTCGCCGAGACGGTTCGCCTGGCTGGAATGCATCATGGTCTGGCGATCGACGTCACACCCGCGGCGGGCGTTGTGCCGGCCATGCTGCACGAGCAGCCGCGCACCATCCTCGGCCGCATCGAGATCACCGGATCGTGCGCACCGCGGGAGCAGCGCGCGCTCCTCGAGGCTCGCCGCACGTCGCGCCTGCCGTACCACGACCGGCCGATCTCGCGTGACAGCATCGAAGCCCTGGCCGTAGCGGCAGCGCGCTACGACCACCGGTTCCTCGCCTTCGACGACGCGGCGACCGTGCGATGGATGATGCGCCGCAATGTCGACGCCGTGATCGACAATCTGCAGCTCGACGCGGAGCGCGACGAGATTCACGGCTGGTATCGCACCGGCACGACGCCCGTCATTGGCGACGGCCTGTGGGTCGAGCCGATGAACCAACCGTCGTGGGAGCTCCAGACGGCATTCGCGGCGCCGCGCGTGTTCGCGCTTCCCGGCGTTCGCCAGGTGGCGAGTGCGCGCTATCTGCGCACGCAGCGCGGTACGCGCCACGTCGCGCTCGTCTGCGGCGCCTTTCGGACCTGGCCCGAGCTCGTCGCGGCCGGCCGGATGCTGCTCGACCTCTGGCTCGAGATGGCGCGCCGCGGCGTCTACATGCACCCGATGGGCTCGATGCTGACCAATCCCGTCTACGCCGATGCCGTGTCGCGCCGATTCGGCGTCGACGACTGCTGGCTCGCGCTCCGCTTCGGTTACAGCGACCCGCCGCCGCGGGCGCCGCGCCTTGCCACGATTCTCACATATGAATGAGACGAATGATATGACGAGACTCCATCCTCTGATCGATCCGATCGCCGGCCGGGCATTGAGTTTCGCCGGCGACGTCGCCCTGTCCTCCTGGGCGAGCTATCGCATGCTCTTCGTTCCGCCGCTCGTCGGCGACTGGCGCGAGAGGCTGGCGCACCGTCGCGCCGCCGCGGCATTCGCGCGCGCCAAGGCGCGCGTCCCGGCGTATCGCGAGTTTCTGCGGGAGCACGGTGCCCTGGGCGTCGCGGCGTTCGAGGATATCCCGCCGATGGACAAGGCCGGGTACATCGCGCGTTGGCCGCTCGAGGAGCTGTGCGTAGGTGGGCAGCTGCCCGAGCGGGGCGCCGTGATCGACGAGTCCTCCGGCTCCAGCGGCGCGGCGAGCAATTGGGTTCGCGGCGCGGCCGAACGGCGGTCGGCACGCCGGCTGCTTCAATACTCGTCGCGAAGCTGCTTCGGCGACGACAGCTTCATTCTTCTCAACTCGTTCGCGCTCGGCCCGTGGGCGACAGGGATGAACGTCTCGATGTCGCTCGTCGACCGATGCGTGCTCAAGTCGATCGGACCGGACGTTGCCAAAGTCGTGGCCACGCTCGAGCTCCTCGGACCACGCTACCGGTACGTCATCGCCGGGTATCCGCCCTTTCTCAAAACAGTCATCGATACCGCCGATATCGACTGGTCGAAGTACGACGTCCGCGCCGTTGTCGGCGGTGAAGGGATGTCCGAGCCCCTCCGTGGCGCGCTCAATCGATGCTTCCGAAAGACGATTTCGAGCTTCGGCGCGTCCGACCTCGAGATCAATCTCGCCGTCGAGACCGAATTCAGCATCGCCCTCAGGCAAGCGATCGACGGCTGTCCGGCGATCGGGCGCGATCTGTTCGGCCATGAAGCGCTGCCGATGATCTTCCAGTACGATCCGCTCACCTGTCTCGTCGAGAGCGACGCCGAACGGAACCTGTTGTTTACGGTCAATCGGCTGGAGAACGTCTCGCCGCGCATCCGGTACAACATCCACGATCGCGGCATCGTGCGCTCGATGCGCGACGTCGACGAGGTGTTGCGCGACCACGGCGTACACCTCGATATCGAGGGAACTCGCGTCGACCTGCCGCTCCTCTTTCACTGGGGGCGACAGGACAGCGCCGTCGGCTTCTATGGCTGCAAGATCACGCCCGACGACATCCAGCAGGTCGTACTCCGCGTGCCAGAGCTCGCCGACGCGGCGGCGAACTTCGCGCTTCACCCGTACGAGGACGCCCGCGCAAACAAGCGACTCGAGCTCTGGGTCGAGGTGAAGCCAGAGGCTCCGCAACGCGACCCGCGCGCGCTCGATGCCGCGGTCTGGCGCGAGCTCGCCTCAGTCAACCAGGACTTTCGCGAGTCGATCAAGATGGTGCCGCCCGATCGCCGGCCCACGCTCCGATTGTTCGCGGCCGGCCGAAGCCCGCTCACTGGTCAAGACATCCGTCTCAAACGGCGATACATCATTTGAGGAGGGCGCGGAGGGCGATCGGCGGTGCGGAAGACCTTGCGGAGCGCTGCGCGCCGAACGCATCTATCGGTCGCTCATGCCAGTTCGATGATACCAGCCCGGCTCTCCGGCCCGGCTCGCCATTCCATGCTCGC